>DASVSV010000333.1:0-6578 GCA_036387915.1 Thermoanaerobaculia bacterium
ACGTGGAGTTGAATCTCTCCAACCAGAAAGACCGCATCCTCTCGCTCATGAAACCGTACGAGCTCGACGATCTGCTGGGAGCGATCGCAAGCGTGGTCGCCACGCCGGCCATGCACTTCCTCAGCTCCTGAACGCCGCCTCGCTGACGGAGCGCCGCCCGCCAGGCGGCCGCTCCGTCAGCCGCTCCGTCACGCGCTCCCGCTCCCGCTCCCGCTCCCGCTCCTGCCCCCCGCGCCCTGCCCCCTGCCCCCTCCGGCGGAAATACATCCCTCCTTTTTTCTGCCGACCTCGTCTAAACTCTTCTTCGGTCAGTCTCACCCTTTCCGACAATTCGAATCGCGATGTTCCGGCGGCGCTCGGCGCCGTTTCGGACGGAGGACCAGGCATGGACAATCGGGTCAGCTTCTTTCTCAACGGACAGGCAGTGACGCTGGAGAGTCCGGCGCCGGATCTTCTCCTGATCGACTATCTCCGCTCGCCCGGCGTCGGGCTGGCCGGCCCGAAAAAGCCGTGCGGCGAGGGCGGTTGCGGAGGGTGCACGGTCATCCTCTCCCGCTGGGATGCGGCCGAGAATCAGCCCGAGCACCGCGCCATCAACTCCTGCCTCCGCCCCGTCTGCGCGCTCGAGGGGCTCGTCGTGACCACGGTCGAAGGCACCGGCTCGGTGCGGCGTCCGAACCCCGAGCACCTCAAGCACAGCGCCACCTACTCGCGCGGCGGCAAGCCGTTCGACGCGCCGACGCAGCCGGTCATCACCGCGGCCAACGCCGAGGCGCGGGCCAAGCGCGAGTCGGTGCAGGGCCAGATCGACCGCAGGCTGGCCAAAGACGTGGTGCAGCCGGACGCGAAGCTCGTCGAGATGTCCGAGCACCCGACCGAGCAAAGCCACGGCGGCGTGAATCCGGTCGCCTACCAGCTCGCCCTGAACAACGGCAGCCAGTGCGGCTACTGCTCGGTCGGATTCGTGATGAACATGTCGGAGTTCATCACCAACAACCCGAAGGCCACCAAGCGGCAGATCGAAGACGCCTTCGACGGGAACCTCTGCCGCTGCACCGGCTACCGGGCCATCCTCACGGGGATGAAGACGTTCGCCTCGAACTGGACGAAGAAGGACGAGGAAGAGCGGATGAAGTGCGAGCTCGATCCCGGCTCGGCACACCAGCTCCCGGCCGAGCACGTGAGGATTCCGTTCCCGCAGGACGCCCACGCGCCGTCGCAGCCGGTGCAGATCGTCGCGGACGATCGCGTCTGGCTTACGCCGACCACGCTCCGCGAGCTTTCCGGGATCATGCGCGAGCACCGCGGCAAGCGCCTGCGTCTCCTGCACGGCAACACTTCCTTCGGCGTCTACAAGAGCGAGTTCCTCGACGCGCAGGTGCTGGTCGACATCCGCCTCATCCCCGAGCTGGGGATGACTCCGATGATCGACCGTCACGGCGTCAGCGCCGCCTCGGGCATCAGCTACAGCGACCTGATCGCGCTGCTCGAGAAAGCAATGAAGCGGCGCGGCGAAGTGGTGCAGGACGACGACGACGAGCTGTTCGCCTCCACGACCCGTTTCGGCGCGGTGCACTACATGGCCCGCCGCACCGCCGGCCGCATCGTCCGCAACGCGGCCTCCCTCGGCGGGAACACGATGCTCGTGCTGAAGCACGTCGTCGGCACGACGGAGGCGCCTTTCCCCTCGGACGCGCTGACGGCGCTGGTCGCGGTGGGGGCGGAGATCGAGTACCTCGAAGTGACCCGCGGACGCCGCGACACCTGCACGGCCGAGGAACTGGTCGAGCGCGTAGTCAAAGACAAGGCCCTGGCCGACAACATCGTGCTGCTCCGTTACCGCATCCCCGCCGGCACGAAAGACGACGTGGTCATGCCGCAGAAAGTGGCCCTGCGCGAAGTCAACGCCCACAGCATCGTCAATGCGACGACGCGCATCGGGATGGGGAAGAACCTCATCGTCAAGGACGCCGTGGTGGTGTTCGGCAACATCGCCCCGTATCCGTGGCGCGCGCGAAAAACCGAGGCGGCCATGGCCGGGAAGAAACTCTCCCTCGACATGCTGCCGCAGCTCACCGAAATCTGCGCGGGCGAAGTGCGCAAAGAGCTGAAACGGTGGGAATCGCGCTACAAGCAAGTGCCGGACGAGGGATTCTCGGACGAATACAAGACCGAGTTGGCGGTCGGCTTCCTCTATAAGGCCGTCGTCAACGCGCTGGTCGCGCGCGGCGCGAAAGTCCCGCAGAACATCGCCTCGAGCGGCGAGATCACCTTCGGCAGGTGGCCGGTCAGCAACGGGCTGCAGGATTGGGCGCGTCAGGACTGGAGGACGCCCGTCGCGCAGCCGTACATCAAGACCATGGCCATGTACCAGACGCAGGGGCAGGTCCATTACACGCACGAGCTGCCGACGTCGGCGCAGACGCTCAATGGCGCGCTGGTGCAGAGCCGGCGTGCTCTGGCCAACTATCACTGGGTCATCCCCGGCAGTAAAAAGCGGGTCGAGACGCATGTATTGCGCGCGTGGCTGAAAACGACCTTTCCCGATTTCGTCGATCTCGTGACGTACGAGAATCTGCCCGCCGGCGGCATCAACCTGCAGGGCATGGGCGCCGATCAGCCTCTGTATGCCGAAGAGATGGTCGGCTTCGTCGGACAGACGTTGGCCATGGTGCTGGCCGCGGAGGAGATCACGGCCATCCGCATCGCGGACTACGTCAGCGCCAACTGCGTCGGCTATACGCGCATCGACGAGTGGCCCAAGGAATGGCAGGAGCCGATCCTCAGCCTCGAGGAAGCCATCGAGAAGAACAGCGTCTTCCCCGACAATCCCGACACGTCGTCGTTCGTGTCGCACGTCTGGAAAGTCACGCGGCCGGGCAGCCGGTTCGACTGGACCACGCCCGACAAAAAGCCGCTCGACCGCGACATCGTCGACCGGCAGGTGACGCTGGACGGCGTGCCGTGTCAGGTCGTGGAGAGCTCGCTCATGACCGGCGGGCAGGCGCACTTTTACATGGAGACGCAGGCGTGTGTGGCCGAGCCGGCGGACGGGCGGCGCCTGATCGTGCGCCCGTCGACGCAGAGCCCGCAGGAAATGCACGTCACCACGGCCATGGCCATCGGCGCGGAGTACAACCGCGTCGAGGTGAACGTCCCCCTCGTCGGCGGCGGTTTCGGCGGCAAGACCGAACAGACGCGCTTCGTCGTCGGACCGACCGCGGTCGCCTCCGTGGCCACCAAGAAACCGGTGCGGCTGGCCGTGGCCCGCGAGCACGACACTGCGCTGGTCGGCAAACGGCACGCGTATTACGGGCAGTATCAGATCGCCGTCGACCGCGGCGAGCTCAATCCCGCCGACCGCGGCCGCATCCTCGGCTGGCAGACGAAGCTCTGGGGCGACGGCGGCTTCTTCTACGACTGCTCGTTCATCGTCTCGAATTGCATTCAGACGCGCTCCGACGCCGCGTACAACGTGCCAAATTTCGAGAGCCAGATCGACGTCTGCCGCACCAACACCGCTCCCAATACCGCCTTCCGCTCCTTCGGCGACGTGCAGGCCAAGACCATTCTCGAGAACGCGGTCGACGACGCGGCGTTCTCCATCGGCATGCTCCCCGAGGATCTGCGGGAAAAGAACCTCTACGTGCGCGGACAGGTCACGCCGTTCGGACAGGCGCTGTCGTACTGCTACATCGGCAAGGTCTGGTCGTACCTGAAGGAGAAATCGAATTACGCGCAGAAGCGCGCCGAGGTGGCCGCGTTCAATGCCGCGAACAAGTGGCGCAAGCGCGGACTGGCCATGATCCCCGTCAAATACGGGTCGGGCTACAACCTGGTCATGCTCGAACAGGCCATGGCCATGGTGGCGGTCTATCAGGCCGACGGCAGCGTCATCGTCCAGCAGGGCGGCGTGGAGATCGGACAGGGACTGACCACGCAGGTCACGCAGGTGGCGGCCTATATCCTTAATATCCCGATGGAACTGGTGCAGGTCCAGAACCCGCGCACCGACATCATTCCGCAGCCGACCAGCACCGGCGCGTCGACCGGCACGACGTACAACGTCGAGGCGGTCAAGCAGGTCTGCCAGGTGCTGCGCAAACGGCTCCTGGAGTTCGGCTACGAGATGCTCAAGGAGAGGGGCGACGACTGGTGCAAGGCCAACGGAATTGATTTCTGGAACTACGGCGCCCTCGGCTGGAGTGCGCGCGTCGACCTGCCGAACAGGACGCCGCAGACGCTGATCTGGCAGTACCTCATCGCCATGGCCTATCAGAACCGCGTCAGCCTGCTGGCCGTGTTCACGGCGCCGATCCGCGGCGGCGAGACGGCCATTCCGGCGCTGACGTTCAAGCCGTCCGACCAGCAGCCGGTCATCCCCGGCATTACGCGCCTCGACATGTCGGCGGCGGGGGAGGTCGACGAGTTCCCCGGCTACACCTACTCCGCGGCCTGCTCGGTGGTGGAGGTGGACATCCTCACCGGCGAGACGAAGATCCTCAGCTCGGACCTGGTCTACGACATGGGCCACAGCCTCAATCCCGCCATCGACATCGGCCAGGTGGAAGGGGCATTCATTCAGGGCGTCGGCTTCCTGACCAGTGAAAAACTGGTGTTCCAGCCCGACGGCGAGGAGAAGGGGCGTCTCAATACGCTCAATACCTGGACGTACAAGATCCCGGCCCAGGTCTCGATCCCGCTGGAGATGAATACCTGGCTTTACCCGCGCGACCTGGCCGACGTGCCGGAGGAGCCGACGGACATCATGTCGGCCAAGGAAGTGGGGGAGCCGCCGCTGGTCATGGCCATCACCGTCTTCTTCGCCATCAAGGAAGCCATTCGCGCGTCGCGGCTGGAGCGCAATCTCCCCGGCCTTTTCCGTTTCGACGCGCCGGCCACGGTTCAGGAAGTGCGCCGGGCCTGCGAAGTCTCCACTGAAGATTTCACGACGGTCTCATAAGGAGGAGTTGAATGGCGCTCTCACCGCGAACCCTGTCCTTGGTCATTGCCACGGTGTGCGTGGGCCTGCTTTCCTGCGAGAAAAAGCCGGCCGCCACGACGGCCACCGCCGCTACGAGCGGCAATGAAGCCGTGGAGGCTTCCGCCTTCGCGCCTAAAAACGCGTCCGGCCGCGCACTCCTCGGCCGCAAGCAGAAAGGCGCCGGCTTTCCCGATTTCGGGTTCATGGTCACGCCGCAGGAGTATTACGCGTCGTATTCCGATCAGCCCGTGTTTCGTCTGAAGGCCGATTATCCGCGGACGAAACCCGCCACGCTGCCGGATTTCATGCAGCGGATTGATTTCCGCAAGAACCCGAAGGAGTACATCCTCGCCGTCCGCGATTACGCGTTCGAAGGCAATCTGCCGGAATGGGATCCGTACGACAACAAAGTGCGGCAGTGGTATCACATCCCCTGGCTGCATCCGACCGGCGTCGGTCCGAATGCCTATCCTCCCAATGGCGGCACGGAAGGTTTCCGCGGCCTGATCAAAGAGGCGCCGCTGTCGCCGCAGCAGCTCGCGCCGACGCAGCTCGGCAAGGACGGCAATTACTCCGTCTATGCCATTACGCTGGTCAACGAGTTCGCCGGCTATACGCTCGGGAAGATGTGGGCCGATCCCGACAATCCCGATCCGCGCGCGACCGACGCCCGCTTCGGCGGCGGCTTCCCTCACGGAACTGTTTTCGCGAAGCTGCTCTTCACCGACGCACCGCAGGGGACGGACAAGATTCCGTACCTGGAGAATCCTCTACAGTGGAAGGCGTACATCACCGAGAACTTCAATACCTCCTCGACGCGCAAAGTGACGCCGGTGAACCTGCTGCAGATGGACATCGCCGTGCGCGACCCGAACGCGGACGGGGAGGAGCTGACCGGCTGGGTCTTCGGCACGTTCGTCTACAACGGCCAGCTCAATCAGCCGAACAAGTTCATGAACCTCGTGCCGGTCGGCCTGATGTGGGGCAACGATCCGCAGGACCGCACCAACACCACCAATCCCTATCCGTTCACCGAGACGAAGGTCAATCCGGCCCTCAAGGAGACGGTGATCTTCGCCTCCAACGAGCTCCCGCCGCAGCACCTCGGCTGGAACGGCCGCCTCAATGGCCCGGCCGATCTCAATGACACGTCCTGCATGTCGTGTCACATCACCGCGCAATACCCGCAGCTGACCAGCCTCGTCCCGCCGACCTCCGTGCCGGACGGTACCCCGAATCCCCCGGCCGCCGGCGGTACGGATGAATGGATGAAGTGGTTCCAGAACATCCGCTGCGCCACGTCGATGGACGAGCGCGCGTATTCGACCGATTTCTCGTTCCAGGTGGCCATCAGCCTGCAGAACTTCGCGATGGTCCGCGGCGCCGAGCTGCAGGGTGCCTGGGCCAACGATTACGTGCTCCGTCCGGTCCCGGTCGGACGCGGTTGGCCCGACGATCATCTGTCCAGCCGGAAGTAACCGGACGCGGCCGCGGAGTAAACCAGCTCCGCGGCCGTGTTATTGTCGGGACTGATGACTGCGAGCACCTTAGACACAACTGAAGTCCCGCCACAAACCCAGACCCGCGCGCCGCG
>DASVSV010000334.1:0-55124 GCA_036387915.1 Thermoanaerobaculia bacterium
CCCCACGCCCTACGTTTCCGCGTTTCCCGTTCGCGGGGACAGTGTCGTGAGTCCGAAAGGCACCCCAGCCGAGCAACGAGCAACGAGTAACGAAGAACCGGTCCGTGCCGGCGAAGAGCTCGACGTCGCGAACGTCGATGCCTGGCTGCACACGCAGATCGACGATCTCCGCGGCACTCCGCGCATCACGCAGTACTCCGGCGGCGCGTCGAACTGGACGTACCGGCTGCAGTACGACTCGCATGACCTCATTCTGCGCAGGCCTCCCGCGGGGACGAAGGCCAAGTCGGCGCACGACATGGGGCGCGAGTTCCGTCTGCAGCAGGCACTGAAGCCGGTGTTCCCGTACGTGCCGGAGATGATCGCGTACTGCGGCGACGCGGCGGTCACGGGCGCGGAGTTTTACGTCATGCAGCGCCTCGACGGGATCATTCCGCGCAAGACCCTCGGCGTCGATTTACCGCCCGAGGCGGTGCGGCGGTTGTGCTTCAACTTCCTGGACACGCTGATCGCGCTGCATCAGGTCGATCACGTCGCGGCGGGGCTCGCGCATCTCGCGAAAGGGGCGGGCTATGCGCGAAGGCAGATTGAAGGATGGAGCGAGCGCTATCGCAACGCGCGTACGTGGAACGTGCCGAAGGGCACGCGGGTGATGCAGTGGCTCGCGGACCACATCCCCGAGCACGAGACGATCTGCATCACGCACAACGATTTCCGCTTCGACAACGTGGTGCTCGAGCGGAGCGACCCGACGAACATCATCGGCGTCCTGGACTGGGAGCTGGCCACGCTCGGCGACCCGTGGATGGATCTCGGCAACTCGCTCGCGTACTGGATCCAGGCCGACGACGACTTCATCGCGCGCTCCACGCGGCGGCAGCCGACGCACCTCCCGGGCATGCTCACGCGCCGGGAGGTGGTCGAGTACTACGCGCTCAAAACCGGCGCCATGCCGGAGCGGTGGACGTTCTACGAGGTCTACGGGCTCTTTCGCCTCTCCGTGATCGCGCAGCAGATCTACTACCGCTACCACCACAAGCAGACCCGCAACCCGCGCTTCAAGAGATTCTGGGTGCTGGTGAATTACCTCCACTGGCGCTGCCGAAAGCTCATTCAGTAAGCGGAGATCACCACGGCCGGTGACAACACGCCCTCGGAGCAGGACAACCGCGGCGCCGCTCAGCAGTGCAAGTGCCCTGTTTTCAGCGACTACGCCACGGCACCGATACCGCAATACAACCACGCCAGGAGGCATTCGATGAACCTGACGAAATCCGTAGCAGCCGCGGCCCTGGCGCTCGTTGTGGCCACCGCGCCGGCGGCGCTGGCGAAGAACGACAAGCAGAAGAACAAGCAGAAGGGCGGCAAGCACGACAGCAACGTGACGCAGGCCTTCGCGCAGTTCGACACGAATCGCGACGGCCTCATCTCGCGCGGCGAGTTCCCCGGCACGCCGCTGCAGTTCGACCGCCTCGACTCGAATCGCGACGGCATCCTGACCAGCAACGAGGCGCAGGCCTTCGCGCGCTCGGGCAACATGGAGAACGAGCTGCGCCAGCTCGACACGAATCGCGACGGGCAGATCTCGCGCTACGAATGGCGCGGCAACGACGCCACCTTCACGCAGCTCGACCGCAATCGCGACGGCGTGATCTCGCAGCTCGACCGCACCGCGCGTAATACGACGCAGACCAGCAAACGCTTCCACGGTCTCGACCGCAATCGCGACGGCGTCGTGACCCGCGCCGAGTGGCGCGGCAACGACAACTCGTTCCGCCAGCAGGATCGCAATCGCGACGGCGTGCTGACCGGCAACGAGCTGCGCAAGGACATCCGCTAACCGGTGTCATCCCGAGCGTCGAGTCGAGGGACCTGGGTGGGCGCGGCGCGCAGCGTGTCCCGAAGCTTGTGCAGCGCGTCCCCGCCCGCCCAGGTCCCTCGACTCGACGCTCGGGATGACACGGCAATGGCCTTAACTTAGCGCAATTTGCACGACCCCTCACCCGCCCTTCGGGCACCCTCTCCCCGCTCACCGCTGGGAGAGGGGCAACAAACATGGCTCTCGCCAGACGCTCCATTTGTTGCCCTTCTCCCCTCGTGAGGGGTGAAGGTGCCGAAGGCGGATGAGGGGTTTTCGCTCGCGCTAAGTTAA
Source organism: Thermoanaerobaculia bacterium (assembly GCA_036387915.1). Classification (GTDB taxonomy): domain Bacteria; phylum Acidobacteriota; class Thermoanaerobaculia; order Gp7-AA8; family Gp7-AA8; genus QHVT01. The sequence continues at coordinate 2,153 of DASVSV010000334.1, forward strand.
GGCCATTGGGATGACACGGAGTGACTGCCGCGCCCTCCGTCTACAATCGCGCGGCATGAATGATCTCGATCGCCGCGACTTCATCCGCATCGCCGGCCTCGGCGCCACCGCCCTCGCTTTCCCCTTCGGCGCGCTGGCGCAGGACATCCCGCTCGAGGAGCTGACGCTGGCGGGGATGCAGCGCTACTCGTCTCGCGCTCTGACCGAGGCTTACCTGGCGCGCATCGCGGCGCTGGACAAGAACATTCACTCGATGATCGAGTTGAACCCCGACGCGCTGGCGATCGCCGATGCGCGTGATGCGGAACGCCGCATGCGGCGGGTGCGCGGGCCGCTGCACGGCATCCCGATCGTCATCAAGGACAACATCGACACCGCGGACCGGATGCGCACCACTGCCGGTTCGCTCGCGCTCACCGAGAACGTCGCCGCGCGCGACGCGCACATCGTCAGGCGCCTCCGCGAAGCCGGCGCGGTGCTCCTCGGCAAGACCAATCTCAGCGAATGGGCGAACTTCCGCTCCACGCATTCGACGAGCGGCTGGAGCGCGCGCGGCGGCCTGACGAACAATCCGTATTCACTCGACCGCAACTGCTGCGGCTCGAGCTCCGGCAGCGGCGCCGCGGTCTCCGCGAACTTCGCCGCGGTGGGCATCGGCACGGAGACCGACGGCTCGATCGTCTGCCCCGCCTCCTCCTGCGGTCTGGTCGGCCTCAAGCCGACCCTCGGACTGGTGAGCCGCAGCGGCATCATCCCCATCGCGCACAGCCAGGACACGGCCGGCCCGATGACGCGCACCGTCACCGACGCGGCGATCCTGCTCGGCGCGATCGCCGGCGTGGATTCCTTCGACGCGCTCACCGCGACGAGCCGCGGACACGTGCACGCGGACTACACGCGGTTCCTCGACCCGAACGGCCTGCGCGGTGCGCGCATCGGCGTGGCGCGGCAGCACTTCGGCTTCAACGATCACGTCGACCGGATCATGAAGGACGCGCTCGACACGCTGACGAAGCTCGGCGCGACGCTCGTCGACCCGGCCAATCTCGCGACACACAATCAATACGGCGACTCGGAGTTCGAGGTGCTGCTGCACGAGTTCAAGCACGACCTCAACGCGTACCTCGCGTCGGCGAATCGGAACGTGAAGTCGCGCACGCTCGCGGATCTGATCAAGTTCAACGAGGAGAATCGCGAGCGCGAGATGCCGTACTTTGGCCAGGAGATCTTCCTGATGGCGCAGGAGAAGGGTCCGCTGACGGACGCAAAGTACAAGAAGGCGCTGGCGAAGAATCATCGGATGTCGCGCGCGCAGGGCATCGACGCGACGATGAAGAAGCACAAGCTCGACGCGCTCGTCGCGCCGACGGGCGGCCCGGTCTGGACCACGGACCTGATCAACGGCGATCACTACTCCGGCGGCTACTCCGCCGCGTCCGCGGTGTCGGGCTACCCGCACATCACCGTGCCGGCCGGCGACGCGTTCGGCCTGCCGGTCGGACTCTCGTTCTTCGCCGGCGCCTGGAGCGAGCCCGCGCTGCTGAAGTACGCCTTCGCGTTCGAGCAGGCCACGAACGCGCGCAAGGCACCGAAGGTGGGGTAGACGGAGCGCCAAACTTACCCTGACTTGCGCGACCCCTCACCCGCCCTTTGGGCACCCTCTCCCCGCTCACCGCGGGGAGAGGGGCAACAAACATGGTCCTCGCGAGATGTTTTCTTTGTTGCCCTTCTCCCCTCGTGAGGGGAGAAGGTGCCGCAGGCGGATGAGGGGTTGTCGCTCGCGCGGTGTTAGCCGGCTCGCGTTCGTTGCGTTCGTCCTACCTCTTTGCGCGCTTTGGTCCGAAAGTCGCAATCTGTTGCGTCAGGAGGAACTATGGCCACTGGGAAAAAGAAAGGCGCGAGCCGCGGGAGCTCGGGCTCGGAAGTGCTGCGGAACGTCGTCACGTCCGCGATCGGAACGGATGCGTTGCTCGATCTGGTCGAGCGGCTCGGACTCGTCGAGCTGGTGATGAGCCGCGTCAAATCGAAGTTCGAGGACACCGACGTCGACGAGCTGTTCGACGACGTCACCGATTACCTGAAGCGCAATCCGGAAGTGCTCGTCGTTTCGCTCGGCGCGATCACCATCGCCACTGGTCTCGTGGTCTGGCTGAACAGCCGCCGCGAGTGGGACGGCACCGAGCGCCGCAACGTCTCCGCGGCGTCCGAGAAGAGCGAGCGCGCGCCGCGCGTCACGACGTCCACCGGCCGCGTGCGCAAAGCGTCGTAATCACTACGTGATGTGACGCCCCGGGCGATCGTGCTGCCGGACTCGTTGGACGTTGCTCGTCCGGCGTGCCTTCAGCCGATGCCGCACCCCTGCCGGGCAACGACCAACGAGTCACGTCCCCGCTCACGCGAGGTACGGCAGCTCGGCCGCGGGAGCGGGCGGATCGAAGCGCTCACCATGCTCGTTACGAACGTCTGCGGCAGCGGCCGCGTCGCGGATGTCGATCCCGACCGCGCTCCAGCCGGCGCGCACCGCGTCCTGCGGCGCGCTCCCGTTTCCGAACAACTCACCGGCCGCGCGCCACGTGGCGTCGGCGCAGTGCTGGAAGCGCGAGCGCGGCCCGAGCTCGCGCGTCAGTGCGCGATACCAGATCCGCCCCGCCGTCTCCCACGCGAACCCACCCAGCGCCTCGGCCACGCGATAGAACGCGTGATTGGGGATGCCGCTGTTGACGTGCACTCCGCGGTCGTCGCCCTGCGTCCGCACGTAATCGCGCATGTGGCGCGGCTGCGGGTCGCGGCCGAGGACGCGGTCGTCGTACGCGGTGCCGGGCGCCTTGAACGAACGGAGCCCGGCGCCGTTGACGCGGCTCGTGAGCAGGTCCGCGCCCAGGAGCCAGTCCGAGGCGGCGAAACTCTGGCGGAGTGAGTGCTGCTTGGCGAGCAGGCCGAAGACGTCGGAGAAATGCTCGGCCAGCGCGCCGCACTGGCCGCTGAATCCGAGGGCGGCGGTGTATTGCGTCACGCCGTGCGTGAGCTCGTGCGCGACGACGTCGAGCGACGCGGTGAAGCGGTGAAAGTACTTGCCGTCGCCGTCGCCGTAGATCATCTGCCGGCCGTCCCAATGCGCGTTGCTGAACGCCGTGCCGTAGTGGACGGTGCTGCGGATGCCGAGGCCGCGGTCGTCGACGGAGCTGCGCCCGTAGACGCGGCGGAAAAAATCGTATGTCTTTCCGGCGGCGTCGTAGGCCTCGTCGACGCTGACGTCGCGCGTGCGCCGCTCCCCTTCCGTGCGCACGATGCGGCCCGGTAAGGTGCGCGAGTGACCGGCGTCGAAGACCGTGCGACGTTTTGCGCGTGGCGGAAGGACGAGCAGGCCCGCGAGCTCCGTCAACGCCTGCCTCTCGCGCCGCGGCTGCGCCGTCAGCGACAGCGCGGCGAGCGCGCGCACGCGGTCCTCGGCGTCGCCGTTCTCGGCGATCGCACGCAGGACGTACGCCGGCACGATGCTGCAGATGGCGGTGATGCCGGAAAGGATACGCGATCGCGGCATCGGTGCGCGACGCGGCGGGCTGAAGCCCGCCCCTCCACGCGTCCGCGTCAGAACCGCAGCTTGATTCCGCCGGCAACGATCAGGGGATTGATGTCGAGCGCTTCCTCATCCGGATCGCCTTCGCCGCGAGCCTCGTACATCACGTACTTGCCGTCGACGAAGACGGCGAAACGCTGGCCGAGGTTGATGTTGATACCAGCGTTGGCGAGCCAGTTCGTGTCGTTCTCCAGATCGACCGCGTCGATCTCATCCTCGTCGATCGAGCCGGCTTCGCCGCTGACGTAGGCCAGACCGGCGCCGATGTAGGGGCTGATCATGCTCTGCGGCGCGAAGTGAAACTGGGCCGTGGCCGAGAGGACGTCCAGGTCGAGGTCGCCCGCGGTCTCGGTGATGTCTTCGAACGAGACCGTCAGGTCGGCGCCGAGGCGCTGGTAGGCGAGTTCCGTGGAGAAACCGCCGAACCAGAAGCGGTTGTACGACACGCCATAACCCATGTCTTCTTCGAAATCGACGTCGATGTCGTCGAGCCCGTCTTCGATCTGACTGTTCTCGAACTGCGAGGTGGAGATGAAGACGCCGAGCTCGTTGCGCTGGGCGAAAGCCGACAGAGGGAGAAGGAGAAGAGAGAGAACGATGACGATGCGCTTGATCACAATGCCTCCAGTAGAAATCACAAGCGTCGCGCAGTGCCAACAGCGTGCCCGGGCTGGCGGTAAGGATGGAAGAAAAAGCCCGCGCGCCATTCGCGCGCGGGCTTCAACCGAACTGTTGGGTAGTGTGAGATTACGGTGTGCTGCAGGCGGTCACCGTGACGGTGCCGCCGCTGCCTGATCCTTCGCATCCTTCCGGCGTGCGGAAGTGGTTCATCAGACTGAACTGACCCGCACCGGTGGCCTGGACGACGACCTCCTGGGTGCCCTGACCCGACACGATGAAAGCGTTATCGCCTTCGATCGTCCAGATCAGCTCCCACCCCGCCGGGATCTCGACGCCGGTGTACGTGCGCTGCTCATTCACGCACATGTCGCTCACGCCCGAGAAGCCGGCGTACGGCGGACGCGCGGTCTCGACGTACGCCGACGAGCCGAGGCCGTCGCTGCGATTCGCATCGGAGACGTTGACGATCGAGAGCCAGCGGGAGTCGCCGGTGACGTGACGCGTGACGGTGAAGTCGTTCGTCGTGAACGTTTCGCCGGTGTCGCCCCATGTCGCGGTGAACGGCGGCACGCCGGTGAACGTCACCGTCAGGTCGGCGCCGCACGTCCCGGCGGGAGTGGACGTGAGCAGTGCGGTCGGCGGCGGCTGCAGGATCTCCAGGACGCGCGTCGTTTCGAACGCGACGCCGCAGTGATTCGTGCCGTAGACGCGGATCGTGGATGTGCCGGGACCGTGCGTGCTCGTGTAGCGGACGACGAAGAAGTTTCCGCCGTCGTAGTCGATGACCATCGGATCGCCGAGCGAGTTCTCGAATCCCCACGTCGCGAAGTTCGGGTCGAGCAGAACGCTGAACGCCGTCGTGTTGCCGGCATCGATCGGCGAGCTGATGCTGACCTGCGGCTCCTGCGGCGCCGGGTTGAGGACGTTGATCGACTTCAGCGTGGTCGGGCTGCAGATGCCGGCGCCGGTGAACTGCGCCGAGGCGTAAGCGAAGCTGCTGCTGGTAACTCGCAGCTCGATGGTGGACGTGCCCTGACCGCTGATGATGTCCGCGCCGAACGCGGTCCACTGCGGCGTCGCGCCGTCCGGGACAGGCGCGGTGAGTGTCGCCGTGATCGTCGAATTGGGACACGCTTTCGTCGTGGAGTACTCGAATTCGGGGGCGGCAACGCCGGTGAAGTCGAACGTCGCCGAGCCGCTGATGGCGCCGGGACCGTTCGCGTCGCGGAACTCGACGAGGGTGTACGTGCCGCCGGTCGGCGGCTGCAGATGCGCATACGGCTCGTTCGAAACGAAGGTCTGTCCCGTGCTCCACGTGCCGCTGAACGGCGCGACTCCGGTGAGCTCCGCGAACGCGGAGTAGTTGCTGCACTCGAACCCGATCGCGCGGACGGTCGCGGTGCCGGCGACGGGATTGCCGGCGTCGATGGCGAGCGTGGTCGTGGCGGTCGAGTTTCCGCACGGGCTCAGCGAAGTCAGCGTGATCGTGGCCACGCCGCCGCCGTGCGTGGAGATGTATTCGTAGCGGTCATCGCCCAGGGGGATGATGCGATCGCCGAAGGAGCTGGTGAGGTTGGAGCCGCCGACGAAACGGTTCTCGCGCGTGACGGTGATGATGGCCGTGCCGCCGATGCCGATCGTGGAAGGCTCGACGCTGAGCGTCGCGCGCGGCAGGCCGTAGGTCTGAAACCATTCGTCGGTGAACGAGCTGCCGCAGCCGTTCTCCGTGCCCACTGCGACGGTCAGGCCGGTCAGGCCTTCCGCATCGCTGCGGAACTCGACGCGCGGCGTGCCCTGTCCGCCGAGGATCGCGCCGTTCTCGATGCTCCAGACGATCTGCGAGCCCGCCGGCACCTCGGTGATGAGCTGCGCGTGACGCGTCAGGCCGACGCAGGTCGAGTTCTCCGACCACCACTCCGAGCCGGCGATCGGCTCGATCACGTACTGCGGCTTGGGAAGCGCGCCGGTGGCGTCGACGCTGCCGGTGACGCTCCCCTGGCAGACCTGATCGTAGAAGTAGCTGATGGTGTACGTGCCGGCGTTGACGAGCTGCCGCTCGATGCGCGGCGTCTCCGTGTAGAAGTACTCACCGTCCGACCAGTATCCCCACCACGGCCCGGTGCCGGTGAGCTCCGCGACGGCGGATGTGTAGCCGCCGCACGATGCGCTGCCGCCCGGCGTGACGATTGCGGTCGCCTCGCAAGGCGTGACCGCGATGATCTTCGTGAACGTCCGCGAGCACGTGGGCGTCCTGACGATGACGTCGATCTCGAAGTTGCCTTCGGCCGGTGTGATCATCTCGACGTACGCTCCGTCGGTGTACAGCACTTCGGCACCGCGAACGACGTACGAGACGCTCTGTCCCGGCGGGACTTCTGCAAACATGTAGAAGAACGAATTGGGAGTGGCAGGCTGCGGGAAGTAGAGCGCCGGCTCCGAGACCGCGCACGCCGCCACGACCTGCACGGTCTTGCTCACGGGCACGCTGCACGAGTTGCCGCGCGAGATCCAGGCGCGGACCGACACGATGCCGCGCGCGCCGGCGGTGATCGTGATCGACGAACCGGTCGTCGCGGAGGGAGTGCCGTTGACCACCTCCCACGTCGCGGTGTGTCCCGGCTCGAGCTCGACCGATGCGGTGAACGTGGCGCCGGCATCGACGCGCGCCGTGCTCGTCGTGAGCGGCGGCGGGACGATGTTGCACTGCTTCACGTGATACTTCGTGTTCTGCGTCACCGTGCCGCATGCGGTGACGGCGGTGAGCTGCAGGTGCTTCTCACCCGGATCGGACGGAACGTAAAAGTACGACGTCTGGCCGGGCGAGAGCACGACCGGCTCTTCGAAATCGCGTCCGGAGATGGTCTGCGTCAGCGGCAGACCTCCGCTGTACGACCATTGAACCAGGACCGGACGGCCCGTCTGGGCGTCGGCTGCCGTCAGGGATTGGATGACCGGACAATCACCTGCCGCCCACGCGGGCAGGCACACTAGCGCCAGAAAAAGCGCACACAAACTGCGCATGGTTGAGCTCACAGCGGAATCTCCCTCTCGATTTATGGGTGGTTTTGGACCGGAAACATGGTCGCACGACACTCGCGCGAACAACAGTATTATTTGCAAGTCGAGAGCGGATGGGGCTTCGCGCAATTTGCGCGACCCCTCACCCCCCCTCCGGGCACCCTCTCCCCGCTCACCCCCCGTTCACCCACGGGCGAGGGGCAACAACCACGGCTCTCTCGAGACTCTCCCTTTGTTGCCCTTCTCCCCTCCGTGAGGGGAGAAGGTGCCGAAGGCGGTTGAGGGGTTGTCGCTCGCGCTAAATGAAGGTCGTTGCTCCTGAAAGCTATCGGATGGCGCGGCGTTTCGGCGAGCCCGGTCCGTCCTCGACGACGCGGAAGACCGCACGCGGGGTGACGCCGTCGGCGGCGAGCGTGGTGTAGGCGATCATCGCGTTCGGAACGTTCCTGCTCGAGACCCCGATGCGCGATTCGGCGGCCAGGGTCGCGGTGAACGGAATGCGCTCGACGACGTTGAGATCGCGGTCGAGGCGCAGGAAGAGGAAGCGCTGGCCCTCTTCCACGACCATCACCACTTCGTCGTTTGGCGCAATCGACGCGTCGTGCAGCTCGCCGTCGTGGACCTTTCGATTCGCTCCGGCCCGGACGACGATACCGGCAGTAGTGGTCACGCGCTGCACGAACGTGCCGCCGTCTTCGACGTCGCTCCAGAAGATCAGATAGTCCGTCGCGGTCTGCACGACGTCGGGCGCCGACGCACCCAATTCGCTGATGACGATCGACTGCTGCGGCTCGCGTCCGCCGAGGACTGTTGCCTTGACGAGCCACGGTCGGGTGCAACGGATCGTGCAGGGCGAATCCGGCCCGCCAACGTTGTACGCGATGAGCGACCATCCGTTCAGCGACGGTTCATCTCCGTCCGCGGCCGGATTCTCGGCGCGTTCGTGGGTCGCGTACCACGGCGTGGGGTCGAATCCGATGCGCGCGATCAGCGAACGCTCGGCCGCCGTCAGACGCCCGTCGGTCCCCGTCCAGACCAGGCCGTGGAACACGTGATAGTTCAGGACGTGCAGCGGTGTGTTGCGTGCGGCGTCGCCGACTTTCTGGGCCGCACCGACCGGCTGATAGTTCTTTCCGATGGCGAGCTGGATCGGCTGATACCAGACCGACCTCGCGCTGCTGGCCGGATCCTCCTCGAGCCACGCGACCATCGACTCGCCGAAGACCGGCGTGCGCTGATGGCGCGGCGAGGACTGCACGCTGAAGGTCTCGCGCCCGAGAAACCAGAACGGCGCTTCGTACTGATGCACGCGCACCCGGCTGAGTTGTCCCGGCGCCGCGGTCTCCTCCCAGGCCAGGAGGGTGCGGTACTGATCGCGCGACAGGGCCACGTGCTGCTGCGCCGAGGCGGACTCCGTCACCGGCTTCTCGCGGCCAATGGTGCGGGCGAACAGAGAGACGTTCGTCAGGAGCACGAGCGCGAGCGCGGCGGTACGAACTGTCTGCATGTATGCGCTTATACCATAATATTATTAAGCAAGAGAAGGAGTGAGGGCGCGTGCTATACTCCGCGCCCCATGTTGCAAGTCACTACGACGGGACGAACGCGAACGACGAGCACTCCCCCGCTCGCGCCCTGTCGTTGATCTCCACTGAACGAGTTTCCAACGATCAAAGACAGGGCTTCGGCCCTGTCTTTTTGTTTTCGTTTTTTCTTTTGCGAGGCATGTCATGAACGTACAACTCCCTGACGGGTCGGTCCGCGAGGTCCCGGAGAACGCCACCGTCGCCGACGTGGCCGCGTCCATCGGGAAGCGGCTGGCCAAAGACGCCATCGCCGGAAAGGTCAACGGCAAGGTCGTCGACGTCTACACCCCGGTCCCCGACGGGGCGAAGGTGGAGATCGTCACCGCGACCACCGAGGCCGGCATCGAGACGATCCGCCACTCCACCGCCCACCTCATGGCCATGGCGGTGCAGGAGCTCTTCCCCGGCACGCAGGTCACCATCGGTCCGGTGATCGAGAACGGCTTCTTCTACGACTTCGCCACCGACCGCACCTTCGGCGAAGAGGACCTCCGCAACATCGAGGCGAAGATGCAGGAGATCGTCAAGCGCGATCTGCCGGTGCGCCGCGAGGTCTGGTCCCGCGACGAAGCCATCGCCAAGTTCGAGGAGCTCGGCGAAAAGTACAAGGTCGAGATCATCAAGGCCATCCCCGGCGACGAGGACCTCTCGGTATACCGCCAGGGGGAGTGGTTCGATCTCTGCCGCGGACCGCACGTCCCCTCCACCGGCCGCCTCGGCGCCTTCAAGCTGCTCAACGTGGCGGGCGCGTACTGGCGCGGCGACGAGCGCAACGCCATGCTGCAGCGCGTCTACGGCACCGCGTGGGGCGACAGGGAGCAGCTCGAGAAGTACCTCAAGCAGGTCGAGGAAGCGAAGGCGCGCGACCATCGCCGCCTGGGCAAGGAGCTCGATCTCTTTCACTTCCACCCGTTCGCGCCGGGCGCCGCGTTCTGGACCCCGAACGGCACCACGCTCTATCAGACTCTCTCGCAGTTCATGCGCGAGCTGCTCATCGACAACGGCTACGTCGAGATCAAGACGCCGCTGCTCTTCAACAAGGGCCTCTGGGAGATCAGCGGTCACTGGGGCAAGTACAAAGAGAACATGTTCCTCGTTCTCGACAACGAGAGCGGAGAGCACGACTTCTCGATGAAGCCGATGAACTGCCCGTCGCACCATCTCTACTTCGCGATGAAGAAGCACAGCTATCGCGATCTGCCGCTGCGCTTCCACACGCAGGACGTGCTGCACCGCAACGAGCTGACCGGCAGCCTCGGCGGCCTGACGCGCGTGCGGCAGTTCGCGCAGGACGACGCGCACATTTACTGCGTCGAGGACGACGTGCCGGAGGAAGTGCGCCGTTTCGTGGCGCTCCTCGACCAGGTCTACTCGACCGTCGGACTCGAATACACCGCCAAGTTCTCCACCCGCCCGCCGCAGCGCATCGGCGACGACGCGCTGTGGGATCGCGCGGAGAACCTGCTCCGCAGCGCGCTGGAAAGTCTGAATCGTCCGTTCGAGGTCAAGGAAGGCGAAGGCGCGTTCTACGGTCCGAAGATCGACTTCGACGTCTCCGACAGCATCGGCCGCAAGTGGCAGCTCGGCACGATCCAGCTCGACTACAACGCGCCGGAGCGGTTCGACCTGACCTACGTCGGCGCGGACAACGCCGAGCATCGTCCGGCCGTGCTGCACCGCGCGATCTACGGCTCGTTCGAGCGCTTCATCGCCATCCTCATCGAGCACTTCGCCGGCGCGTTCCCGTTCTGGCTCGCGCCCGTGCAGGCGGCGGTGCTGCCGCTGTCGGAGAAGTTCGTCGACTACGCGGCCGAGGTCGCGGCCAGGCTGCGCGCGGCGGGCGTGCGGGTCGAGGTGGACGCGAGCAACGACAAGCTCGGAGCGAAGATCCGCAACGCGCAGCTCCGCAAGCTGCCGTGGATGCTGATCGTCGGTGAGAAGGAGGCTTCCATTGGCGCGGTGAGCCTCCGCAAGCGCACCGGCGGAGACCAGGGAAGCGTCGCCATCGAGGAATTGATCGGGCAGGCAAAGGACTTGATTGCAGGCCGCGCGTTGGAGCTGTGAACTGCAGTCTCACGGTCTCATAGGCTCAGAGTCTCACAGGCTCAGAGAGGCGGTTGGCCACCGCGCCTGTGAGACTGTGAGACTGTGAGCCTATGAGACCGTGAGAGTGAGCCGGCGACGCGCCGACTTGACGGCCAGATGCGTTTATCCGTAGATTGATCGACCCAAAAACCTAGGAGGGACTTCCGTATTTTTCCACCACGCCGTAACTCACGTTTCGACCGCCGCCCGGCGGAGCCCGAAAATCGCATCAATGACCTGATCCGCCACCCCGAGGTGCGGCTCATCGATTCCGAAGGACAGCAGGTCGGAATCGTGCCGATCGCGCAGGCCCACGAGATGGCCCGCGAGAAGGACCTCGACCTCGTGGAGATCTCGCCAACGGCCAACCCGCCGGTCTGCAAGATCATGGATTACGGCAAGTTCCTCTTCGAGAAAAAGAAGAAAGAGTCGGAAGCCAAGAAGAAGCAGAAGGTGATCATCGTCAAGGAGGTGCAGTTCCGCCCCCGCATCGACGAGCACGACTTCGACTTCAAGAAGAACCACGTGATCCGGTTCCTCGAGCACGGCGACAAGGTCAAGGCCATCGTCCGCTTCCGCGGCCGCGAGATGACGCACATGGAGCTCGGCAAGGCCGTGCTCGACCGTCTGCTCGTGGAAGTGAAGGAGTACGGAGCCTCGGAGAACCAGCACCCCGACCTGCAGGGCAACCGCATGTCGGTGGTCATCGCGCCGAGCAAATGACACGCGGCGGGTGTGATCCCGGGCGAAAGCGAGGGATCTCCCGCGCCCGGGGAATCATCGTCCGTGTCACGCAGTTACCAGCGAAGCTTTAGAGGGGATTTCTATGCCGAAAATGAAGACGCACCGCGGTGCCGCGAAACGGTTCAAGAAGACCGGGACCGGCAAAATCCAGCGGAATCACGCCTTCCATTCGCACATCCTGACCAAGAAGTCGCCGGGCCGGAAGTCCAAGCTGGCCGGTGAAGTCGAGGTCTCGAGCGCGAACGCGAAGACCGTGGGCCGCATGATCCCGTACAAATGAGCTGGTAGCTGTCAGCTCGCAGCTCTCAGGAGCACACGGGAAAACGAACGGCAGCGGGCTAATAGCTGACAGCTGCCGTCATACGGAGCGCGTCGGGTGATCACCACTCCTGACCCGGCCGCTCGAAAGAAAGGAAACGAGGAGAACGATGCCGAGAGTCAAACGAGGTCCAAAAAGAAAGAACCGCCGCGTCAAGATCCTGAAGCTCGCCAAGGGCTTCTACGGGATGAGATCGCGCGGTCACCGCATCGCGCAGCAGGCCGTCGACAAGGCGCTCAACGCTGCCTTCACCGGCCGCAAGGACCGCAAAGGCGATTTCCGGAAGCTCTGGATCGCCCGCATCAACGCTGCCGCCCGCCTGAACGGGATGTCCTACTCGACGTTCATCGCCGGCCTCAAAGCCACCGGCAACACGATGGACCGGAAGATCCTGGCCGACCTGGCCGTCCGCGACGCCGCCGGCTTCAGCGCCCTCGCGGAGAGCGCCAAAGGCGCCCTGGCCAAGCAGAAGAACGCGTAAGCGATCCGTTTACCGCGATGACGAACAAAGGCGCGCCTCACGGCGCGCCTTTCTTTTTCGCGTGCGCTAAATCCGCTGCCCGGTGACCTGACCGAAGAGAGAACAGTGCGTCTCGCGACAAGTCACGATTAACGCGACGGGAACAGCGGCCGCGCTTCGGCGCGATTGTCGTGGTTCCAGAGCACCGGCTTCCCGCTGCGCAGTTCCACCGAGGCGAGCTCGCCGCGGAACGGTGTCGCGCGCGGATCGGTTTCCCACGCGGGAAACGGCCCGGCCAGCCCTTCCCGCACCTGCTCGACGACTCCGCGCTGCCGGTCGATGACGAACACCTTCTGCTCCTGCCTCACCGCGCGGGACGCGAGCACGATCAGTTTGCCGTCCGCGGTGTCGCCGGCGACGGACGTGTGCTTGACCCCCGGCAGCACGAGCTCGTGCCGCGGCGTTCCCTCGGCATCGAAGATCTTCACGATCGCTTTGCCCCCCTCGAAGCCGCTGCGTGCCACGGAGCCGTCGGAGAGCATGCGCGACCGCGGCAGTTCCGGTTTCCACTCCGGCAGCGTGGCGATCGTCGCGCCGGTGCGGCCGTCGACGATCGCGCCCCGCACGTAGGCGCGCGAACCGTCGGCGGATGTGCCGACCAAGGTGGCGTTCTTCGGGAACTCGCCGGTCTGCCTGAATGAGCGTGTCGCGGTATCGAGCTCGGAAATGCGGATCACCTCATCGCCGCCGCTCTGGTAGAGACGCACGACATCGGGCGAGGCGAAGAAGAACCGGCCCGTCGTGCCCTCCGTCGCCGCCGAGGCCACGAGCCTGCCGGTGGCGATGTCGTACACGGAGAGAATCTTCTTTTGCAGGATGGCTAGGCGCGACGCGTCATCCGACAACACGAAGGCATCGTGGGAGAGCCGGATGCCCGTGTCGTACACGCGTCCCTGGTCGAGCCTTCGGACGTGAAGCAGGTATTGGCCGTTCAGCTTCAGGCTGGCCGGCCTGATCCACGCCACCGCGCGCCCGTCGTGCGAGAACGTCGACCCCCACCAGAGCGTTTGCGGCAGGCGGACGGTCTCACCGGTGGCGGTGTTCATCACGAACGACGCCGCCAGTCTCCCGCGATGACGCGTCTGTCCGCTCACGGCCACCCAGTCCCCCGCCGGCGCGCGCCGCAGGTCCTGCACGTAACTGATGTCCGTCACGGCCGGCCGCACCAGCCACGCCGAGTAGATGCCCACCGCCGCAATCACCACGGCGAGGGCCGGCCACCACATGCGGGAGAACGCGGCGTGGCCGCGGCGCGCATCGGTCCGGCCAGTGGCCAGTTGCTTCACAGGCACGACCACGAGCAGGACCAGCATCGATCCGAGGATCACCAGCAGCAGCGCCACCGTATGTTTGATCGAGCCAGTGAGTGCGACCGGGCGGAGGATCAGGTAGACCGCGCCCACGGCAAGCGCCAGCGCCGCGACGTCGAGCGCGATGAGCGGAGAGCGCGAACGGATGATGGTCGAGACGGCGTGGCTGACGAAGAAGAGCACCACGATCCCGATGATGCCCGCCAGGAGAATCGCCGGCGCGTTGAAGAATCCGCCGCTCCAGGTGTCCCGCACGGCCAGCAACGCGGGCAGGACGACGATCAGGAAACAGGCCAGGCTGGAGAGCAGCGCCGCCGCGGCCTTGCCGGTCCAGAGCGCCGCCGGCGACAGCGGCTTCGCAAAGTAGAACGACAGACGGCGCTCGGACAGCTCGCGGCCGATGGTGGTGTTGCCGAGGGTGATGGCGGTGCCGACGCCGAGAGCGATGCCGAGGATGGCGCCGCCCATGGCGATGATGTCGGACTGATAGCCGCGTGCGCCCGGCATCAGCGACGCGATGAAGGGGATGAACGCGAGCGCGGCGGCGAGGACGAAGAGACGCGACCGGTCGCGGATCTCGCGGCGGGCAATGACGAGGGCGTGGTTCACGACTGCACTCCTTCCTGTTCGCCGGCGACGGCGATGAAAATGTCCTCGAGCGACATCGGTTTCACTTCGGCGGTGACGCGCGCCTCGTCGCGGAAGCGGGCGAAGGCGAGGTCGTCGTAGTTCGTCACGACCGCTTCGGTGCCGTTCCCCCACTGCCGCACCTGCGCGGCCACGAGGTTGACGCTGCTCAGCGCCGCCGGCTGGCTGGTGAAGCGGATGCGGCGGAAGCGCGCCTTCAGCGTCTCCACTTCTTCGTCGAGCACGAGCCTCCCCTGCTGCAGCACGCCGATACGGTCGGCGATGGTTTCGATCGACGTCAGGTCGTGCGTGGTGATGAGCACCGTGATGCCGCGTTCGGCCATGTCGCTGATCACTTCCTCGAACAGCGACTTGCGCGCGACGACGTCGAGGCCGAGCGTCGGGTCGTCGAGGATGACCAGCTCGGGCGAAGTGGCCAGCGCCAGTGCGAGCGAGACCTGTTTCTTCTGCCCTTTCGACAGGTCGCCGAAGCGCGTTTTTGCGTCGAGGCCGAAGCGCTGCAGGCGCGCGTCGAACATCTGCTGGTCCCAGCTCGAGTAGATGCCGGCGCAGAAGCGTCCGAGCTCGCGCACCCGCATTTCCGGCGGAGCGTCCGCGTCTTCGGAGACGACGCCGATGCGCTCCATCAGCTTGGCGCGCCCGCTCCAGGCGTCGAGACCGAAGAGCTCCACGCGGCCGGCGTCGGGCTTCAGCTGGCCGAGGATGGCGCGGACCAGCGACGACTTGCCGGCGCCGTTGCGGCCCAGCAGCGCGTAGACCGAGCCGGTGGGGATGTCGAGGGTGATGCCCGTCACTGCTTCCTTGCGGCCGTAGCGGACGGTGACGTCGATGGCACGGATGGCCGGGGCGCTCATAGTTTCCTCCTGTGCTCGCGCATCACGCGCTCGAAGCTGAGCTCGAGCTCGGACTGCGCGTCTTCGAGCGAGGCGCCGACGGCGAGGGCGGTGCCGGCATAGCGGCCGGCCGCGTCGCGCAGGGCCTCGTTCTTTTCGGATTTCCGGAGCTGTTTCGGTGCGTCGGAGACGAACGTCCCCTCGCCGCGCCGCACCGCGAGGACCCCCTCGTCGGTGAGGCGCTGGTAGGCGCGGGCGACGGTGTTGGGATTGACGCGCAGATGCTGCGCGAGCTCCCGCACGGAGGGGACCCCGGAGCCCGGCTCGAGCGTCCCGAGGGAGATCATCCGGCGCATCCCCTCCTCGATCTGCCGCCAGATCGGTGCGCCGTCAGCTGGGTTGATGTCGAACATATGCCGTCCTGCGCTACTGTATTAGATAACTAATACAGTAGGTCGGTGCATGAGGGTTGTCAAGGGGGTGGGCGAGAAAGTCTCAAAGTCTCAGAGGCTCATAGCCTCATAGGTTATGAGGCGCGGGCGTTTTGCGAGGTTGAGACTCTGAGACTGTGAGCCTATGCGCCTATGCGCCTATGAACCCGGCACCGCGTCCCGCAGGATCCACTCATCCGGATCCAGCACCACCGCGGACGGCTTCAGCTCGCTGACGATCTCGAAGTGTTCTTGGCGCTGGTCGATGAGGACGGTCTCGCGGCGGGCGCCGGCGGCGTCGCGGAGCTCGACGACGGCGGGGGTGCGGAAGACGGTGCCGGTCTGGGTCTGGGCCACGTCGAGGAGGACCTTGCCGTTGCGCCAGGTCCAGTGCGTGCGGAAGACGGGGTGGCCGGCCTCGTAGATCCACTGGCGGAAAAACCAGTCCAGCGGCTGTTTGGCGTGGCGCTCCATGATCGCGCGGAGCTCCGCGGTGCTGGCGTTGCCGTCGCGGTGCGACGCGTAGTACTCGCGGATGCCGGCGAAGAAAGCGTCGTCGCCGATCACGCCGCGGAGCATGTGCAGCACCCACGCCCCCTTCTCGTAATTGAGCGTGCTCAGAAGGCGCGTCAGCTCCGTGACCGACGGATCGAAGATCGGGCGCGTCGCCGCCTCCGTCGTGCGCAGGTAATTCGCGCGCGTCGTGCGCATGCGCTCGAGCAGCGCCGCGCGTCCGTTGGCGTGCTCGAGGAACAGCGCCGCAAAGTACGTGGCGAAGCCTTCGCTGAGCCAGAGGTCGTGCCAGACGCGCTGGGACACGGAGTCGCCGAACCACTGATGCGCGATCTCGTGCGCCACCAGCACTTCCAGCGACTCCCCGCCGTGAATGCGTTTCTCGTCGAGGAAAATCGCGCTGGCGTTCTCCATCCCCCCGAAGCGCGTCGACGACTCCACGATGGCCAGCTTGTCATACGGGTAAGGCCCCACCACCTCGGCGAAGTAATCGAGGATCTGCACGGCCCGCCCGAACTGCTTCACGCCGTGATCGCGGTCGCGCGGGTAGAGCCAGTACGTGACCTCCACGCCATCGTCCTGCCCCGCGCGCACGACGGCGAAGCGCGTCGCGCCCACGACCATGCAATGCACCGGGATCGGCGTCGTCTCGCGCCAGTGCCACCGCTTGGCGCCGTTCTGCAGGTTGTTCGTCTCGACCAGCGTGCCGTTGGCGATGACGTCGAACGCCTCCGGCGCCGTGACGCGGAACTCCACCGTCGCCTTGTCCGACGGATGGTCGACCGCCGGAAACCACTGGTGCGCGCGGTTCGGCCAGTTGTCCGCGAAGACCCCAAAGTCGCCGTGCTTGTTCTCCTGCAGCACGAGCCCGTCCGCGGGCTTGCCGCGATACGCAACCCGCACACGGAACGGCTCGCGCGTCGTACGCGACGTCGTGACCGCGATTCGTTCCTGCTCGCGCGTCCACTGCGCCTCAACGCCTTCGACCGTGACACCGTCGATGGTCAACGCACCAAAATCGAGAACGAGCGACTCCAGTGACTCCACGCGCGGCCGAACGGTCAGCTCCGCGGTCGCACTGATGTCCGTACCGCTCGCGGGCAACGTGATGTCGATCGCGTAGTGCAGGACATCGACGGACGGATTCTGCGCGGCGACGGCAGCCGCAAAGAAAAGGAACGCCGCAAGGATGACTGGACGCAGGGAAGGAAGGATACACCCGCGCCCGCTCCACTCATCGATCACTGACGCCGAGATCGCGTTCGTTTCGGCTTTGGCACCGGCCGGCGCCGGGTTTCCTGCGGAAGCTTGTTCAGACGTCTTTCGATACCCTCGTAAAAGATCTCGGCGGATGAGCGGATCTCAGGAGCGACGTTCTGCAGAGCACGGCGATCGCCGAGATGAAGCGCCCGCAAGGCCTCTACCCAAGGCCGCAGTCGCGCCGTGTCGCCACGGTCATTGAGGAAGGCCAGCAGGTCGGCGCCGTAATTGAGATGGATCAGGACCGCGCTGGCGCGGAGCCAGTCGTCGACGGTCACTGGCGAGAACCCGCCAGCACGGATGCTCAGTGCTTCGGCGAGAGCATCGGCGGCCAACCCCCAGTTCGAGTCATAGGCTGCGAAGAGAGCGTGGTGAAGGTGGACGGTGTCGGGAAAGTTCGAAACAGTGTGCGCCTGAAGCTCATCCATCAATGGGCGAGCGCGCAGACCTTCACCCTTGAAATCGCGGCAGAGGAAAAGGCGGTTCTGGTGGGCGAACTCCTCTCTTGGGCTAAGTCGTTGCGCATTGTCGAATGCTTCGACAGCATCGGGAAGGCGGTCGAGATGGTCGCAATAGAGATTACCAAGGGCATTCCATGGGTCTGAATCTTCCGGATCGAGGGCGATAGCCTCGAGATATGCGGCCTCGGCTTCGTCGTACCGATGCAGATTGTATTGGAGAATATTACCCAGGTGGTACCAGGCCCGCACATGCTTCGGATCGCGGAGAATGGCCTCGCGATAGGCCTTCTCCGCATCGGTGTAGCGTCCAAGTCGGACGTGCAAATCGAGTCCCCACCTGAACCACTGCCGAGCATCGGATGTGTCGGCCGCCTGGATAGCGGTCCTGATCTTCGACGCACTTGCGTCGTTAATGACATCGCCGAAACCAAGCGGTAAGGAGTTGACCATCAACCGCATGGCCGCGGTCTCGTCGGCTTGGTGAAAGGCACGGTTCCAGTCCTCAGCGTCATACAGAGCGCGGATCTGCCCACTTGCGAGACGCTGCGAAAACCAAGCGACCGATGCTACCGAGTACTCTTGCTCATCGAGCGCACGCACCTTCTGGATGGATTTGAGCACGCTCTGAATCTCAGTGTTACTTAGTTTTCCGGTGCGGGCCCCGAGTTGTTCGCGCTCTCCGGTCATGAACATCGTCCGATCACCGAGAACGGCTTTGGCGAAGTCCTCCGCGGTGATGCCGGCATCGTCTGCCACAAGAGACATCAGCTTTCTCCGAAGATCATCGAATGCCAGTGTGGCCGCGGGCAGACTGTTGAAATCGATTAATTCACGCAACCGTGCACGAGCTTCACGAGCTTCTTCCTGTAATGCGGTGAGCTCGGCGTGGCGGGTGAGCTCCTCCGCTGTCTCACGTTCCGTGAGACTGGCGGCGACGGCACGGCTCCAGACGTAACGGTCGGGAGTGAAGTGGTCCTCGTCCATGAGGTGACGGGCCAGGCGGCTGCGGTCGGCCGGCTCGTAAAAGCTCTCGAGGAATCGCGTCAGGAACTCCACCTCGCGGCGCTGGCGGCGCGACGCGCTGCGCATGAGGAACCAAATGTTGAAGAAGCGCTCGGCGAGTTGGTATCCCGTGCGAGTGTCGCCAAACAGTTCCGTGCGTTCCACGACGCCGATCTTCTCGAGGCGGTCGAGTTGCGCACTGATCGTTCCGGCTGGCAGCGACGTAACAGCGGCCAGAGTGGCAGCGGTGACGGGATCCCAATGGTTGGCAATGGCGCTGGCGACGACCTGTTGCTGCGCTGTCAGCTCCTCGAAGCGCGCCTTGTAAAGCGGCGTGACGCGGTCGAGCAGGCCCTCCAGATCGCCGAAAACGCTCGGCGCAAAATCCTCGGCGTAAAGGAAGAATAGCGTGAGCGTGGTCCGGGGATTTCCGCCGGTGAGTTGCCGCAATACTTTGAGCCGCGCGGGATGCTGGACGACACGCTGGCGCACGTCGTCACGCCCGGCGGCGCCGGCCAGATGGAGGAGCAGGTCGCGCATCTCCGACTCGTCGAGTGGACGAAGGTAGTGGACCTTGAAATGATCGTAGAACGCCGCGCCGTAGTCCTGGCTCTGCGGGGGCGGACTGGGACTGGCTCCGACGAGAATCGGGGCGCCGGGACGCATGAGCAGTTCGCGCAGACTGTGCTGCTGGCCCTGGTCGAGACGCTCGAAGACGAGTTGCAGATTGTCGACCAGCAGCACCGGCCGCTGTCCGCTGGCCTTGGCAGCGCCGGCAAAAGCCTCGTAGACCTCGTCGGCGAAGGGCTGATCGTCCTTCGCGGCCCGCATGCCGGCGGCGGTGAGCCGGGCCACGGCAGCGTCGATCTCGTCCACTCCGCGGCTGTCGCCGGCCAGCTCGCGCGCATCAGCGAGGGAGTCGAGACAGTTCAGCCAGAACTTGGAAAGACGGTCGATCGCGTATTGTTCCTCGGCAAACACCAGCGGGACGAAACGCGCGGCGAGCTCGGGATCGGTACGCAGTTCCGCAGCGATCCGCGCGAGCAGCATGGTCTTCCCCATGCCGCGTTGCCCGACGATCAGATGATGTTGTGCCCGGCTCTTCGGTTTTTCCGCGGCCAGGTCGGCGACGATGCGGTCGAACTGCTGCCGCCGCGCCGCGAAGGCCGCGATGATCTGCTCCGGCGACATCCGCCCCGTGTTGTAGAGCGAGAGTTGATGGAGGGCGAGCAGAGGTGTTGGCGCGGTCGCGGTCATCGGACTTCCCGTCTGTGCCAGTACTCGCGGAGGAGAAACGAGCGAAACGTGTAGCGGCCCCCACGCTCCAGGAGATAGCCGTCGCGCTGGAGCATGAGCAGCAGACGCGAAAGCTGCTCCTCGACGTTCGCCGCGTCGGTGGACGGGCGGCTGGTCATCAGCGCGTTCAGGAGATGCGCACGTTGGCGACCGTTCGGATGCTGGCAGAGGTGGCGGAGGATGTCGCGCGCTGCCGTTGCGTCGCTCTCCTCGAACTGCTCGTTCAGCCGCTGCCGCCACGTGTCGAACTGGCTGAGGTTCGCCGGCAGCAGCAGCTCCTCGAACGCCTTTTCGACTGCCGCGGCGTCGGCCACGGTCGCTCCTGAATCGACGAGCGCATGAAACACAATCTGCAGGTGATGCGGCAGCGGCCAGCCGACACGCGCGATGACGAGTGCGCGTGCGTCAGGACCGAGCGGTAAGCCGTTGCTCTGGCCCAGCCGCGCGAGAAACTGATGCGCCTCCTCCTCGGAAAGCGCATCTAAATGCACCGGTGTCAGATCGTTGATCGTCTTCCGCAGGTTGCGGTCGTCGACGAAGCTGTCCAGACCGATCGAGCCGAGAAAGATCCAACGGATGTTCTTCCGATACGTCTGCCGGAGGCTGCGCAGCCAATGGAGCAGGCGCGTCACGCGCTCGGGGCCATGATCTTCCTTGCTCAGCGCGAGAAGAAGCTCGGGCATTTCGTCGATGGCCACGAGGACGTGTTTGTCGCCGCTCTCGATCCTGCGGAAGATGCTCTCGAGGGCGCGGCCGAGGGTGCTGTGGTCCGGATCGTCGACGCTGCCCATGTCCATGTCCACGCCGGCGGCGCCGACCTTCACCCCGCTCAGGGCCTGACGTGCCTTATGACAGACCAGCGCAACGCGGGTGAGCGGCTCGGGCTGCAAGCTGCTTTCGCGTAGCGCATCGACGAGCTTTTCGGCGAAGGCCAACTCGTCCTGGCAACCTTCGACGTTCAGGAAGACGGCGCATCGTTCGTCCGCACGCTCGAGCTCGCACAGGCGGAGCACCAACGACGTCTTTCCGACGCGGCGAGGTGCGGTGAGAAGGGCGTCCGTGCCGTTCTTCAGGTTCCTCTGCAGACGGGCGAGATCGCGAGGGCGGTTGAAGAAGTCGTCGTTCTCAACGGGAGAGCCTGTGACGTTTCTCACAGGCAGAGAGTAGCACTCAAGAATTTATACAGCAATGTATATATACGAGATCGTATAAATCTAAGACGTCGGCCAAAGTGGGGCGGGCTGAGCCCCGCCCCACTTTTCTTCACGCCGTCGCCGCGCCGGCGTCGATCACGTCGTTTTCGACCGGGGACTTGCGGTGGCGGAAGAACTCCTGCACGTCGTCGAAGATCGAGTAGAGGACGGGGGTGGCGAGGAGGGTCAGCAGGAGGACGAGGGTCTGGCCGCCGATGATCGTCGCGCCGATGGCGCGGTTGGTGGCGGCGCCGGTGCCGCTGGAGACGACGAGCGGGATCATGCCGGCCACGAAGGCGAGCGTGGTCATGAGGATCGGGCGCAGGCGGTCGCGGTTCGCCTCGCGGATGGCCTCGGCGCGCGGCAGGCCGCGCTCGCGGAGCTGGTTGGTGTGGTCGACCTGCAGGATGGAGTTCTTCTTCACGATGCCGAAGAGCACCACGATGCCGAGGGCCGAGAAGATGTTGATCGACTCGTTGAGCAGCACCAGCGAGAGGATCGCGAACGGCACCGTCATCGGCAGCGAGAGCAGGATCGTGATCGGGTGGACCCAGCTCTCGAACTGCGCCGCCAGAATCAGGTACATGAAGACGATCGACAGCGCGAAGGCGAGCATGAAGTTCATGCCCATCTCCTGCTGCTCCTTGGCCCGGCCGGTGAAGCCGTACGAGAAGCCGTTGGGCATGTTCAGCTCTTTGGCCTTCTGCTCGAGCAGGGCCATGACGGTGGCCGAGGAGAAGCCGGGCTGCATGTTCGAGAGGACCATGACCATACGCCGGCGGTTGTAGCGGTTGATGACCGACGGGCCGGTGCCTTCCTGCATCTGCACGAGATCGTCGAGCTTGACCGTGCTCCCGTTCACCGACGGGACTTCGATCTGGGAGATGGCGGCGATGTTCGCGCGCCCCTGCTCGTCGGCGCGGACGTGCACCTCGTACTCCTCGCCGCCCTCGTAGTAGCTGGTGGCCTGCTGGCCGCCGACCAGGACGTTCAGCGTCGCGGCGAGGTCCTGCACGCGCACGCCGAGGTCGGTCGACTTGTCGCGGTCGATACGGACGGCGAGCTCCGGCTTGCCGACGATGAAGTTCGTCTGCACGTCGGTGGTGCCGAGCTTCGGATCCTTGATGGCCGCGGCGAGCTGGCGCGAGTACTTGTCCAGCGCGTTGAGGTCAGGACCGCCGATCCAGAACATCACTTCCGCGTCGGTACCGCCGCCGAACTCGTTGACCGGCGCGACCTGCGTGACGAGGTTCAGGCGCTTGTACTGCGGCAGGATCTGCGTGCGGACACGGTCCATGATCTCGTACTGATTCTCGCGCTGCGACGCGTCGCCGAGCTTCACGTACACCGAGCCGAGGTTCAGCGTCTGCTGCGGGTCGTCACCGATGGTGACGACCGTGTTGGTGACGCCGTCGAGCTTGCGCGCACGGGCGGCGATCGACTCCAGGATGGTCATGGTCGTGTCGACGCTGGCCCCTTCCGGCGCGCGGACGGTGATGGCGAACTGCCCCTCGTCATCGTACGGCAGGAAGTTGCTGTCGACGACGCTCATCAGCGGCACCGTCGAGAAGAACACCAGGACCATCGCCGTGACGATCACCCAGCGATGGGCCATCGAGAAGTCGAGCATCTTCAGGTAAACCTTCTCGACGACGGCGTAGAGGCCCTTGCTGCGCGTGCTCTCCCCTTCGTCGTGCGTGAGGTCCTCGCGGCGCAGGTAGCGCGCGGCCATCATCGGCGTGAGCGTGAACGAGACCAGCAGCGACACGGCGATGGCGAAGGCCATGGTCACGCCGAAGGAGAACATGAAGCGGCCGACGACGCCGGCCATGAACGCGACCGGCAGGAAGACCACGATCAGCGACATCGACGTGGCCATGACCGCCAGGCCGACTTCCTTCGTCCCCGCGACCGCGGCTTCGGCCGGCGACATCTTCTTCTCTTCCATGTACCGGAAGATGTTCTCGAGCACGACCACCGCGTCGTCGATGACGATGCCGACGGCCAGCGTCAGCGCGAGCAGCGTGATGACGTTCAGCGTGAAGCCCATGTACGCCATGGCCGCGAACGTGGCGACGAGCGAGCTGGGGATCGCCACCGCGGCGATGAGCGTCGGCCGCGAGTTGCGTGCGAAGTAGATGAACATCCCGATCCCGATCGCGGCCGCGAGCGGAATGGCGATCGACTTCGGCAGGGGGATGGAGTGGCCCCACACCAGCGTGTAGAGCAGCAGCGTCGCGCCGACCATGGCCAGCACGACCCACGGGCGCGGGCTGGAGAGGAACAGCCAGACGATCAGCGCGGCGAAGATCGAGCCGAGGATGAGGTGCTCTTTGACCGCGCCGACCGCGGCCAGGACGAACTCCGACTGGTCGCGGATGATGTCCAGCTTGTACCCGGCCGGGATCTGCGGGCGGATCTCTTCGACGCGTTCCTTGATGCCGTCGACGACGGCGATGGCGTTCGTGCCGGACTGCTTGCGGACCTGCAGCACGACCGCCGACTTGCCGCCGACCGTGGCCGCCGACTTGACGTCGGCCATGCTGTCTTCGATGCGGGCCACGTCGCGGATGCGCACCGGCGTGCCGTTCACGTTGGCGATGGGGATGCTGCCGAACTGCTCGGGCGAAGTGACGCGGCCGTACGTGCGCAGCGTCAGGTCGCGCACGCCCTGCTCGACTTTACCGCCCGGGATCTGGATGTTCTGCGCCTGCAGCGCCGCCACGACCTGCGCGGCGGTGAGGCCCTGGCCGGTCAGCTTGGCGTTGTCGACGACGACGTTGATCTGCCGCGGACGCGCGCCGATGACGAGGACCTGACCGACGCCGCTGACAGTCTCCAGCCGGCGGCGCAGGTTCTTGTCGACGTACTCGGAGATGTCGCGCTGCGAGCCGGGGCCGGAGACGGCGATGGTGACGACCGGGATCGCGCCCGGATCGAAGTTCTGCACGATCGGCGGGTCGGCGTCGGTCGGAAGACTGGCGGCGATCGAAGAGATCTTGTCGCGCACTTCCTGCGTCGCGACGTCGCGGTTCTTCTCGAGGTCGAACGAGATCATGACCACCGACACGTTCTCGGACGAGAACGAGGTCAGCTCGTTGATGCCGCTGATGGTGTTGACCGCTTCCTCGATCTTGTCGGTGAGCTCGGTCTCGATCTCTTCCGGCGCCGCACCCGGCAGCACGGTCGTGACGATGACGAAGGGGAACTCGACGTTCGGAAAACGGTCCACGCCGAGCTTGAGGTACGAGAACGCGCCGATGACGACCAGCGCGAGGATGATCACCGTCGCGAAGACGGGGCGGCGTACGCAGATTTCTGCCAGTTTTTGCATGTGTCAGTCCAGTCGGGTTTCCACGCGTGCAAACAAGCCGGGACGGAGGCGTCCGTCGCGATTGGCGAACTCCGCTTCCGCGAACATGGTCCGCGTCTTCGGGTCGATCACACCGCCGACGGTCTTGACGGTGCCCTCGAATTTTTCATCGGGATAAGGATCGACGGTCGCGGTGACGCGGTCGCCCGCGTTGAGGCGGCCGAGGTAACGCTCGGGGACGGCGAAGCGGAGACGGAGTGGCGAGAGCTGCACGATCACGAAGGCCACGCCGCCGTCGCCGAGGCGCGCGCCGACTTCGGTGCGCTTCTCGGCCACGATGCCGTCGACTGGCGCGCGCAGAGTGGCGTCGGCAATCTGCTGGCGCAGCAGCGAGGCCTGCGCGGACGCGGCCTGCAGCGCGGCGCTGGTCTGGTCGAACGCGGCCTGCGAGCGGTCCAGCGTCGCGCGCGGGATGGAGTCCTTCGCGCTCAGCTCCTTCTTGCGCGCGAGGTCGCGCGCCGCCTCGTCGCGGGCCGCTTTGGCGCGCGCCACTTCGGCGTTGGCCGCCTGCAGGTTGAGCTGCGAGTACTGCGTCTCGAGCAGCAGCACCGGCTGCCCGCGGCGGACCCGCGCGCCCTCGTCGACGTACATCCGGGCCACGCGGCCGGGCATGCGCGCCGAGAGCTCGGAGCGCACGGGCGAGACGAACTCGCCGGTGGCCGAGTAGGTGTTCGCATCCGCCTGCGCGGCGGCCGTCGTGGTGGCGGCCGTCGCGGTGATGGCGGTGCTGATGGCCTGGACGTCGGCCGGCAGCGGCGGAGCTTCCGTCGTCGTCGCCGCGGTGGTCGCGGTCTGCTCGGCGTTGGACTCGTTGCCGCCGCACGCGGCGAGGACGAGCGAGAGGATGGTCACGGACAGCACAATCAGAAAGCGCTTCATTTCTTCGTCACTCCACTATTCTCCGGCCCCTCGCTGGTGCTCGAGGCCGCGGCGGCGCCAAGCGCCCCCTTGATGTCTCCCGCCGCGAACCAGACACGCAGCTCGGCGAGATCGCGATTGAGGGTTTCTTCGGCAACGGCCCGCCGCGCATCCGCCAGCGACGCCTCGGACGAAGCCACGTCGAGCGAGGTCAGCTCCTGCGCGCGATACAGCTCGAAGGCCTGATCGTACTCGGCCTGCGCGGCCTGCAACTGCTCGCCGGCGAGCTGCAGTCCGATCTCGGCGGAGCGGAGGTCGGCCAGTGCGCGGCGCACGTCCTCGCGCGCATTGAGCCTGGTGGCCTCGAGGTCGATCTCGGCCTGCTTCTCGCGGCTCTTCGCGCCGGCCACGCGCGCGATCACTTCGCCCGACTGGAAGATCGGGACGGTGAAGCGCAGCGCGCCGTACGAGTACTGGCTCGCGGGAAACGGCGTGCGCTGCTGGATGAAGCCGCCGTCGAACCGCACGGTCGGCAGCCAGAAGCCGCGCTGCTTCGCCACTTCGAGCTCCGCGATGCGGACGTTGTTCTCGGCGATGTCGACGTCGGCCCGCGACGATTCCGCGCGCGCGACCAGCTCGGTCTCGGCCGGCAGCGCCGGCAGGTCGCGCTCGGGCGCGACCACTTCGATGGCGCCGTCGAAATCGAGGTCGGTGCGGAGCTGCGCGGCGGCATGCTCGCGCTGCTGGATCGCGACGGCGGCCAGCCGCTGCGCGGCCTTCATCGCGGTCTCGGCGCGGAACACGTCGACTTTCGTCACCTCGCCCGCCTCGTAGAAGGCCTGGGCCTGTTTGAGGCGGCGCCCGGCGAGCTCGATGTTGCGCTGCTCGACTTCGACGCGGCGGTCGGCGTTGACGACGGCCAGGTAGCTCGAGGCGACGCGCAGCAGCGCGGCGTCCTCGCTCTGGCGCGTGCCGACACGCGCGTTCTCGATCAGGACCTTGGCCTGCGAGTACGCGCGGAACTCACGGCGGCCGGCGTACACCGGCTGCTCGAGCACGATGCGGTACGCCCAGTCGTTGCGCGGCAGGATGGCGATGGCCTCACTCCCTTCGCCGAAACGCTGTTCCATGCTGTTGCGCGTGAGGTCGCCGTTCAGCGTGATGCGCGGCAGCACCGTGCTCACGAGCTGATCGCGCTGCGCCTCGGCGATGCCGATCTCCTGGCGCGTGCGCTCGACGTTGTTGTTCACCCGCATCGCGCGCGCGAGCGCCTCGTCGAACGTGAGGCGCGTCTGGGCCTGTGTGGTGGTCGCGGCCATGAGGACCGCCGTCAATACGAATCGTTTCAACTCCCGCTCCTCTTTCTCACACCGTCCAGCACGAGCCCGGCAATGAAGTCGACGTCCGCGGAATCGGACGGCGACGTGTCTTCGCTGAGGCGCTCGAGAATGACGGCGGTACTTCCTTCGATAATGAATACCGCAAGGCGGTAGGGATCGACTACACGAATCTCGCCCCGGTCCATGGCCAGCTTCAACACGTCGGCGAGCCGTTCCGCTCGCACGCGGTACTGCGGATGGCAGGTCTGCTTCCGGCGGCGCTGCCGCGTGGCCGGGCCGTCGGCGAGACGGAGGGCGAGGTAGAGCCGGAAGAACTCACGGTTGGCGCTGAAGAACGAGAGCTGCGCGCTGACGATGGCGCGGATCTTCTCGTCGAAAGGCATGTCCTGGCCGAGGACCGCGTCGATGCGCTCCATCAGCTCGGCGATGGCGCCCTCGAAGGTGCGCTCGACGAGCTCGTCGCGGTCGCGGAAGTAGAGGTAGATCGTCCCCTTGGCCACGCCCGCTTCGTCGGCGATCTCCTGGACCGTGGCCGCGGCCATGCCCTTGCGGGCGATGACCCGCATGGTCGCTTCCTGGATCGACTGGATCCGGAACTGTTGGACGACTTCTTCCTTGGACGTCATGGATCAGCTCACTGAACGAGCGGTCAGTGAACCAGAATTCCGAGTCAGTCGCAAGAACGGCATGGTCAGTTGTGACGGGTTTGTGTCACGCGGGCGAGGGCGCAGATAGCAGGGCGCGGGGCGCAGGAGATAGAAGCGTCAGGCTCCTGCGCCCTGCGCCCTGCTGCCTGCGCCCTGAACGGGGCGCGCCCCGCGCCCTGCTGCGCGCGTCCTCCAACCACTACAATCGTCCCCCTCCATGCTGGCGCCGGGCTCACGGTTGGGACGTTACGAGATCCGCTCGCTCATCGGCGCCGGCGGCATGGGAGAGGTCTACCTCGCGCACGATCCGGAGCTGCAGCGCCCGGTCGCGCTGAAGGTGCTGGCCGCGGCGGTGCGCGACGACGAAGACCTGCGCAAGCGGCTCGAGCACGAGGCGCGCGCGGCGTCGGCGCTCAACCATCCGAACATCCTCACGGTCTACGACATCGGCCAGCTCGGCGAGGAGCGCTTCATCGCCACGGAGTATGTCGACGGGGTGACGCTGCGCCAGCGGATGATCCGCGCCGAGCCGGCGCTGAGCGAAGTGCTCGACATCGCCATCCAGATCGCCTCCGCGCTCAGCGCGGCGGAAGCCGCGGGACTCGTGCACCGCGACATCAAGCCGGACAACATCATGCTGCGCCGCGACGGCTACGTGAAGCTGCTCGACTTCGGGCTGGCGCGCGCGTCGGCAACGCACGATCCCGACCTGCGCAAGACCGACCCTCACATGGTCCGCGGCACGGTCTTCTACATGTCGCCGGAGCAGTTGCGCGGCATGCTGCTCGACTCGCGCAGCGACATCTGGAGCACGGGCGTGCTGCTGTACGAGTTGATCAGCGGGCGGCTGCCGTTCGAGGGCGACAGCTCGTCCGACGTCGCGGCCAGCATCCTGCGCAGCGAGCCGCCGCCGCTGGTCCATCGCGACGACGCGCCGGTCATTCAGCCGCTCGCCGCGATCGTGAACCGCGCGCTGACGAAGGATCGCGCGAAGCGCTACCAGAGCGCGGAGGAGCTGCTCGCGGACCTGCGGCAGTTGCAGGGCGACCTCGCGCGCAGCGCGGTCAGCGTGCCCGGCACGAGCGAGTCGCGCATCGCCACGACGGAGCAGGTGGCGGTGTTCGAGCCGCCGCCGTCGAACCTTCCCGCGCACCTGACGCCGCTGGTCGGACGCGAGACGGAGCGCGAGGACATCCTCTCCCTCCTACGCCGCGACGACGTGCGCATGGTCACGCTCACCGGTCCAGGCGGCACGGGCAAGACGCGCCTCGGCCTCGACACCGGCGCGGCGCTGCTCCCCGAGATGGACGACGGTGTCTGGTGGGTCTCGCTGGCGACGATCCGCGATCCACGCCTGGTCATCTCCGAGCTGGCCGCGATCCTCGGCGTGCACGAAGGGGGCGCGCCGCTGCTCGACGGCGTGGCCAACGCCATCCGCGAGAAGACGCTGCTGCTCGTCCTCGACAACTTCGAGCAGGTGCTCGACGCGGCGCCGCTGGTCGGCCGCATCCTCGCCGCCGCGCCGCGCGTGAAGGCGCTCGTCACCAGCCGCTCACCGCTGCGGATCGCGGGCGAACGCGAATACGCGGTGCCGCCGTTGCTCACGCCGCCGCTCGATCTCCCCCTTGCCGCCGACGCCCTCGCGAACTACGCCTCGGTGGCGTTGTTCGTCGAGCGCGCCACGGCGGTGAAGAGCGACTTTCTGCTCACGCCGGAGAACGCGCGCGCCATCGCGGAGATCTGCGTGCGCCTCGATGGCCTGCCGCTGGCGATCGAGCTCGCCGCCGCGCGCGTGAAAGTGCTGCCGCCGCAGGCGATGCTGTCGCGCGTCGGGAACCGCCTGAAGCTGCTCTCCGGCGGCTCGCGCGATCTCCCCGAACGGCAGCAGACCATGCGCGCCGCGATCTCGTGGGGCTACAACCTGCTCGAGGCCGAGGATCAACGCTTGTTCGCCACACTCTCGGTGTTTCGCGGCGGCTTCACGCTCGAAGCGGCGGAGCGGCTCACCGGCGAGGACGTGCTCGACGGCATTTCCTCGCTGCTCGACAAAGCCTTCCTGCGACGCGATCCCGCATCGCCGGACGAGCGTCCGCGTTTCGTGATGCTGGAAACGATTCGCGAATACGGGCTGGAGATCCTCGGCGAAACGTCGCGAGACGCCGACGTGCGCCGCGCGCATGCGGCGCTGATGACGTCGATCGCCGAGGAGAATGAGCTCGACCTGAAGCGGCTCGATGCGGAGGTCGACAACTTCCGCACCGCAATCGAATGGGCCGCGGCCGCGCGCGACGCGGAGACCGCGCTGCGGCTCGGCGCGGCGTTGTGGTGGTCATGGTACGTGCGCGGGCATTACACCGAGGGGCGGCGGACGCTGGAGTCGATCCTCGTGCTTCCGGGCGGCGAGCACGTCCCGGTGCGCGCGAAAGCGCAGACCGGCGCCGGCGCGCTCGCGTTTCTGCAGTGCGACTACGAGCGCGCCATCGCGCTGCTGGAATCGTCGATCGACCTCGCGCGCGGCGGCGGTGATCCGGTCAGCCTCGCGCAGTCGTTGCAGTTCCGCGGCTCGATCGCGCGCGAGCGCGGCGACTACGAGCACGCCATCGACCTGCACCTGCTGTCGCGCACGATCTGGAACGAGCTCGAAGACCGCGCGAACGTCGGCCGCTCGCTGAATTACGTCGGCTTTGCGTCGTGGCTCAAAGGCGACTTCGCGCGCACGATCAAATTGTGCGAAGGGACGCTGCGGCTTTTCCGCGAGCGCCGCGACACGGAAGGCGCGGCGTGGTCGCTGCTCAACCTGGCCGCGGCGGCGCTGTACGGCGGCAACGTGCAGCTCGCGGAGCAGCGGCTCGAGGAGTGTCTGTCGTGGTCGCGCGCCGGCGGTTTTCAGGAGGGCATCGCCTGGTCGCTGAACCTCCTCGGCTACGCGTTGCGCGCGCAGGGGGAGCCCGGCCGCGCGCAGCCGATCCTTCAGGACAGCCTGCGCCTGCACTGGGAGCTCGGCGACCGCTGGCGCAGCGCCAGCGTCCTCGAAGCCCTCGGCGGCCTCCGCCGCGACCCCTGCCTCCTCGGCGCCGCCGCCACCCTCCGCGCCCGCCTCGGCACGCCGGTGCCCCCGGTCGAGAGCGCGCAGGTGGAGGAGGATGTGGAGGCGGTGGGCACCGAGCCGTGCGAGATCGCGGACGCCGTGGGTCGCGCGCTGTCGTCCGCGCTGTGATCCCGAGCGTGAGTCGAGGGACCTGGGCGGGCGGGGGCACGTGACATGTCCGGTTGCACGCGCAGCGCGCCCCCACCCACCCTGGTCCCTCGACTCACGCTCGGGATGACAAATCAGGTCACCGTTCGACGACACTCCCTCCAAACACCACCATCTCGATCTCCTTCGTATTGGCGATGTTCTCCAGCGGGTTCTTTCTCAGCACCACCAGGTCGGCGAGCATGCGGGGGAGGATGAAGCCGCGGTCGGTGCGGCGGAGGGCGCGGGCGGCGTTTTCGGTGGCGATCCTGAGGATGTCGGCGTTGGGGATGCCGGCGTCGGCGAGGAACTGGAGCTCTTCGTGGAGGCTGAGGCCGGGGATGATCCAGGGCGTGGGTGTGTCGGTGCCGGCGACGAGGGTCACGCCTTCGTCGTGCAGCAGTTTCGTGAAGGCGAGGAGGCGTGGCCACGCGGGCTGGCCGGGGACGAGGTTGTGCGAGTTTTGCCGCCAGAACTCGACCACGTGCGGCGGCAGCATCGAATAATCGCGTCCGCCGTCCGGCCAGAGCTTGGTCTGCATGGCGATCAGCGTCGGGTCGACGACGACGTTGTGCTGCTTGAGCACGCGCGCCGTCTCGCGGGCCTTGTCCATGTCGAGGTTTTCCATCCAGCAGATGCGGCCGCCCATCGTCTGCGGACACGGTTTCGTGGTCAGGTCGTTCGACCACGGCGCGGCATGCTCGATGCCGTCGATGCCCATCCGCGCCGCCTCGGCCCAGGTGGTGCGCTGCAGATGGCCGAAGATCGGCAGCTTGTGCGCGCGTGCTTCGTCGACGGCGACGCGCACGAGGTCCGGGGTCATGCTCGCGTAGACCTTGATCAGGTCGACGCCGGCCGCGGCCTGCGCACGGATCTCGGCGCGCACTTCGTCCGCGGTGTAGACGGGCTTGAACTGCGGGTGCACGAAGTTCGAGCCGATGAGGATCGGTCCGGCGGTGAGGATGCGCGGCCCTTTCGACGCCTCGCGCAACGCGAGGATGTCCAGGTGCGAGCCGGGATCGCGCACCGTGGTCACGCCGTACTGCAGGAACATGCGCATGGCCTGCTCGGTGAAGGCGCGGTCGAAATCGAGCAGCAGATGCGCGTGCATGTCGATGAGGCCGGGGATGACGTACTTGCCCGTCGCGTCGATCACGCGATAGCCCTCGTGCTCGTGCGAGACGTCGACGCGCTCGATGCGGTCGCCGCGGATCACGATGTCGGCCACCCTCGGCTGCCCGTCGTTCACCATCGTCGCGTCGTGCAGGACGAGGCCCCAGAGCTGCTTGATCTCCGCGAGTGACTTGCCGGCGCGGATCGCTTCGAGCGTCGGCGTGTGGCGGAGCAGCGGCTGGATCTCGTCGACAGGAAACTGCGTCGGATACAGACGCGCCAGCGCGGAGGCGATGGTCACGCCGAGGTCGACGGAGCGCAGCGCGCGGCGATCGGTGATGGTGAAGCGCACTCCGTGGCAGAGCTGGTCTTTGTGGATGCTGGCAGTGGGCGTGAACGACGCCGGCTCGAGTCGCACGCCGGGCTGCGTGCCGACCGCGGCGATCAGCGCGCGGCTGTCGATGTATGGAGCCCCAAGTACTTCGAACGGCGTGGACGTGCCGCGGCCGACGGAGAGCGCGCGCTCCATGATCCCGATGCCGGGATAGAGCCCCGCCGCGTCGAGCGAGCGCATGTTCGGCGACGTGTTCACCCACGGCAGGCCGGCCTCGTCCTGCCACTCGTCGCGCTTCCAGTCTTTGACCGGGATGACGTCGAGTTGCACGTCGATGCGGCGCTCCTGGCGGAACTGCATGGCCAGCTCGCCGACTGTCTTGCCATGGCGGATCGGAATGGGGTGCCACGCGGTGAAGTGCGTCTTCCCTTCCAGCATCGGCCCTTCCACGACGGAGCCGATCGGGTTGACGCGGTCGAGGATGATGAACCGCACCTTCGCCTCCGCCGCCGCTTCCATGGCCATGCCCATCGTGGAGATGTAGGTGTAGAAGCGCGTGCCGATGTCCTGCACGTCGAAGACGAGCGCGTCGAGGCCCGCGAGCTGGTCGGGCGCCGGTTTGCGGCGCTCGTTGTAGAGGCTGTAGACCGGGATGCCGCGGTAGTCTTCGTCCGCGACTCTCTCGTCGTCGAGCGTGCCGCGCAGGCCGTGCTCGGGCGTGAACACGGCGACGAGCTTCACGCCGGGCGCGCTGCGCAGCAGATCGACCGTCGGGTTGCCGGTGCGGTCGATCGCCGTTTGGTTGGTAATCAATCCAATTCGCTTGTTGCGCAGCGCCGCGTAGCCGCTGGCGTGCAGGACGTCGATGCCGTTCTGCGCGTCGCCGCCTCCCACGACGAATCCGAAGCGGCGCGCGCGCGGACCGGGCGCGCCGACCGCCTCGGCGACGAGCGTGCCGAGGCGGCGCTGCAGGGCGACGACGCTGCCTTTGCCGTCCGGGTGCACGCGGTTGGAGAGGAAGACGTAGAACGCGCGCGTGGCGGGATCGATCCAGAGGAAGCCGCCCGTCCAGCCGGTGTGGCCGAACGACCCCTGCGCGAAGCCGCCGCCGGCGCGCGAGTA
Organism: Thermoanaerobaculia bacterium; assembly: GCA_036387915.1. Classification (GTDB taxonomy): domain Bacteria; phylum Acidobacteriota; class Thermoanaerobaculia; order Gp7-AA8; family Gp7-AA8; genus QHVT01. The sequence continues at coordinate 35,592 of DASVSV010000334.1, forward strand.
CGAGGAGTCGAGGTCGAGGCCGAACGCGCGACGGATCGCCACTTCGGGCGGAGTGACGTCGCTGCCGAGGAGCGGATGCGTCATCGCGAAGCGGGCGAACTTCGCGAGATCGGCGACGGTGGTGAAGAGTCCCGCGTGACCGGCCACGCCACCCATGCGGCGCGCCGTCGGATCGTGAACGACGCCGCGCAGGCCGTTCTCGGTCGGCGCGATGCGCGCGCTCTGCGCGGGACGAAATCCCGTGTCGCGCATGCCTAGCGGCTCGAAGACGTGCTTGCGCGCGAAGACGTCGAGCGGCTCGCCGGAGACGCGGCGAACGAGCTCGCCGAGGAGGATGAAGTTGACGTCGGAGTAGCGAAAGATGGCGCCCGGCCGGTTCAGCGGCACCTCGGCCAGAGCGCGGCGAATGCCTTCGCCGTAGCCCTGCCAGTCGTCGCGCGACACGAGGCCGGGACGGATGCCCGAGGTGTGCGTGAGGAGATGGCGCACCGTGACGTCGGGATCGGCGTATTCGGGCAAATACGTTTTCACCGGCGTGTCGAGGGAGACCTTCCCCTGCTCGACGAGCTTCGCCACCGAGGGCGCGGTGGCGACGGCTTTCGTGATCGACGCGGCGTCGAAGATCGTGTCCTCGCTCATCGTCTCGACGCTTGGGACGAGGGCGCGATTGCCGTACGCGCGGCGATAGATCTCGGCGTTTTCTCCGACATTGCGCTCGACGTGGAGCACGCCGCCGGGGATGCGTTTCTGCGCGATGGCTTCTTCGATCGCGGCGTCGACTTGCCCCAACTGGTTCTGTGTCTGCGCCGGCGCACTCGCGCACGCGGCGAGCAGAAAAGAGAGGAGGAGCAGCGTCTGTTTTCTCATCATCAGAGGGTCACCGGCAGGCGGCCGGTCATCTCGAATTCTCCACGAACCGCTTCCATCGCGGCGATCTGCAGCACGGGCTGGATGCCCCACGCGCAGACGAACGTGCTCACGTCGCCGAGCTCGCGGAGGATGTACGGGCTACCGAGCGAGACGGCGATGGTTTTGTTCGCGTGCTTCTGGGCGAGGCGTTGCGCTTCGTCAGGGACGGTGATGTGGCCGGCGCCGGATTTCGGTCGCGACGCGAGGAGCAGGAGGAGGACGTCGGCGGTGTCGGGGTTGCCGGTGTCTGGTGGGAGCTCGAGCAGTGGCTCGTCAGTGAACGTGCGGATGGCCACGTTCGTTGCGCGCAGGGGCAAAAGGCCGCGGGTATCGCGCACCAACGCGATGGAACGTCGCGCAATATGAAGCGCGCCAAACGTAGGGCGTGGCTTCAGCCCGCCCCCCCCGTGGGTGGGCGGACGGACGTTCGGCACGCTCACGCTCCGTGCGGCGCCGTGTATCCGTTCATACGACTCGTCGATGCGCGACCGCGGGATGCGGCCCGATTTTACGGCCGCGATCACCGCGGCGATCGCGGCGTCGGTGTCGGGCGAGTAGAGGACCTGGTCCTCCCCTGCTTCGATCGCGCGCACGGCGGCTTCGCCCGGATCGAAATGCGCGGCGAGGCCGCCCATGTCCATGGCGTCCGTCATCACCAGGCCATTGAAGCCGAGGCCGCGCAGCAGGGCGATGGCGGGTGCGGAGAGGGTCGCGGGCATGGTGCCCTGCCGCGTCACCTCGTCGTGCGACGTGCCCCAGACATTTTCGAACTGCGCGCGCACCGGCACTGACGCGGTGTCGAGGGACGGCACGCCGAGGTGACCCATCATCACCGAGGTCACGCCGGCGGCGATGGCGGCGCGGAAGGGCACGAGCTCCACCACGTCGAGGCGCTCGCGGGTGACGTCGAGGATCGGCAGCGCGCGGTGCGAGTCGACGTGCGTGTCGCCGTGTCCGGGAAAGTGTTTCGCGGTGGCGAGGCAGCCCTCGTCCTGCAGGCCGCGCACGTATGCCTCGACGAAGCGCGCCACGGTGCGCGGGTCCTCGCCGAAGCTGCGCGTGTTGATGACCGGGTTGTTGCGGTCGACGTTCACGTCGCACACCGGCGCGAGCACGTGATTGATGCCGATGGCCAGTGCGTCCTGTGCCGTCGCGCGCGCTTGTTCTTCCGCGAGTGCGACGTCGCCGGTCGCGGCGAGCGCCATCGCCGGAGGCCACCACGTCGCGTCGGTGAAGCGCATGCCGATACCCGACTCGAGGTCGGCGCTGATCAGCAGCGGCTCACCGGCCAGCGACTGCAGGTGCATGTTCGCCGCGGCCGCGACGTCGGTCGTCGACTGAAACCAGATCACGCCCCCGACGTGGTTGTCACGCACGTGATGAACGACGTCGTCGGTCAGAGCGCGCGCGGGGACGGAGAAGAGACGGCCCACCTGTTTGTTGAGGTCCACGTGGTTACGGAGTTTATCCCCCAGACGCTGCCAGTTATGTTGCTGGTTGCTGGTTGCTGGTGCAGCATCGGCTAAAGGCACTAGCAACTAGAAACCAGCAACTAGAAACCGTCGGCGCCTAATCCGACACGCGTCCCGGCCGCGGCAGGACATTCGTGACGACCATTCCCACGACGAACGTCGTCACGCTGCCGACGACGGCGTACCAGGGCCAGGCGACCTTTGTCGTGAAGGCCACCAGGCTCACCGCGAGGATGCCGGCGACCATCCCGGCGAGCGCGCCGGGCGTGCCGGCACGCTTCGTCGCGCCGAGGAAAAAGACGCCGAGGATCGGACCGTTGATGAGCGAGGCCACGGCCAGCGCGGTGCCGAGCGCGGAGCGGGCCGTGTATTGCAGCGCGACGCCGACGGCGATCTGGGCGATGCCGGCCAGCACGATGATCACGCGCGAGAGCCGCATCCTGCGCTGCTCGTCGCGCGGGCGCATCAGATCGCCGACGACCGTTGCGCCGATCGCGCTCAGCGACGACGACATCGCCGCGGCGAGGATCGCGGCGACGACGAGGCCGGAGAGTCCCGGGGGCAGGTGGTTGGCGATGAAGTGCGGGAAGACCTGGTCGGGCGCGGTCACCGGCGCGCGGCTGCCGTAGAACGCGTACAGCAGCACGCCGATGAAGAGGAACGCCGCGAACTGCACGAGCACGACGAAGCCCGAGGTCACCACTGCTTTGGCGGCGCTGCGCGGGCGGTCGGTGCAGAGGTAGCGCTGCACCATGTACTGATCGGTGCCGTGCGTGGAGAGTGTGAGGAACGTGCCGCCGATGAGCCCCGACCAGAAGGTGTAGGTCTTGGTCAGGTCGAGCGAGAAGTCGAAGAGGCGGAACTTCTGCGCGGCGCTCCCCATGACCATCGCTTGGTCGAAGCCGACGTGGCCGAGGAGCACCACCGCCGCGGCGATGGCGCCGCCGATGTAGATCACGAGTTGCACGACCTCGATCCAGACGATGGCCTCGATGCCGCCGATGAGCGTGAAGATGGTCATCACCACGCCCAAGCCGATGATCGCGCCGCTGACGCCGACGCGCTCGACGAGGGCCACCAGGACGTACGCGGTGAGGAGGAGGCGCACGCCGTCGGCGATGGTGCGCATGATCACGAACAGCGACGCGGCCAGCGCTTTCACCGACACGGCGAAGCGCGTCTGCAACAGCTCGTAGACCGTGACCAGCTCGCCGCGGAAGTACCACGGCACGAAGAAGAGCGCGATGAAGATGCGCGCCACCATGTAGCCGAGGACCAGTTGCAGAAAACGAAAGTCGCCGCCTTCGGCCCAGGCGATGCCGGGCACGGAGATGAAGGTGATGGTGGAGGTCTCGGTGGCCACGATGGACGCGGCGATGGCCCACCACGGCACGTCGTGACCGGCGGTGAAGTACTGCTTCGTGGTCTTCTGGCGGCGCGCGAAGAAGACGCCCGCGCCGAGGACGGCGGCCAGGTAGGCGACGATGATGGTGATATCGAGCGGGTGCAGGGCGCTCGTTAGTTTATCCGCTTGTTTGTTGATCCCGCGCGGAGACGCGGGATCTCCGGTGCACCCTCGACGCCCGACGCATGTGCGCTGCCGGCGTCGCCGGAGATCCCGCGTCTACGCGCGGGATAAATACCGTGTGTGTGTGTGTGGATGAGAGGACCGTTCGTCGTGAATGCGTCCCAGCCAAAAAGCAACCATCACTTCCGCCGGAGAAAAAGCTCCGTGGCGAATGCGGTCAGGAGGCGTTTGCCTTCGGGCCAGGGGCCGTGTCCGGAGGCGGTGTTGATGTGGCCGGCCTTTCCCGCGGAGACGAACGACGCGCCCCACGATGAGGCGAAGCCGCGCGCTCGCTCGAGGTCGCAGTACGGATCGTCTTCACTGGCGACGACGATGGCCGGGAACGGCAGCGGGTCGAGAGGCATGGGGCCGAAGTTGCGCACGGCGGGCTCGATGCCGGGGCGTTGCCAGTCGGGTGGTGCCACGAGGAACGCGCCGGCGATCGGCGTCTCGTAGCGGTGCACCCAGTGCGCGATCGCCGTCACGCCGCAACTGTGCGCGATGAGAATCGCGGCCTTCGCGGCATTGCGCACGGCGGTCTCGATTGCGAACGACCACTCGTCCGCTTCGGGGCGATCCCAGTCGCGCTGCTCGACGCGCAGCATGGCCGGATCGTCGCGCTGCCAGAACGTCTGCCAGTGCTGCGGTCCCGAACCGCCGAGGCCGGGGACGGTGAGGAACTGGAACCGCGAGGCCGGCTCGGGCGCGCGGATCTGCAGGCGCGGCCCGCCGCTCATCATCGCGGACGCCACCGGTAATGCCCCGTGAGCGTGTACGCGAAGAGCACGTCCTCGAGCTGCGCGCCGGCGCCGATGTTGTGGACGACCAGATACCGATCGGTGCCGCGCGCGCGGACGTCGGAGACGAGGCCGATGTGCGGCACGCCCGACGAGAGCCGCCACGTGACGACGTCGCCGGGCTGGTAGTCCGCGCCGCGGCGCGTCACGGCCAGCTTGCCGCCGCGCCGCGTGAAGAACGTGGCCAGATTCGGGACGCGACGATGGTCGATGTTCGTGTCCGGTTTGCGCAGTCCCCAGTTCCGCGGGTACTTGCTGAAGTTGCCCTTCATGTCCTCGTGCACGAGCTTCTGCAGGTCCGCGCCGGCGTGACGATACGCGCGGATGATCACGTCGGTGCAGACGCCGGTCTCGCGCGGCACGTCGCCGTTCGGATAGGCGATGCGCCGGTACGCGGGGTCGTAACCGCGCGTGACGCCGACCTGCCGCTTCGCCCCCGCGATGACCCGCGGGTCGGCGATCAGCGGCAGCGCGAGGAGCAGCGCGAGCACGAGTTTGCAGGGCGTGGTGAACATGTCGTTGCGAGGGTCATAGTAACCGGAGCAACGGCGGCGCTCCGTTTCAGGAGTGCGGCGGCGGACGAGCCGCCGCACTCCTGCAGCGTTAGTCCGTGCAGGGTGCCGGGACTGGGGAGGTCTGGCCGCCGGTCAGATAGCCGATCGCGCGCAGGCGTTCGCGCTCCTCGGGGGTGACGGTGCCGGGCTTGCCGGGGCGGACGCGCTCCTGCTCGAATTTCGCGAGCTCCGCGTCGAGGCGCGTCGCGAGATCGGTGGCAATCAGCGGATATGCCTCGAGCGGATCGCGGCGCAGGTCGAACGTCATTCGCGCGGGAGGACAGGCGGCGGCGATGCGCTTCCAGCGGCCGATGCGCACCGCGGTCTGATCGGCACCGTACGCGATGGAGGACGCGAACAGCGCGCGCTCCGACGCGCCCTCGCGCAATTGCGACAGCGGGCGTCCGACGAACGTCTCATCGGACTCGATGCCGAGGAGCTCGAGCGACATGGGAACGATGTCGACGGTGCTGGCCGGCACGTCGACGACGGCGCCGGGCGCGCGCGTGTTCCAGACGTACAGCGGGATGTCGAGCAGCTCTTCGAAGAGCGCGTGACCGTGCCCCATGCCGTTGCCCTTCGTTGCGCGAGGATCGCTCGCCGTCAGCGGCGAGGCCGCGTGCTCGCTGAATGCTTCACCGTGATCGGAGAACAGGACCACGACCGTGTTCTCGAGCAGCTTCGCCCGCTCCAGCTCCGCGAGCATGGCCGCGAGCTGCGCGCGCACGTCGCGGACCGAGGCGGCGTAATTGAGAAACGCGGCGCAGCGATCGGAGCTCGGGTCGGCGCAGGCGCCGGCCGGTGCGAGCGCGCGCCACTCCGCCGCCAGCGCGGGAGGAATCGCTGCCGCCTCGCGGCGCATCACCTCGGCGGGACGCGTGTGGCGTCCGTGCACCTGCGTCAGATGGAGGTACGCGGCGAACGGTGCTTCGCCTTTGCGCGTCCGCATCATCGCGGCGCATAGTAACCGCGCGGTGCTGACGGAGCGCCCTCTCCCCACGCGTGCACGGGGAGAGGGCGAACGCGGCGTCAGTGCGTCATGCGGAGCGGCTCGAAGAAGAGGCCGTGGAAGAGACAGGGAGTGCTCAGCAGCGCTTCCATGTCGAGCTTGCGTTCTTCGAGGTCGTTGAACGTGCGCACCGGCGCGCCGAGGAGCGGGTCGGGGACGTTGATGCCGGTCAGGAAACCGGAGAGCGTGGCCGGGGTGCCGATCGGCACCATCGGCTCGATGTGCGTGAACTTGGTCTTGGTCTCGCCGGCGTGACAGCCATTGCAGGTGCCGAGGGAGACCAGCATGCGCGCGTCGTTGTCGGCGATCTGCGGGTTGCCGCGCCAGAAGAACGCCGTCGACGGCACCGGCGCGTTGCCGGCCAGGAACGGTTGCGGCGGCGCGGGAGCGGGCGGGAAGACCAGCGGCACCGAGTACGTGCCGTTGTGGATCGCGGCCAGATTCGCGTTCACGAACGCGGAGAACTTCGCCGTGTTGTTGAAGGGTGTGTGCGGGTTCTGCTTGACCGTCGTCTCGCGCAGGTGCTTCGCGGCGATGCGGAACTCGCGCAGCTCCCACGGCGAGGCCAGCTCGATCTCGTTCGTGCGGAGCTGATTGAGCGCGCTGCCGTTCGGCTTGGACGGCATGGCGTTGCGATTGACGATCGGGTCGGTGATGGCCTGCAGCGCGGCGTTGTAAGCCGGGGTACCGGGCGTCATGCCGCTGAGGTTGGCCCACTGCTTCGCGTACGTCTTCAGGTTGAGGCAGCTCTTCGGCGGGACGCCGAACTCGAAGATCACCGTGAATGGCGTCGGCTGGCAGCCCTTCATCAGGCCGTAGACGAAGCGCAGCTCGCCCCCCGCGCCGGCGCCGTAGCCGACGTTGTCGCGGAGGTCGAGGCGGTTGACGATGGCCAGGAGGCGGAACGGCGCCTTCTCCATCTTCAGCACCGGCCCGCCGCTGGCGTTCTGCCAGGGTGTGATGACGTCCTGCTGGATGCTGACGCGCGGCGGGACGTTGAAGCCGTTGACCGGCTGCGCGGCCTGCCACTGCGAGAGCCACTTCTTCGCGAAGTCGGACGCGGTGACGCCGGTCAGCGGCGTGTTGGCCATCTCGCTCATCAGGAAACCGAACGACCAGTGGCCGCCGGCGGTGCCGGGCTGACACGGGTTCGCGGTGCGGGTCTTGTCGTCGACGACGCCGGTGGCGGTGATCATCAGCGAACGCGGTTTGGAGATCACCGGCGGCGGCGGGCCGGGCGGCGGGCCGGGACGGCCGAACGGCGGAACGAGCGGCGTGAAGCCGCGCGCGGCCAGCTCGCGCTCGAGCACGACGCGGCGGAAGACGCGGTTGCGACGGGCAACGGGGATTTCGACGGCGGTCGTACGCTGCGCCAGCAAACGCTTCGACACCTCATCCTGCGCCCGCCGCGTAGCCTCCGCCAGGACGGCGGTGCCGTGGAACACGCCGTCGCCGGCCTTGTCATCGGGACGGACGCCGTCGTCGCGCAGGATGACCCGCCCCTGCTCCACTTCGATGGCGATCTGCTTCGGGAGATTGCGCTCCGCGAACGTCACGCGCACCAGCACGGTGCCGGCCGCCGCACCGCTGACCGGCTTGACGCTGGCGCTGCGCACCTTCGGCGGATCGCGGCGGAAATCACGGTTGGGAAAACTGGTGAGCACGGAACGGTCGAGCGGTTGTCGCGGCGCGTCAATGGACGACTGCTGCGCCACCGCCGCGGCCACGACGGATCCGAGAAGGAGCACGAACAGGGCTCTGGTCTTTGCGGACATGGGGCTTTCCTCCTGGGGAGTAGTGCGCGACGGGAGGAAAGCGTTACAGCCGCGCGGATCACGGCGAGCTGTTTCGGAGCGATGGCCTTCAGTTCAGCGCGGATCGAGCGTGCGTAGCACGCTGAAGAAAATAGCCCTCGGCTTCAGCCGGGGGACGCGACGCCCCAGTCCGCGTAGCGGGCGACAGATCACGTCCAGAGGTGCTCTGTCGCCCGCTACCGCGGGCTGGCACCAAGGGCACGCTTGTTCCCCCGGCTGGAAGCCGGGGGCTATTTTCTTTCAGCGTGCTACGCACGCGATGGAGCCACCGGACAATTCCTTCACTGAAGGCCATTGCATTCAGGAGTGCGGGCAGCTCGTTCGCTGCCGCACTCCTAAACTCAGTGCGCGGGAGCTTCTTCGACTTCCTCTTCGGGCTCGCGGTGCGTGAGCGCGGCGAGCTTCGTCTTCAGGCTGTCGGCGACGACGAAGAATGCGGGGACGACGAGCAGGGAGAGGGCGGTGGAGATGATCAGGCCGCCGATGATGGCGACGGCCATCGGTCCGCGTGTTTCGGCGCCGGGGCCGAGGGCCAGGGCGGGCGGGATGGCGGCCATCATCGTGGCCATGGTGGTCATGAGAATCGGGCGCAGGCGCGTGGGGCCGGCCTTGAGCATCGCGTCGAGGGCGGAGAGGCCGCGCTCGCGCTGACCCTGCACCGCGTAGTCGACGAGGATGATCGAGTTTTTCTTGGCGATGCCCATCAGGAGGAGCAATCCGATCATGGAGAAGATGTTCAGCGTCTTGCCGGTGATCAGCAGCGCGAACGCGGCGCCGGCGATCGAGAGCGGAATGATCGAGAGCACGGTCACCGGATGCAGGAACGAGTTGAACTGCGACGCCAGGACCATGTACGCGACGACCAGCCCGAGGATCAGCGCGAACATGAGCTGCCCCATCGACTCTTTGAACGCCACCGACGAGCCGCCGAGCACCGCGCGGTAGCCCGGCGGCAGCTCTTTGCTGATCTGTTCGACGTACGCCAGTGCGTCGCTCTGCGACTTGCCCGGCGCGACGTTGCCGTAGATGGAGATGGCGCGCTCGCGGTCGCGGCGCGTCACCGACTGCAGCGCCGGACGCTCGTCTTCTTTGACGAGCGACGACATCGGCACGAGCTCCCCGCCCGCGGTCCGCACGCGCAGCCGCGCCAGGTCCTCGGGGCGGGTGCGCTGGTTGGCCAGCAGCCGCGTGCGGATGTCGATGCGGCGTCCGTTGTCGGAGTACTTGCCCGAGCGCACGCCGCCGACCAGCGCGTTGATGGTCGTGGCCACTTCCTCGACCGGGACGCCGAGGTCGGCGGCGCGGGCGCGGTCGGGGACGATGCGCAGCTCCGGCATGCCGACCTGATAGTCCGTGTCGACGTCCGTGGCGAAGCCGCTGGCGGAGAGCTTCTCGCGCAGCTCCGTCGAGAGCTGGATCAGCTTCTCCCACTCCGGCCCGCGCACGGAGAACTCGACCGGATAGCCGCGCTGCCCGGTGAAGCCCTGCTGCGAGAGGTCCTGCACGTTGGCGCGGACGCCGGGGTACGAGTTCAATTCCTTGCGAATGCGCGCGGAAAACTCCTGCTGGCCGACGCGCTCATCGGGCGGCGTCATGGTCACGAAGAGGATGCCGGAGTTCACCGCACCGCCGCCGCCGCCGAAGCCGCCCACGCTGCCGAACACGCGCACCACTTCCTTCTGCTGCATGAGGTACTCCTCGGCGCGGCGGAAGACGCGGTCGGTCTCCTCGAGGTTCGCGCCGACGGCGGTCTGCAGGCGCACCATCAGGCGGCTCTGGTCCTGCGACGGGACGAACTCGCTCGGCAGTTTCTTGAACACGAAGATCGACGCCGCGAATACGCCTCCGGCCATCAGCAGCACGATCACCGGATGACGCAGTCCTCGAGCGAGCACGCGCGCGTAGCCGGCGGCCAGCTTGTCGAACGCGACGTCGACGAAGTGGCCGAGCTTCGACTGGCGATGGCCGGTCTTGAGCATCTGCGCCGAGCGGGCCGGCGCGAGCGTGACCGCCTCGACGTACGACAGCAGCACCGCGATGCAGAGCGTCACGCCGAACTGCAGGAAGAACTTCCCGATGATCCCCTTCATGAAGACGACCGGGAGGAAGATCGCGCAGACGGCCAGCGTCGCGGCCAGCGCGGCGAAGCTGATCTCGGCCGTGCCTTCCCGCGCGGCGCTGACGCGGTCCTTGCCCATCTCGCCGTGGCGGAAGATGTTCTCGAGGACCATGATCGCGTCGTCGACGACGATGCCGACGGCGAGCGCGAGTCCGAGCAGCGTGAACGTGTTCAGCGTGAAGCCGAAGAAGTAGATGCAGGCCACCGTGCCGAGGAGCGACATCGGGATGGCCATGATCACGTTCAGCGTCGCGCCGAACGAGCCGAGGAAGAGCCAGCAGATGAACGCCGTCAGGATGACGGAGAGCAGCAGCTCGAACTGAATCTCGTGCACCGACTCCTCGATGAACTGCGTGGAGTCGAAGTTGATGCCGAGCTCCATGCCCGGCGGCAGCGTCTTCTGGATCTCGACGATCGCTTCCTTCACGCCGCGCGCAACCGCGACCGCGTTCGAGCCGCGCTGCTTGCGGATGCCCATGCCCTGGGCCGGCTCGCCGTTGACGCGCGAGACGCGGCGGACGTCCTCAAAGCCGTCTTCGACGATGGCCACGTCACTGAGGTAGACCGGCGAGCCTTCGATGTCTTTGACGACCAGGCCGCGGAACTCTTCGAGGTCGAAGGCCTCGCCGAGGACGCGCACGTTCACTTCGCGGCCGGACGTTTCGAGGCGGCCCGCGGGGAGCTCGACGTGCTGCTGCTGGATCGCGCGCAGGACCTCGGTGGCGGTGACGCGGCGCTCGTCGAGCTTGTCGGAGTCGATCCAGATGCGCACGTTGCGCTCGACCGACTGGGCCTGGATCTCGCCGACGCCGGGCACGGTCTGCAGCCGCTCCTTGACGCGGTAGCGCGCGTAGTCGGCCAGCACCTGCGGCGAGTACGGGCCGGAGAGGCCGATCCAGAGGATGGGCTGGTCTTCGGGATTGGTCTTGGAGACGACCGGCGGCTCCATGTCCCGCGGCAGGCGGCGCTGCACCTGGGCGATGCGCGTCTGCACGTCCTGCAGCGCGAGGTCGACGTTGCGCGAGAGGTCGAGCTCCACGGTCACGTTGCCGGAGCCCTGGCGCGAAGTGGAGGTGATGTTGCGCACCCCCTCGACCTGCATCAGCGCCTCTTCGATCGGCTCGACGACGTCGTGCTCGATGACTTCCGGCGCCGCCCCTTCCCACGCCGCACCGACGCTGATGGTCGGAAAGTCGACGTCCGGAAACTGCGAGATGCCGATGCGCGTCGCCGCCACGCCGCCGAAGACGACGGTGGCCAGCATGAGCATCCAGGCGAAGACGGGGTTCTTGATGCAGGCTTCGGTGATCTTCATCAGTGAGTTCCTCGGAGTTCCTCGGGTACCTCGGCGTTCCTCGGAGTTCCTCGGCGCGAACCACTCCGAGGAACCGAGGGACTCCGAGGTACTCCGAGGAACTGCTACTGCGTTACTTTCACTTTCGCTCCGTCGCGTAGCGCTTCCGCTCCGCGAATGACGAGCGTCTCGCCGGCCTCGAGGCCGGACTTCACTTCGACCTGACCGTCGGCGGTGCGCATGCCCAGCGTCAGCACGCGCTGGCGGGCCACGCCGTTGTCGACGGTGTACGCGAGGAATCCTTTTTCACTGGGGCGGATGGCGGTCTGCGGGATGACTGGAGCGTCGCGCGTCGCGCCGATCGGGACGGTGACGCGCGCGAAGGCACCGGGCCGCAGCTCGGGACGATTCGGGTTGACGACGTGCGCCGTGACTTCGACCATGCGCGAGGCCTGATTGGCCGCGGCGGCGACGTGCGTGATGCGCGCCTCGTGCTGCACGGCGTCCTCGGCCACGTTGAACTTCGCGATCACGCCGGAGCGCAGCGGCATCGCGTCCTGCTCCGGCACCTGGAAGCGCAGCAGCAGCGGATCGCGCCGGACCAGCGTTGCCAGCACCGTCCCGACCGGGACGTACTGCCCCGTCTCGACGGTGCGCGTCTGGATGATGCCCGTCACCGGCGCGCGCACGAACGCGTCGCGCAGGTTCAGCCGCGCCTGCGCCAGCGCGGCCTGCGCCTGCGCCGCCTCGGCCGCGGTGCTCTGCACTTTGGTCCGCCACGTCTCGATCTCTTCGCCGCGGATCAGTCCCGGATTCTTTTCGCTGGCCTGCTGGCGCCGCGCGTAGCCGGCCTGCGCCTCACCCTGCGCGGCCTGCGCTTTCTGCAGCGTCGCTTCGGCGGCAGCGACGGCGAGGCGATAGCGTTCCGGCTCGACTTCGACCAGCGGCTGCCCTTTCGTCACGACCTGCCCCTCGGCCAGCATCACCCGCTCGACCGCACCGGCAACGCGCGCCGTGACGACCACGCGCTCGAACGCTTCGAGCGAGCCAACCGCGGTGACGGTGTACTCCACCTTCCGCGATTCCACCGGCTTCACTTCGACCGGGAACTCCATGCTTCTCCGGCTCGCACCCGGTGCTCCGCCTGGACCGCCTTTCGCCTCCGCCTCGCCTTTCGAACAGGCCAAGGCAAAAGGAAAAAGGAAAAAGGTAAAAGTCAGGAGGATGGTGGTGCGATTCGCGCTGCGCATGATGCTTTTCACTTTCACCTTTTTCCTTTTACCTTTCACCTACGGGTGAGACACCGCTCGCTTCCCGCAAAGACAAATACGCGAGAGCCATGCGATAGGTAGCGGTGGCTTCCGCCACCTCGGCTTCGAAGAGTTGTTGATTGGCGTCCGCGAGCTCGAGCGCGCTGGCCAGCCCTTCGCGATAGAGGATCAGCGTTTCCTCGGCGTTCTTGCGCGCGGCGAGCACTGCGGCCGTGGCCCCGCGGCGCGCGGCCTGTTCGCTGGTGAGCTGCACTTCCGCGCTGCGGACCTGACGCTCGACGTCGCGCAGTGAGGACTCGAGCTCGAGCTCCGCGCCGCGCACCAGCGCGTTGCGCTCCAGCGTCTCCGCGCGGCGCACGCCGGCGTCGAACACCGGCCACGCGAACGAGAATCCGAAGAAACCGTCCTGCTCGCGCGCGCTGACCGGGCCGTCGTTGATGTTGCGCGTCTGCGCGCTGAACGCGACCGAGGGCAGGAAGCGCGACCGCGGCTCGTCGGCGAACGCGCGCAGCGCCTCGACGTTCGCGCGCTCCGCGGCGATGTCGCTGCGGCGCTGCTGCGCGCCGGAGACGTCGATCGCGGCCGTCGAAGCCGCGGCTTCGAGCAGCGTGGCCGGCGGCGCGAGCGGTCCGTCGACGTCGGCCTTCAGCAGATTCTCCAGCTCGACGCGGCCCGCTTCCACGTCGCCTCGCGCTTCGGCAACCCCGCGTACGGCCGTCGCGAGCTCGAGCTCCGCGCGGGTCACGTCGTTCGAGCTGACGAGGCCGGCCTCGAATCGCGCGCGCACGTCATTGAGGTTCGTCTGCGCGAAGGCGCTGCGGCGCTCGGCGGCGAGGAAGACCTGCTCGAACGAGAGCGTGGTCAGGAAGACCGCCGCGGCGTCGAAGCCGAGGAGACGTTTCGATTCGTCGGCGCCGAAGCGTGCCGCTTCGCGCTGGAAGCGCGCCTGGCGCATCAGCGGAAAGACGCGCGCGTCGAAGATCGGCTGCGTGAGCAGCGCGCTCGTGGCCAGCGTGCGCTCGGTCGGCGAGGGATAGTCGTTGCGCCAGTTTCCGGCGACGTCGACGCGAGGAAAAAACGCGGACCGCGCCCGGCTCAGTCGAGCCTCGGCCGCTTCGACGGTCGTCTCGGCAATCGCCGCGCGCTCGTTGCGCTCGACCGCGAGCGCGACGGCACGCTCGAGAGTCAACGCTTCCTGCGCGGCGATGGTGGAAGAGACGACGAGAATCAGGGGAAGGAAGGCGTACTTCACGGTCCGCATCAGAACACGACCGTTCGGTTTCTTATGTCACACGATGTCCCCACGATGTCAACGGACGGTGGCGATCACGTCGAAGCTCGTGCTCACCGTTGGATCCGCCTGCGTCGTGACCTTGACTGACTCGCGGAGCGTGCCCGCCTTCGCTTTCGCACCGTCGATCGTGACGGTGATCGACTCCTTCGCCTTCGGCGGCACCAGCTTCTCGTATTCGTAATAGAGGCAGCGGCACGCCGACCGCGCCAGTGAGATCGTCACCGGCTCCTCGGAGTTGTTGGTGAAGACGTACTGCCGCGTGACGCGCGTCCCCTTGCGCACCAGTCCGTAATCCTGCGTGCGCGGCGTCATGACCAGCTCGCTGTCCGGCACCGGCACCGGCTGCGCCTCGGCCACCGTGTCGGGCGCGGTGGCGTTCGTCTCAACCGCCGTTGATTCCTCGATGACCGTGCCGGTCGCGGCCGCGGGACGATCGGAGCTGGCGCGCCAGATCAGATAGCCGATCAGCGCCAGCGCGAGGATGGCCACGCCGATGATGAGCAGCACGCGCGCACCGCTGCCCGGCTGCGCGGCCACGCTCTCCGGCTCGTCGTCGTACGTCGCGGTGTTGACGATCGGACGGGAGTCGATGTCGTGGCCTGGCGCTGGCGGCTCGACCGTGCGGCGAGCAGGCGGCGGAATGACCGGCGCGGTGACGTCGCCGAGCTCGCGCAACTGCGCGTCGACGTCCTCCAGCATCTTCACGAGCGACTCGCGATGCTTCCGCAGCACGTCGATCTCCCGCGCGCGACGGGCCGAGATGGTGCCGAAGTCGTCGCTCATGGTTCGAATGCTAACAGAGGGCGCAGGTAGCGGGGCGCAGCGCGCAGGAGATGTAACCACGGAGTTTATGGAGTGCGGCGGCCTTAGCCGCCGCTTTGATATTCGGGTGCGACCTGCCATTCGGGTGCGGCTCGGCAGTGCTGGTCGCGAATAGGAGTGCGGCGGCCAGGCCGCCGCACTCCATAAGAGCGCCCTCAGATCGGCAACCAATACGAGAACTTGAGCAGGAACACGTCCTGCGACGGCGCGTCCGGCAGTGCGCTGAAGTCGCGGCGGGGACGGAAGTCGCCGACCGGCGCTACGTCGGAGCGGTTCTCGCTCCAGACCACGTACATCGCGGAGCCGGGACGGAACTCCCAGCGCACGACCGCGCTCCCCCGCACGCTGCGGAAGTTGAAGTCGGGATCGCCGACCGCAGCGGTCGGAGCGAACTCGTCGTCGCGCGCGCGGGTCAGCGTCTTGAACTCCGAATAGTGGCCACTGGCGATGAACGGCTGCAGGTAGAGCTGCGCGGAGAGGCGCGCGTTCATCGTCCACTCCGTGCGAATGCCGAGGTCCAGCGTGCGCTGGTTCAGCTTCGCGAAGACGTAACGGTTGCCGTAAGTGGGCTCGTACGTGGGATCCGGGATCGTCGTGACGTATTGCGCCATCTCGTCGACACGACTGAACATCGGAGTCACGGCGATCCGGATGGCCGGCGTCGGCCGATAGGTCAGCGAGGTCCAGATGAAGTCCGACCAGCCGCCAAAACCGTCCCGCGAGCGTTCTCCTTCGATCGACACGGAGACCTTCTTGCGGCTGTCACTCCCGAACCCGCCGCCCAGGTGTGAGGACCCCGGCCGGACCATGGCCGGCCCCCCACGCGTGGCCTGGTCGTTGATCCGGTCCGCGTTGGCGCCGGCCCACATGTACACCGACCAGTAATTCTTGAGCTGCACGTAGAGGTTGCTGGCCACGCCGTTCGCGGTCAGGTCGCGGTCGAAGTTCCAGTTCTGGTATTTGCCGACCCAGCCGCTGATCTCGCGCGTCCACTTCGTCGCATCGGTATTGAGGTAGTGCAGCACCGCGTGCGTGGAGACGGCGTCGGTGCGCGTCAGGAACCCGAGGTCGTTCAGCTCGAGGCCGGGCGAGAGCGCCTGCACCTGCAGGTTCGGGCGCCACTTCCCCTGCTGCTTGGCCACCGTCACCCGACCCATCCAGCCGGTGAGCGACGTGCGCGTCGGGTCGTACTCGACGTGGTCCGCGTCGGGGCGCTGGTAATAACGCGCACCGCTGCGCTGCGTGCGCGCGATCGCGTCTTCCGATCCCTGCACCAGCGACGCGCCGGTCAGCCACTCGATGATCCACGCCTTGTCCTTCAGCAGCGTGTAGCCGTCGACGCCGCCAAAATACGAGCTCTCGCGCAGCACGGGATCGAGATTGTCGGAGAGGCGGCGATTCACGGACGTGAACATGAAGCCGGCGCGCGAGTCCTTGCCGTACTCCTTCGTCGCGCGCGCGACGAGATAGTTGGTCATCGGCTCGACGGTCTGCTGACCGACTTCGCTGCCGAGGCGGTACCAGCCTTCTTCCTTGTCGGTGAGGGCGTCGAAGATGCCGATCGTCCACCCTTTCCCGACTTTGCCCGTCACTTTCGCGGCGCCGAGGATCGTCGTCTCGCCGGGCATGTCGACGTGGTCCGCGTCGATGAAGCCCTGCGGCGTGCGGCCGATACGGCGGCTGTAGAAGAACGTGGGGAAGGACATGTTGAAGCCCCAGCGCGAGTTCGCGGGGCCGTTGCCGAAGCGGAAGACGCTCGCCCCCTCGGTGAAGAACGGACGCTTCTCGGTGAGCGAGGTCTCGAACTGCGAGAGGTTCAGCACCGCCGGGTCGACTTCGACCTGGCCGAAGTCGGGATTGATCGTGCCGGTCAGCGTGAGCGTCGAAGTGATGCCGTACTTCACGTCGAGACCCGCGTCCATGTTGTGCGTCGTCGCGGAGAGGAACGGATTGTCGGCGCGGCTGCGCAGGTCGGTGCGCGCGACGGCGTACGGCATCACTTCGAACGCGCGGCGCGGCTTCACGCCTTCGATGCCTTCGAGATCGCCGAAGCGCGAGACGAAGCCGGACTCGGTCTTCGGCGAATGCACCAGGCGCGAGCTCTCGCGCGTCCGCGCGTTCCAGCGGCTGACGTTCAGTCCCCACGTGTGCACCGGCTTGTCCTGAAACCGCAGCTGCGAATACGGGATCCGCACCTCGGCCACCCAGCCCCTGTCCGTGATCTTCGCCGCCGAGTCCCAGACCGCGTCCCAGCTGATGTCGTCGTAGATGTCGTTGTACAGAATCATGTCCATCTGCACGTTCGACGCGTTCACCACGAAGGCCGCGCCGTTGAGGCGGTCCTGCTGCGAGTCGATGCTGATGCGGATGTAGTCGCCGTTATTGAGGTCGCTGTCGCGGCGCGCCAGCAGCGGCGTGGCCTTGCCGTCGTCTTCCATCACCGCGGCGAAGTAGATCGCCTCTTCCGTATACGCGGCTTTGATGCGCGTCTGCTGCGTGGCCGGCTGCCCCTCGTTCGGGTCGCGCTGCGTGAAGCCGGTCATCTCCGGCGCGTTGGCCCAGGCCGCGTCGGAGAGGTCGGCGTCGACCACCGGCGCCTTCTCCGCGCGCACCGCGCGGAAGGTCGGCCGCGGCTTTGCTTCCTGGGCAACGATGCTGAACAGAGGGAGCGCGGCCAGGACCGGGATCAGGCGACGCAGCGATGTGCGCAATGTCATGGGGTTTCCCCTTCGCGAGTTGTGATTCAATCGCTACAGACGCTCCACGCTGCTGAAGGTTTGGCGCCGACACAATTTCTTACAAATGAAAGTCTTCATCGGACAGATCAACACCACCGTTGGTGCACTCACCGGCAATGCCGCGCTGATCCAGCGCGCGTACGACGAAGGCGTGCGCGCCGGCGCGGACGTGGTCATGGTCCCGGAGTGCGCCGTGACCGGCTATCCGGCCCTCGACCTGCTCGACCGCCCCGATTTCATCGACCGCGCGCTGGCCGTGCGGGACTCGCTGGCGAAGATGACCGGCGAGACGACGCTCATCTTCGGCTGCCCGGTCCGCAACACGCAGTGGTGCGGCAAGCCGCTGCACAACGCGGCCATCGTCGCGCGCAACGGCGAGATCCTGCTCGAGCAGAAGAAGATGCTCCTGCCGACGTACGACGTCTTCGACGAGCTGCGCTACTTCGAGCCGGGCAAGCAGGTGCACATCGTGGAGATCGCCGGCAAGCGCGTCGGCGTCTCGATCTGCGAAGACTTCTGGTTCGACGACGAGGTGCACGGCATCAAGATGTACTGCAACAACCCCGTCGACGATCTGGCGCGCCAGGGCGCGGAAGTGCTGCTCAACATCTCCGCCTCGCCTTTCAACGCTGGCAAGCGCCGCGCGCGCTGGGAGATCTTCTCCAGCATTGCCAAACGCTACGACGTGCCGCTGGTCTACGTGAATCAGGTCGGCGGCAACGACGAGCTGCAGTTCGACGGCTCGTCGATCGTCTTCGACGCCACCGGGCAGACGATTTTCTGCGCGCGCGCGTTCGAGGAGCACAACACGCTCGTCGAGCTGCAGGGCAGTCCCTGCGAGATGGTCCTGGCCCTCGGCGAAGAGGAAGAGATCGGCCGGGCGCTCATCCTCGGCACGCGCGACTACATCGCCAAATGCGGCTTCAAGGACGTCGCCATCGGCCTCTCCGGCGGCATCGACTCCGCGCTGACCGCCGCGATTGCGGCCGAGGCGCTGGGGCCGGAGCATGTGACCGGGATTGCGATGCCTTCGCAGTTTTCGTCGCAGCACTCCATCGACGACGCCCTCGCCCTCGCCGAAAACCTCGGCATCGCCTTCCGTGTCGTGCCGATCTCCGGTATCTACGCGCCGTACGAGACCGCCGTCGACGAACTGTTCGGCGAGAAAAAGTTCGACACGACCAACGAGAACATCCAGGCGCGCATCCGCGGCAACATCCTCATGGCCTGGTCGAACCGCACCGGCGCGCTGGTGCTGACGACGGGCAACAAGTCGGAGCTCGCGGTCGGCTACTGCACGCTCTACGGCGACATGGCCGGCGGCCTCTCCGTCCTCGGCGACGTCTACAAGACCATGGTCTACCGCGTCTCGAAATGGATCAACCGCAATCGCGTGCTGATCCCCGAATCAACGATGACCAAAGCCCCGTCCGCCGAGTTGCGTCCCAACCAGAAAGACCAGGACTCGCTGCCGCCGTACGACGTCCTCGACGGCATCCTGAAGCTCTACATCGAAGAATGGCAGGAAGTGGACGCCATCGCCGCCGCCGGCTACGACCGCGACCTCGTCGCCCGCATCCTCAAGCTCGTCGACACCAACGAATTCAAACGCCAGCAAGCCGCCCCCACCATCCGCGTCTCCAGCAAAGCCTTCGGCAGCGGCAGAGACATGCCCATCGCGCAGCGATGGCGGCGGGAGCCGGCGCGGAACGTTTCGTAAGCAGGATGCTTCATCGGACCCACGGAGAGGGGACGACGGGAGGCCTCCGGACATCTGAGCCTCCGTGTCAAGTCAGGCGGCAGCCGTGGCGAGAGATGAGCCTCGCAGGGCGAGCTGCTTGAGGTAGCGAGTTTCGTCGTAGGCGGTGCGACT
>DASVSV010000335.1:0-6022 GCA_036387915.1 Thermoanaerobaculia bacterium
TGCTGCTGTCCGCCCGACAGCTCGCTCGGCTGATGGTCAAGACGTTGACCGAGCCCGACGCGCTCCAGCGCCGCGATCGCGGTCGCGCGCGTGTTGCGCTTCGTGCCGGTGCGGTCGTAGAGCAGCGGCAGCTCGACGTTCTCCACCGCGGTCGTGCGCGGCAGCAGGTTGAAGCCCTGGAAGACGAAGCCGAGCTTCTGATTGCGGATCGCCGCCAGCTCGTTCCTGCCGAGGCTTTCGACGCGCACGCCATCGAGCTCGTACGCGCCGCTGGTCGGCGAGTCGAGACAGCCGAGGAGGTTCATGAGCGTCGACTTGCCGGAGCCCGACGTGCCCATGATCGCCACCAGCTCGCCGCGCTCGATGGTCAGGTCGATACCGCGCAGCGCGTGCACTTCATTCGTGCCACTGGTGTAGGTCTTCACCAGCTTCTCCGTGCGAATGACGTTCTCCATCAGAACCCTCCCGGACGGCGCGCGCCGCCCTGCTGTGCGCCACCGCTCTGCTGGAACGGATTGCTCGCGGTCTCCGAGGCCGCGCTCTGCGGCTGCGCGGTCCCGGCGACGACTTTCATCCCTTCCTTCAGCGCGTTTCCACGCACCTCGGTGGTCTTGCCGTCGGTGATGCCGGTGCGCACGCGGAGGGCCTGCAGCTTCCCGTCGGCGCTCTCGACGTAGAGCGTCCCACCCGCCGGCCGCTCGCCGCCTGAGGTGGACCGCCGGCGTCCCGCCGGCTGTTCCGCCACCGTCCCGGTGGCGGCCTTTTCGCGCGCGGCAGGCGCCACGACTTCCACACCCTGCTCCGGCTTGAACCGCAGCGCCGCGTTCGCGACCTTCAACACGTCCGCGGCGGAATTCGTCAGAAAGTCGACGCGCGCGGTCATGCCCGGCAGCAGCAGCTTGTCCTTGTTCTCCACCGCCACGACGACCGTGTAATTGACGACGTTCTCGCTGGTGGCCGACTGCAGGCGGACCTGGCGCACGACGCCTTCGAACGTGCGGCGCGGCAGGGCCTGCACGGTGAACTTCACCTTCTGCCCTTCCTTGATGCTGGCGATGTCGCTCTCGCCGACGCTGGCCAGGATCTGCATGTTGGTCAGGTCGTTTGCGATCAGGAAGAGCTGCGGCGCGGAGAGGCTGGCGGCGACAGTCTGTCCGTCGTCGACGTTGCGCTCCACGACCACGCCGTCGATCGGCGCATAGATGTTGGTGTACTCGAGATTGCGCCTGGCACGGTCGAGCGCGACCTGCGCGGACTTTACGTTCGCGCGAGCCACGTCCAGCGACGAGTCGGCGGTCTCGTACTCACTGCGCGCGACCAGGCCGGCGGACATCAGCTCGCCGCTGCGATTGGCGTCGCGCTGCGCCTGCAGATACTGCGCGCGGGCACGTTCGAGCGACGCCTGCGCGTCGGCCACGGCCTGCTCCTGCAGGGTCGGGTCGATGCGCGCCAGGAGCTGTCCCTTCTTCACCGTGTCGTTGAAGTCGACCCGCAGCTCGGAGACCTGCCCCGAGACCTGCGTGCCGATCTGCACGGTCGTGACGGCGCTCAACGTCCCGGTGGCCGAGACGGTCGACTCGATGTCGCCGCGCTCGACGGACGTGAAGCGGTATGAAGTGGTCTCGTCCGCAAGCGCGGCGCGGTGCACGAGCACCGCCACGAGTGCGAGCACGACGACCACGGTGGCTGCGATTGCTGATTTTTTCTTCATGCCTCCTTCAACGCCCCGTTTCACGCCCGACTTTCGGCCAGACGCCCACCTGCACGCCCCTGTCACGAACTGCACCCTTATGGAGTGCGGCGGCCTGGCGCCGCTTTCTCATTCGGGTGCAGAACGCCCTGACGCCGCACGATTGGAGGAGTTTGCCGCGCTCCATGAGCAACCGTCCGTACCCGCTCCGCAACTCAGACATCCACGGTTCTGCGACGGGCAGCGCGTTGGAAAGCGGCGGCCAGGCCGCCGCACTCCATAAAAAAAGGGAGGCGTCTCCGCCTCCCTTTATCGTTGTCGATGCTCGGTGGATTTTAGAAGCGGTCGCCGCCGCGCTGCTTGTTGCCGCGGCGCGCGTCGCGCTCGGCCTTGATCGCCGCGAACTGCGTGCGCTGCTCCGGCGTGAGGATCGTCAGGAGCTGCTGCGTGTGCGCCTCGCGGAGCGACTTGAACTGTGCGCGCTGCGCTTCCATGGCCGGCTCGAGCTGCTCGAGCTTCGCCGCGTCGTTGGCACGCTTGGCCTCGCGGAAGGCCTTGCGGGTCTCCTGGGAGCTCTGGAAGAAGGCCTTGTTCTGCTCGCGGAAGCTCGTCTGCAGCGACTTGACCTGCGCCTGCTGCGCCTCGGTCAGGTTGAGCTTCTGCGCCAGGCGCTGGCTGAATTCGCCGCCGCCCTTGCCGTGACGACCGCGCTTGCCGCCTTCATGAGGTGCCGCGACCGCCAGCGACGCGGTGAGCGTCACTACTGCTGCCATCGTGATCCACTTTGTCGTTTTCATCTGGGTGTGTCTCCTTGTTGCCGAGTAAGACACGCCGCGGCCCGCCGCTCTTTCCATCCGGACACGAACTGCACGGCCGGGTCATGAACGGCACGTTCAGCCCAGAATGAAGCGCGTTGCGGCCTCGATTACCGAGGGCTCGCGGAGGATGCGGCGGTGGCCGAGTCCGCTCGTCGAGATCATCTTCGCGCCCGACCAGGTCTCGGAAAGGGTGACGCCGTCGGCATGCGAGGTGTCGTCGTCGTCGCGGTCGTGCACGATCAGCAGCGGCGCCGTCATCTCGCGCGCGCTCTCCGCGAGCGAGTAGTCGCTCCACTTGCGCAGGAAGCGCTCCTCGATGCGCAGCTTCATGCGATCGAGCACCGGCGCGCTGATGTTGAGGATGTCGCCGAAGCGCGCGACGTAATCAGAAGGATCGAGCGGAGGCGAGATGTAGACCAGGCGCTCCGTCGACAGTCCGTCGCGCAATGCCAGCGTCGTGGCCGCGCAGCCGAGTGAGTGGGCAATCACCGCGTGAGGTCCGGAGACCGCGTCGGCGACGCCGCGCACGCTCCACGCGAAATGCGGAAGCGAAGAGCGCGAGCCGGACGAGGCGCCGTGGCCGATCGCGTCGAACGTCACGACGGAGAAGCCGGCCGCGATCAGCGGACGCACGAACGGCGAGAGCTGCGCTCCGCGACCTTCCCATCCGTGCACGAGCAGCACGGAGGGGCCGCTGCCCCAACGCCACGCCTGCACGGTCATGGTCACGCCGATGCGCACCTCGAACGGCGTGCCCTCGGCCAGCAGCTCGCGCTCGCGCGCCGGCGGCGCGAACTTGCGCGGCTTCATGAAGAGGTCGACCGCGACGCGGGAGGCGACGTCGGGCGCGGTGCGGGAGAGCAGTCCCATGGCGCCGCGCATCAGCGAGAGGGCGAGAGGCGGGGACGCGAGAGTCGTGCGTTCAGCCACAATGCGGCGCAAAATAGCACGAACGTTCGATTCTTTGCAATCCGTCGTAGAATATCCGCCGAAGCGCATATGTCCCAGCCGATTGCTCTCGATGCAGTGTTCGCCGCCCTGGCCGACCGCACCCGCCTCCGCCTCGTCAACCTGATCGCGGACGGCGAGGTCTGCGTCTGCTTCTTCGTCGAAGTCCTCGGCGAGCCGCAACCGAAAATCTCCCGCCACCTCGGCGTCCTCCGCGCGGCCGGCCTCGTCGCCGCCCGCCGCGACGGCAAGTGGATGCACTACCGACTCACCACTCCGGAGCCGCTCGCGCCGATCGTCGCCAGCGTGATCGCCACGTTGCGCGGCGACCCGGAAATGCTCCGCGACCGCGCCGCCCTCGCCCGCGCCTGCTGCTCGCCCCGCGTGCCCGAGCTCCTCAAGCGCGCCCCCAAGCCGCAACTGCAGCAGTAGAAAGTGAGCGGCGGCGCTCCCTCTCAGTAACGGAGTTGTCACTTCGCCGTTGCTTTCATGGATTATTTTGAATCGTCACGACAATGCGCGACGATTCCGCGGACGTTCTGCTCCGGGAGTTTCTCGGTGCGACGGCAGAGCCGGAGGCGGATCTGCATCTCGCGCGCATCCTGGACGAGCTGGCGAAGCCGATCGTCCGCCGCGTCGTGACCTCGGTGGTCCGCGACGCGCCCGATGCCGAGGACGTCGTCGCCGACACGCTCACCGACCTGTTGCGCCGTCTGCGCGAGCTCCGCGACGATCCGTCGCGCGAGATCCACGACCTGCAGGGCTACATCGTCTCGTGCGCGTACAACCGCTGCCACGAGCGGCTGCGCGAGCGGTATCCGACGCGCACGCGGTTGCGCAATCACCTGCAGTACCTCTTCAACCATCGGCCCGAGCTGGCGAGCTGGCGCGGCGCGCAGGGCGCGACCGTGTGCGGGATGCGCGCCTGGATGGGACATCCGCCCGTTTCCGCCGCGCGCGCGGAGTCGCTGACGCTGCCCGCGCGCGCCGACGCCGGCGCGGACGATCGCGCGCAGATCAACGCGCTCGTCTCGACCGCGCTCCGCCATCTCGGTGCGCCGATCGAGGTCGACGCGCTGGTCGACGTCATCGCGCGCTCGATCCAGCTCGAGCAGCAGCGGGTCGAGCTGCCGCTCACGGACGCCGACGTGCAGTCGCTCACCGCGGCCGACACGAACTTCGACCTGCGCATGTCGCTCAGGCAGTTGTGGGAGGACATCCGCGAGCTCTCGCCGCGCCAGCGCGCGGCACTGCTGCTGAACCTGCGCGACGCGCACGGGCGCGAGAGCCTCAGCCTCCTGCCGCACACCGGCACGGCCACGATCGCCGAAATCGCGGAAGCGGTGCAGATCCCGCGGGGCGAATTCGAGCGCCTCTGGCAGCAGCTTCCGCTCACCGACGCCGCCATCGGCGAGCTCCTTGGCGCCACGGCGCGGCAGGTCATCAAGATGCGCCGTCTGGCACGCGAGCGCCTGCGCCGGATGACCGAAAAACGGGGAAAATCGCAGCCCGCGCCGGAACGTCGGAACCAGCCCCCCGATTCGGACTCTTCACTGGCAGGGATCCCTGTAAAAACCGGCGGCGGAGGCAGGACCAGGCGATGAATCGCGACGACATCGTGATCTTCCCGGGAGACGGCGACGAACCGGAGCACCTCACGTACGAGGAGCTGGAGGCATGGCTCGACGGCCGCGCCGGCCGGATCGACCGCGAGCTTGCGGAAGGACACCTGGCGCTCTGTGCGCGCTGCCGCGCCGAGGCCGACGATCTGCGCAGAGTCCGCGAGAGCCTCGCGCCGCGCAGACCCGCGTGGTGGATCGCCGCCGCAGCAGCGGTCCTGATCGCCATCCTCGGGATCGCGATCGCGCAACGCCGAACGCCCGTCAGCACGCCGCCCGGGCCTGTCGAACATCGCACCGAAACACGTCCGGCCATCACGCAGCCGGCGCCGTCACCGCGGAAGCTCGTCAAGCCGGAGATCGTCGCATCGCTCGTGCACACCTCGGGAACGCTCCGCGGCACGGGCGAGCAGGGAGTCGGATTCGCACTGCAGGAGCCGGTGGCGACGGTCGTCCTCGATCCGCGTCCGCCATTCCGCTGGACGGCCATGCCGGGCGCCGGTGCGTACACGGTCGCTGTTGCCGATCGCGAGACCGGCGCCGGCGCCGCGACGGGGGAGACGCAGGAGACGTTCTGGCGCCCGCCGGCGCCGCTGCAGCGTGGACGCACCTACTCGTGGCAGGTGACGGCACACGTCGGCGACGAGCGCCGCACGGTGCCGCGCGCCACCGACGCCGAGGCGCTGTTTCACGTGGCGACCGAGGAGGCGGTCCGAGAGGTCGAAGCCGTCGCGGCGGACCAGCATCTCGAGCTCGGCCTGGCGCTGGCCGAGCATGGCGCGCTGGACGACGCGGAACGCGAGCTGCGCCGCGCCGTCGGCAGCGGAGCGCCGGGCGCGGAGCTGTACCTCGAAGAAGTCCGCTCGTGGCGCCAGCGCTGAGCGCACCCGCGCAAGAAAGACGACCGAGGGGCCTCCGGCGGGCCGGTGCGACCGGCGGCGCTTCGT
>DASVSV010000336.1:0-6052 GCA_036387915.1 Thermoanaerobaculia bacterium
CGGCGCGGCGCGCGGGGACGACGCCGGCCAGCACGCCCGTGACCGCGGAGACGGCCAGCACCACCAGGGCCGCGCGCCACGAAAGCACGTCGCCGAGGTGGAGGCGGTTCGCGGCGAGCTGGGCGAGGATGCAGCCGGTGATGATCCCGAACAACGCGCCGAGGAGCATCGTCGACGCGGTCTCGACGACGAACTGCAGTTGCACGTCCTCCACACGCGCGCCGACCGCGCGGCGGAGGCCGATCTCGCTCACCCGCTCGTTGACCGACGCCAGCATCAGCGTGGCGGCCACGATCGCGGCGACCAGCAGCACGATCGCGCCGGCCAGCGGGAGATACAGTCCGAGCGTGCGCTGCGCCTTGTCGACCATCTTCTGCACGCCGGTGGCGCTGATGATGGAGAAGTCGTTGGGGCGGCCGGCGGCGAGGGAGTGGCGCTCGCGCAGCAGGCGCTCGATCTCCTTCGTTGTCGCGGCGACGTCGCGCGGATCGCGCACGAGCAGCTTGGCCGCGGCGATCGTGTCGACGTTCAGCACGCGGCGCATCATCGTGGAGATCGGCACGACGATCTCGTCGTCGCGGTCCAGGCCGTGGAGGTCGGTGCCGAAGCGTTCCAGTACGCCCACGACGCGGAACGGCACGTTGCCGATCAGCAGCTCCGCGCCGATCGGATCGGTCGCGCCGAACAGCTCCCGAGCAACGGTCTCGCCGATGAGAGCGACACGCGCGGAGCGGGCCACGTCGGCCGCGTCAAAGTACGCGCCGCGTGCGACGCCACGATTCCAGACCTGCTCGGAGCGCTCCGACGCGCCGAGGATGCGCGCGGTCGCCGTCCCACCATCGGCGCGTACGGACGCATTGGGCAGGGCCTGCTGCGGGTCCCAGGCTTCGATCTGCGGCAGCGCGTCGGAGACCGCCTCGAGGTCGTCGAGCGTGAGCCGGGCCGCGTTGCCGCGCGCGCCGCTCATGAGCTGCGTGCCGCCGGCCATGACCACGATCGACGACGCGCCGAAGAGCTGCTCGACGGTCGTCAACACCTTGCGCTCCGCGGCCTCGCCCATCGAGACGACCAGCGTGAGCGCGGCCGCGCCGACGAAGCTGCCCAGCATGATGAACGCGCTGCGCAGTTTGAAGCGGCGCATGGAGCGGAAGCTGTGGCGCACGAGTCGCGCGTTCACGCCAGCACCCCGTTCTCGATCCGCACCACGCGTTGCGCGTGCGCGGCCATGGCCGTGTCGTGCGTGACGAGGACGATCGTGCGTCCGTTGCGATTGAGGTCGCGGAGGATGGTCATGACCTCGTCCGCGGAGCGCGGGTCGAGGTTGCCGGTCGGCTCGTCGGCCAGGAGCAGGTCGGGCTCGTTGACGAGCGCGCGGGCGATGGCCACGCGCTGCTGCTGGCCGCCGGAGAGCTCGGACGGGGTGTGCTGCATGCGATCGCCGAGGCCGACTGCTTCCAGTGCCTTGCGCCCGAGGCCTTCGACGGATTGGCGGTCGGAGTAGAGGAGCGGCAGCTCGACATTCTCCAGCGCCGACGTGCGCGGCAGCAGGTGAAAGGCCTGGAAGACGAAGCCGACCCGCGCGTTGCGGAAGCGGGCCTGCTCCCGCACGCCGAGCTTCGCCACGTCTTCGCCGTCGAACGTGTAGCGGCCGGTGGTCGGACGGTCGAGCAGTCCGAGGATGTTCATCAGCGTCGACTTGCCGGAGCCGGAGGTGCCGGTGATGGCCACGAACTCGCCGCGCCCGATGGCCAGCGAGACGCCGGCGACGGCGTTGACCGGCTCGCCCGTCGGACGGGTGTAGGTTTTACGAATGTCGTGCAGTTCGATCATGGTCCTTCCTTGATGCGCACGGTCGCCGTCATCTCCGGGCGCAGCACGCGATCGCGCGGGGCGTCGAAGCGGATGACGGTCACGTAGTTGACGACGTTGTCGCGGATCTCCGGCTTCGGATAGATGGCCGTGACGCGCCCCGTGAACTCTTCGCCGCCGTACGTGTCGACGGTGAAGCGCGCCGGCAGGCCGGGGCGGATGCGGCCGATGTCGGTCTCGTCGACGTACGCCCAGACTTCGAGCCGTTCGAGGTCGAGCAGCGTGACGAACGTCGGCGCCGCGAAGCTCGCCGCGACGGTCTCGCCTTCCTGCGTCGCGATCGAGGCGACGACGCCCGCGATGGGCGCGGCGATGCGTGCGTAGCCGAGCTGCGTCGTCGCCGCTTCGAGCGCGGCCTGCGCGCCCGCGGTCTGCTGCTCCGCCACCGCGAACGCGCGCTGCGCGACGTCGAGCTCGGACGGCGACAGCAGGTCGCGCAGGTCGCGTTTGCGGGCGAGATCGGCGCGCGCGTAACTGAGGTTGGCTCGGGCCAGGTTCAGCGCCGCCAGCGCCTCACGCCGCCGCGAGACGAGGTCGCGGTCGTCGAGCTCCGCGAGGAGCTGCCCTTTCTCGACGCGGTCGCCGATGCGGACGAACAGCCGCCGTACGACGCCCGATACGCGTGACCCGACCCGCACTTCGGCGCCGACCATCGGCTTGATCACGCCGGTGGACTTGACCTCGTCGTCGTTGCGGCGTTGGACGCTGGACGGCCGGGGTGGGGCTTCGCGGGATGCTCCGTCCACGCCGGTTTCGCACGCGGCGACCAGCATCACCACCGGCAACAATAAAAATCTCTTCACGGTCCGCGAGTGTCGCGTCCAAAGTTCTCTCTGGGATTTCGCGAATGTAACGAAATATACTGATCGCCTCTCCCTCATCCCCGGACGAAAAGCAAACGGAGGCGGTTCGAATGCGCGTGTTGATGCTCCGCTGTGCGGTCGTTCTCTTGTTCACGGTTCAGGTTCTCGCCCAGACGGTCACCGGCACGATGTCCGGCACCGTCGCAGACAGCTCGGGCGGCGGCGTCCCCGGCGTCACCGTCACGGTGCGCAATACGGAGACGGGCCTCGAGCGCATCGTCGTCACCGACGAGAGAGGCTTCTTCAATGCCCCGTTCCTCCCGGCCGGCCGCTACGACGTCCACGCCGGACTGGCCGGCTTCGGCGAGCGTCGCCGCACCGGCGTGCGCGTGGAGCTGAACCAGGAGACGGTGCAGGACTTCGTCCTCGACCCGTCGATCTCCGAGACCGTCACGGTCTCCGCCGACGCGCCGCGCATCAACGTCACGGACGGCGAGATCAAGCAGACCATGCGCTCGGAAGAGATCATGGCCATCCCCCAGGTCAACCAGACCAGCTTCCTCGGCCTGGCCTCGACGCTGGCCGGCTATCAGGAGACGAACCCCGGCGGCGGCATGGACAGCCCGACGCTGTCTTCGGGATCGTCGGCGAACTTCAACGGCGCCGGTACGCGCGGCACGACGTTCCAGATCAACGGCGTCAACAACGACGACTCGTCGGAGAACCAGCACCGCCAGGGCGTGGCGCTGGCGACGATCAAGTCGTTCCAGGTGCTCTCGAACAGCTACAGCGCGGAGTTCGGCCGCGGCTACGGCGCGGTGGTCCTGGTGCAGACGAAGTCGGGCACGAACGAGATCCACGGCGAGCTTTACGGCTACGGCCAGGACGGGCAGTGGAACGAGAAGAAGTTCTTCGAGCGCTCGCTGGACCTGCCGGACAACTATCGCCGCCAGTACGGCGCGACCGCGGGCTTTCCGCTCATCCAGGACACGCTGTTCGGCTTCGTGAACTACGACACGGTCGAGTTCAAGGGCAACACGAACGTCGGCCGCCCGCTGATCCTGGCCTCGGACATGGCCCTGCCGCGCCTCTCGCTCGGCAATGACACCGCGGCCAACCGCGCGTTCCAGGATTCGATCCTGGCGCGCTTCCCGACCGGCGTCTCGCCCAACGCGCCGCAGCTCTCGAGCCGCGCCTACCTCTACCCGCAGTTCGCGAACAATCCCGACAAGGACTGGTCGGCCCGCCTCGACTGGAACGCCAGCGCGAACAACGCCGTGAACGCGCGCTATCAGCACAGCGACCAGGTTCGCGAGAACCGGGAGCTGATCATCGGCGAGCAGACCCTGCAGGACAACGAGCAGTCGAACTTCGGCATCACCTGGACGAACGTCCTCGGTGGCAGCACGGTGCAGGAGGCGCGTTACGGCCTCGGCATCCGCAGCACGAACGTGGACATCCTGGCCGGCAACGACACGCCGATCGTACGCTTCGCCGCGATCACGCCGGGCACGATCATCGGCAACGCCGGCGCGTATCCGATCAACCGCGACCAGCGCGATCACCAGCTCGTCTACAACATCTCCACCGCGATGTGGTCGCGCCACACGCTCAAGGCCGGCACCGACATCCGCCGCTCGGAGCTCAACGACCGCGCCTCGAACAACAACCGCGGCTTCTGGAACTTCACCGCGACCTGCGGCGGCGTCACGTATCCGACCGGCCTGCACGCGTTCTTCGCGGGCTGCGTCTCGACGTTCCAGCGATCGTACGGACCGGATTACCTCGAGAACGAGCTGAACGAAGTCAATCTCTACGCCGAGGATGACTGGCGGCCGTTCGACAACCTGACGCTGAACCTCGGCCTGCGCTATGAGTCCGTTTCCGTGCCGCAGGAAGCCGAGAACCGCATCGACTACTTCTACGAGGACAACAGCTACCTCGACCCGCGACTCGGCTTCGCCTACACGCCGGATTGGGGCGACGTGCCGTTCCTGGGCGCCATCACCGGCAGCAACGGACGCTTCTCGATCCGCGGCGGCTACGGCGTCTACCACGGCCGCGTGTTCCAGTCGATCTTCTCGCAGGGCGGCGCGAACGTCCGCTACAACCCGCCGTTCGCGACCTCGCTCAGCATCGCCAACAGCACCAACATCGCCGATCCGACGAACGGCTTCGTCTTCACCCCGGGCGTTCCGCCGACCCAGCGCGTGTCGCTCACGCTGATCGACCCGGAGCTGGAGATGCCCGAGACGCGGCAGTGGAACCTCACCTTCGAGCGGCAGCTGCTGCGCAACTCGCGCCTGCGCGCGAGCTACATCGGCACGCTGGGCAAGGACCTGCTGCAGTACCGCTTCGAGAACCTGCCGGTGCGGCCGGACGGCACGACCTGGAAGGTCGCCGCCGACGCGCGTTGCGCCGGTACCGGCACGCCCGGCGTGGCCATCAACGCGACCTGTCCGGTGGCGGTGCCGATCGCGGCGAACGAGATCTCCCTCCGCGTGCCGCGCACGAACGAGCGCCGTCCCGACGCGCGCTACACGACCAACCTCGTCGTCGACAACGTCGCCGACAGCTCGTACCACGCCGGCCAGCTCGAGTTCGAGTCGGGCCTGATCGGCGGCTTCAACGGCCGTGCGACGTACACGTTCAGCAAGGCCATCGACTCCGGTTCCGAGGCCACGGCGTCAGGCGCGGGCGACATCAACATCTTCCCGCCGGAGGCCGAGGAGTACAAACGCGGACTGTCGCGCTTCGACACGCGTCACCGCTTCACCATGACCGGCAGCTACCTGCTGCCGTTCTTCCGCGAGAACCGCGGCGCCCTCGGCGCGATCCTCGGCGGCTGGCAGCTCTCGACGGTCATCCGGCTCTCGTCCGGTACGCCGTTCACGCTGACCGACAGCGGCGCGGTCGACATCGACTTCGACGGCGTCGCCAATCAGCGTCCAGTCGCGGTCGACCCGTCGCGCTCAGGCGGCTGGCACGTCAACAACCCGAACACGTCGACGTCGGAGCTCCCCGCGAGCGCGTTCCGCCGGGCCACCACCGACGACGAGATCGGCGACCTCGTCGGCCGGAACACGTTCTACACCGACGGCCGCGAGCAGATCGACCTCGGCCTCTCCAAGAGCTTCGGCATCCTCAGCAACAGCGTCGTCCTGCGCCTCGACATCTTCAACGTGACGGACCGCATCACCTGGGGCGTCCCGACGACCGACTTCGCCAACGCCAACTTCGGCCGCATTCTCTCCACGCATCCCGACTATGTCCCGCGCTCGTTCCAGGTGGGGGTGCGGTACCTGTACTAAGCAGACCCACGCATCTCGCGCCGATCGTCTCTGACGCCAAAAGTGTGAAGACGTAGGGCGTGGCTTCAG
>DASVSV010000337.1:0-15493 GCA_036387915.1 Thermoanaerobaculia bacterium
GGACGGCACCCCGCTGGGGTGCAAATCGTTGTCGCACCATCACCGGTGGTGGCGCGCCGGCGGCGCTTACCACCGGCTACCGTCCTGCACGCCTCCGGCGTGACAGAACCCGCTGTGCCGTCGTCGAGCGGAGTAATTCACTAAGGCCGCCGCACTCCATACGCGCGCGGAAGGTGGTCAGTCCCGTTCCGGAATCCGTACTCTCCCCGCCACGCGCACGTGATCGATTCCGCCGCTGCTCTTGTGGCTGACGGTGAAGTTGCCGCCGATGTCGGCGACGTCGATCGCGCCGGAGCCGTCTTCGTCGATGGTCACGTCGCGCTTCACGTTCTGCACGAGGATGGAGCCGGAGTCGTCGTTGCGGATGCGGAGCGAGCCTTCGACGCGCGCCACGGAAATCGCGCCGGAGTCGTCTTCGATCTCCACGTTGCCGCCGACGTTGCGGACCACGATCTCGCCCGAGTCGTCCTCGATGGAGACGCTGCCGCTGACGTTGTCCACGTCGATGGCGCCGGAGTCGTCGTGAATGGTCAGGTTGCCGCGCACGCCGCGCACTTCGATCGCGCCGGAGTCGTCGTCGATCGTCAGCGGGCCGACGTTCGCGACTTTGATCCAGCCGCTGTCGTCGTCGATGACGACCGGCAGACCGGCCGGGATCGTCACGCCGAGGTCGAGGCGGGCGCTGAAGAATCCGAACATGACGTTCTTGTCGGGGATGTCGGCGGTGATGTGCAGGTCGGAGCCCGACTTGCGCAGGGTCAGCGTCATGCGCGGGAGGAAGTCCTCGTCGCTGGTGCAGGCGGTGCCGGCGGCGACGATCTGCGTGGCGCCCGGCGTGCCGTCGACTTTGAGGGAGCCGGAGTCGGCGTGGATGACGATGCGCGACACGCCGGCCGCGGGAGTGGTGGCCCGGTGCGGGGCGGTGTGGCTGCAGTCCATGTCGTCGAACAGCCCGTTGCCCGCGAAGGCCGAACCTGCCGTCAGGAGCACGGCTGCGGTCGTAAGTGCTGTGAATCTCATGCGGAACCCTCCGATCATGGATCGATGTACGGAATCGACCACCGCTGGTTTCAGAAGCGGACACCCTCGCTATACTCCGTTCCGCCCATGCGCTCCCCCGAAGCCAGCCTGATTCGCGTGCTGCAGGCCGCCTGCTCGGGCGAGCTTGCCGCCGGGTTCGCGTACCGCGGCCACGGCCGCAGCGTGAAGTCGGAAGAGGAGCGGGAGCGGATCCGCACGATCGAGTCGGAGGAGTGGCATCACCGCGCGCTCGTGCAGACGCTGCTGATGGAGCTCGGTGCGAGACCGAACCTGGCCCGCGAGGTGGTCTTCTGGTTGATCGGCAAGAGCATCGGCCTGCTCTGCCGCTTCGGCGGCTGGTTCATCCCGATGTACGGGGCCGGGAAGCTGGAGCGGACGAACATCGTCGAGTACGAGCAAGCGGCGCGCTTCGCCGAGGCGTCAGGTCACGCTGACATGATCGAGTGCCTGCTCGACATGGCCGAGGTGGAGTGGGAGCACGAGCGCTACTTCCGGGAGCGGATCGCCGGGCACTGGATGCTGCGCTTCTTCCCGAAATGGGAGCCGCCGCCGCCGAAGGAGGCGATTCGGGCCTGTTACGGAAAATTGAACTTTCTGCAACAATTTCCCGAATCGCGTCCCGCCGCCCTGGCCGATTCCTCTCGCGCGCGCCGCTGACCGACCGGGCCGGGCCTTTGCAGCCATCGGCTGCGTTCCATAAAACTGAATATCGACTTATCCGGCGAATTCCGTGTGCGACCCGGCTCCATCGCGGGCCAATCGACTGTGAAAAAGGAGCGGATATGAACCGAACACACCCCCGGTTGTTCGCAGCCTCAGCGGCTGCTCTGGTCTTCCTGCTGTTCGCCTTCAGTGCCTCGGCGCAGTTCCAGACCGGCAACATCTACGGGAAAGTCGTGGCCAAAGACGGCGCGATGCTCCCCGGCGTGACGGTGGTCCTCACCGGCGTCGGCGCCCCGCAGACGACCGTCACCGATGGTGAGGGAACGTTCCGGTTCCTCAGCCTCTCGCCCGGGACGTACTCCGTGCGCGCGGAGCTGGAGGGTTTCGGAAGGGCCACACGCACCGGCGTCTCGATCAGCGTCGGCTCGAACGCCGACCTCACGGTGACGATGAGTCCTTCCGTCGAGGAAGCGATCACCGTCAGCGCGGAAGCGCCGCTGCTCGACGTCCGCAAGACCGGCACGGGCGCGAACATCACCCGCGTCGAGCTGGAAAGCGTCCCCACGGCGCGCGACCCGTGGATGATCCTGCAGTCGACACCGGGCGTGCAGGTCGACCGCATCAACATCGGCGGCACGCAGAGCGGCCAGCAGTCGATCTACATCTCCAAGGGCGCGCCGCGCAATGACGGCACCTGGAACATCGACGGCGTGAACATCACCGACATGGGCGCGACCGGGTCGTCGCCGACGTATTACGACTTCGACACGTTCGAAGAGCTCAACGTGACCACCGGCGGCTCCGACCCGCGCATCCAGACGGGCGGCGTGCAGCTGAACATGGTCACCAAGCGCGGCACGAACGATTACAAAGGCTCGCTGCGCTATCTCTATGTCCCCGGCAGCACCTCGGCCCAGGCCACCGTGCCGGACGAAGCGAAGAGCTATCTCCAGTTGACCAATCGCGTGAATTACGTGCGCGATTACGGCGGGGAGATCGGCGGGCCGATCCTCCGCGACCGGCTGTGGGTCTGGGGCGCGCGCGGCGATCAGAAGATCTCCACCTGGCAGTCGCAGGCACCCGGCCAGATCCTCATCCCCGACGACACGATCCTGCGCAACAAGAACCTCAAAGTGAACGCGCAGCTCATGTCCGCGAACAGCTTCGTCGCCTCGTATACGTACGGCGACAAATTCCGCAACGCGCGCGACCTCTCCACGCTGCGTCCGTTCGAGGCGTCGTGGAAACAGACCGGCCCGACCAAGGTCTACAAGCTCGAAGACACGCACGTCTTCAATTCGAGCTTCTACCTGACCGGCATGTGGTCGAAGGTCGAGGGCGGCTTCGGCCTCTTCGCCAACGGCGGCACCGGGACGGAAGCGAAGTCGTATTGGGAAGACGGCGGCGGCGTTTTCCGCGACGGGTATCAGACTTACCAGACCGTGCGTCCGCAGAAGCAGTATCGCGCCGACGGCGCGGCGTTCGTCGACTTCGGCGTCAATCACGAGCTGAAATTCGGCTACGGCTATCGCGACACGCCCGTGACCTCGGCCACCTCGTATCCCGGCCCGTCGGGCGGTTTCTGGAGCTATCTGGCCACGACCGCCAGTCCGGCGCGTTGCGCCGGAATCGGTGAAGGCTGCGGCATCGCCTCGCTCTTCCGCCCGCCGCAAGCTTCCTACAGCGGCGAATACAAAGAGTTCTACGTCGGCGACACGATCATGTTCGGCAACATGACCATCCAGGCCGGCCTGCGCTACGACGACCAGCAGTCGCAGATCGAAGCAATGGACATCGGCGCCAACGCCATCCTGGCGACGGCACTGACCCTTCCCTGCATCGACTCCCTCGCCTGCGCCGGCGGCACGATGAGCACGCTGCTGCCCGGGATCCAGTATCCGGGACAGAGCGAAGCGTTGAAGTGGACGAGCATCAGCCCGCGCATCGGCATCACGTACGCGCTCGGTACGGCCAAACAGACGCTGTTGCGCGCGAGCTACAACCGCTATGTCAGCCAGATGGGCTCCACCGTGGCCAGCTCCAGCCCGGTCGGCAACAGCTTCTTCACGTTCTACGGTCTGGACGCGAACAACGACAAGACCATCCAGCGCAACGAGCTGGTGAAAGTGCGCAGCTTCGGCGGCATCAATCCCGCCAATCCGTCGTCGCTGACGAGCACGCGTCGCCTCGACTACGACATGAATCCGCCCACCACGGACGAATTGACGTTCGGCGTCGACCGCGAGCTGATGACCGACTTCGTGGTCGGTCTCTCGTTCACGCACCGCCGCAATAACGACCTGGCCGCGATCATGTGGGAGAAGACGCAGGGCGGCGGCGACTTCTATACGCAGGCCGATTACGTCGACGCGGGCCGTACGGCGGGCGGCCAGCTCGGTACTTCGACCGCGCCCGTCTATCAGCTGAAGACCGGCGTTCCGAACCCGACGTTCAGCGTCATCACGAACCGTCCCGATTACTCGCAGACGTTCAATGGCCTCGACCTGACGGCGACCAAGCGCATGTCCCGCAATTACATGATGCGCTTCAACGCCAGCTACAACGACTTCACGGACGACTGCGGCGACAGCTCGTTCGCCAATCCGACGCCCGGCCTCCCCTCCACCGGCATCGTCAACGGCGTGCAGGCCTCGGCCGGACCTCCGGCCTGCGCCGGCGGTCAGCTGGCCCCGCAGTCGGCCGGCTCGGGCGCGTTCGGCAACGTGTTCATCAACTCGAAGTGGAGCTCGAACCTGAACGGCGTCTACACGCTGCCGTGGGCGATCAACATCGGCGCGAACTTCATGGCCCGCCAGGGCTACCCGGCCGTGGAGCGCGCGAACATCACCGGCCTCCGCGGCGGCACGGCCACGGTCGTCCTCGACCCGGTCGGCGACATCCGCTTCGACAATGTCTATCAGCTCGACCTGCGCCTGGCGAAGGACTTCCGCCTGCTGGATACGGTCGGCGTCACGCTGTCGGCGGACGTCTTCAACGCGACGAACCAGCGCACCATCCTGCAGCGCAACACGATCCTGCTCAACGACGCGAACCCGATCGCGAACGGCGGCAGGATCACCGAGATCCAGGCGCCCCGCGTCTGGCGCTTCGGCGCCAAGATCACGTACTAGAGGTTTTCCCGCTTCTCACGACGACGCCCGCCGGTGCAAACCGGCGGGCGTTTTTCGTCGGGCGATTTGTCGGCGGCTACTGAAGCGCGACGGGCACGAGTCCGGCCGACATGACCCGGCGTCCGCCGGCGAAGCGCTTGTTGAAGTACGGCGAGTCGAGACGGTCGACGACGACCGCCCGGCGGGTGCTGGCGGCGTGCACGAACTGCCCGTCGCCGACGTAGATCCCGACGTGCGAGATCCCGCGCTTGTACGTGTTCTTGAAAAACACCAGGTCGCCCGGCTGGAGCTCGTTGCGCTCGACCAGGCAGCCCTGCCGGAACTGGGCGGCGGCGGTGCGCGGCAGGTCGATGACCGTCGCGAAGGCGCGCCGCACGAGACCCGCGCAGTCGAAGCCCTTCTTCTCGTCCTGGCCGCCGAAGCGATAGCGCACGCCGATCCACGACAGCGCGCGGTCGACCATGCCCGGAGGTTTGGCCGCGGCCTGCTGCTGCGGTGGCGTCTGCGGCTCTTCCGCGACTGCCGGCGACGCCAGGAGCGCCGCGAGGACTGCAATACCAACGTACTTCGTCTTCAAACCGGGCGCACTCTACCGGCAGAGGACCGCCGCACGCAACCACGCCTCGGAATGCCCCAGCCCGCCGCGGTCTTATCCATGACCATGTCCGACCCGTTCGTGACCGTGACCGCCTACTCCGCCGACGACGACGCGCGCGCGGCGAAAGGAGCCCTCGACTCCGCCGGCATCGCCGCGGTGGTCGACGACGCGGTCGAGCGCCGGCTCAAAGTGCGCGTCGAGAACGTGCACGCCATCCGCGCCGGCGACGTCCTCAACGCCCAGACCGCCGCCGCCCCCTCGGAAATCCACGAAGCCGACGAGGAAGAGCGCGAACGCGCCTGCCCCGCCTGCGAGGCCACCGACGTGGCCTCCTCCCGCCGCGGCCGGATGTTCCTCCTCGTGGCCGTCCTGGCCATCGCGGTCGGCGTCGGCATCAGCTCCATCGACCTGGCCTTTTACGCCATCGCCGCAACGGCGGTCTTCCTCCTGATCCGCGGCCGCTGGCGCTGCGCCGCCTGCGGCGAAACGTTCGACTGAGGAGGACACGGC
This sequence comes from Thermoanaerobaculia bacterium, assembly GCA_036387915.1. Lineage (GTDB taxonomy): Bacteria > Acidobacteriota > Thermoanaerobaculia > Gp7-AA8 > Gp7-AA8 > QHVT01. The sequence goes on from DASVSV010000337.1 coordinate 5,944, forward strand.
GGGCGTTCGCGCCTACGCCGCAGACGGTGGAAACGTAGGGCGTGGCTTCAGCCCGCCCCTCCCGTGGGCGGGCGGGCTGGCCGCAGCGAACCGCGCGCGCTCCTCGCGGCGCCAAAAATACGCAGCGGACGTCCTACGTATACTCCGCGCGCCATGGACCTCGAGTCGTTCCTTCGTCCGCTGTACCAGGATCTCGACGGCGCCTCGCGCGTCGACGAGGTCGAGCGCATCGCCGGGATCGCACGGCGCCTCTACACACCGCCGCCCGATGAGGCACGCGCGTTCGAGCTGCTGCTCCGTTTCCACCGTCTCGGAAAATGGCTCGAGAAAGTCGGCCACATCTCGCGCGCGACGCTGACGGTCGACGGACTCACCGAGCACGAACTGCGTCGCACGGCGATGTCGATCGCGCGCCTCGACACGCCCGTCACCGGCCCGGAGCGGGCCGTCGCGGCAGCGATCCTGATCGACAACGCCGGGGTGCGCGGACTGGCGGAGCTGCTGACGCGCTCCCGACGCGAGGGCAGCTCGCTGATGGACGTCCTGCGCGCCGCGCTGTCGGATGTGGCGGTGCCGGACTGGCTGCCCGCGGGTGCGGAGCAGTGGCTGCATGCCCGTCGCGAGGCGCGACGCGAGATGTGCCGGAGACTGCTGGAAGAGCTGCAGGGAGAGGATTGGGCGGGCTGAAACGCGCGAATTGGGCGAGCGCGCGACGCGCCCGCCCAAACATTCATTCGCTTAGTTGTTCACGTCGCGCACGAGAACGATCCGCTGCGCGAAAGGCGTCGTCGCATTCGGATTGCTCACCTGCACTTCGACGATGTCGCCGCGCTCGAGTCCCGAGACCGGGTGGAGCCGGCCGGAGACGTCGACGTTCGTGTTCGCGTCGTACGACACGATCACGCGCGAGCTGTTGCTGCCGGTGCCGCTGTTGAAGTTCGACCGCCACGTGGCCGACTCGAGCTCGATCGTCCGGCGCGAGGTGTCGACGGAGCGCACCGTGCCGCGGATGGTCGAGTAGTTGGTCGAAGAGGTCGAGCCGCTGCCGAGCGAGCCGGAGCTGACGCTGCGGAGCACCGTCACGTCCTGCGCCAGGAAGCGGTTGCCGCCGAGGTCGCTGAAGCGGATCTCGATCTCATCGCCGCGCTCCAGGTCGGTCGTGCGGTACGTCTGGTTGTTGTAGCGAACCGGGGTGTTGGTCTCGTACTCCACGTACATCAGCGAGCCGTTGCCGCGGTCGACTTCGATCGTGCGGCGGGCCGTGTCGATGTAGCGGACCGTACCGCGCACGGTCGTGCCGTAGCTCGGGTAGGACGAGTTGTTGCCGGAGCTGCCCGACGAAACGTTGTGCGTCACCGTCATCGACTCGGCCACGAGCTGGTTGTTGCCCGCCTCGTCGACGCGCACCATCACCTGGTCGCCGCGCTCGAGGTCTTCGACGCGGTAGCTCTGCCCCTGCCAGCTCACCGGTGTGCGGTCTTCGTAATAGACGCGGACGCTGTTGCCGTTGCCGCCGCTGGAGAGCATCGAGGAGTTGTGGCCGCTGACGTTGGTCAGGTACACCGAGCGGCTGTTGGGATCGACGTAGTCGACCGTGCCGCGGAGCTCGTAATTCTGATTCGAGGGCGACCCTCCGCCCAGGATGTCCCCAAGTCCGCCCGACGATCCGCAGGCGGCGAGGAACAGAAGCGCTAAGGTTGCTGCAGTCAGTGATTTAGTTCTTGTCATAGGTCAAAGTCCCCCGCTCTTTCTCAAGAGCAGGAACCATGCCCTGCGACAGGAAGTCGTTGATTATTTTGTAGAAACGGTCGGGCTGTTCCAGCCACGGAAAATGCCCGGCGTCATCGAGCATCTCCAGCCTCGAGCCGGGGAAAGTCTGGTGCACTTCCTCGGCGGTCTCGAGCGGGTCCTGCTTCCCGTGGATGACCAGCACAGGCGCTTTCACTTTCTCCAGCCCCTCGCGCAGGTCGAGGGCCATCATCTGCGGCACGATCGACCAGAACACTCCGTCGTGAAACGACTCCTCGGTCATCGAGTCCATGAGCGGCCTGGCCCTGGCGCGATCGGCAAAGTACGCGGGTGTTTTCGCCTTCGTGATCTCCAGCACCGCGCGGCGATGGTTCTCCTTCGTCTTCGCTGCCGTCCACTCCTTCACCTTCGCCTTGTCCTCCTCGGAGAACCGCGCCTCGAGGTTCGCATTGAACTTCATGACCGATTTCAACGTCGGGCCGCCGGAGTCGATCAGCACGAGCTTCGCGATCCGCTGCGGATGCTCGCGCGCGTACATCATGGAGAGGATGCCGCCGAACGAGTGTCCGGCGATGGTCAACTGCTTGACCTTCAGCTCCTCGCGCAACGCCTCGAGGTCGCCGACGACATCATACACCGGCACGACCGACTTGCCGGTGCCGCGCTGATGGAAGAGCACGAACGCGTACCTGGAGCCGAGCTTCTCCGCGACCGGACGCAGGTACTCCGGCGAGAACCCCGGCCCGCCGGAGAGCAGCACGACCTTCTCCCCCTTGCCCACGACGTCGTAGTACAGCGTCGTCCCGTCATGCGACTTGAACGCCGCCGCGTGCAGAGAGAGCGAGCAGAAGAGGAGAACGAGGAGACGGCGCATGATCGTCAGAAGCCTACGCGATAGCTGAGCGTGATGTCGCGTCCCGGCAGCGGCGCGACGTCCTTCAGCGGCGAGGGGTGCGAGCGGGCCAGCTCGTTGGTGAGGTTGGTCGCGCGCAGCATCACGTCGTGGATCGTGCTCGCGAGGAAGAAGCGGTAGCCGACGTGCGCGTTGACGAACGTGTAGCCGTCCGTGGAAGTCTCGTTCGGCGCCGTCTCGTCCTGTTCGAAGGTGTGGCGCACTTCCGCCATCGCCGTCAAAGGGCCGCCGTGCAAACGGAGGCCGACCATGGCGCGCATCGGCGGGATGCGCGGCAGGTTGCCGCCGCCGTCGGCGAGCGTGGCCCGGACGTAGTCGGCGCCGAGGTCGAGCTCGAGGTGCGACTCGCCGCGGCTGGCGACGTGCGTGTGCGTCAGCAGCTCCATGCCGCGGAATCGGGCGTCGCGCTGCACGAACTGGAAGACCGGAAAATCGTCCTCGACGTCGCCGGTGGGCGCGTCGAAGATGAAGCCGTCGAAGGCGTTGTTGAAGAGATTCAGCTCGCCGCGGAACGGCCCGACCGTACGGCGGAAGGAGAGGTCGACGCCGACGCTCGTCTCTTCGTTGAGGTTCGGATTGCCGACTTCGAACTGACTCGTGGCCGCGTGCGGCCCGTTCGCGTAGAGCTCCGTCGCCGTCGGCAGGCGCACCGCGCGCGCGAGCGAGAACGCCACGACGTAGCCCTCCACCGGACGATAGATCGCGCCGATCGAGCCGGAGACGCCGTTGAAGTCGCGGCTCGGCAGATCGCCCTCGGTCACGCTGACCTCATGCCTCTCGTAGCGGCCGCCGAACTGGACGTCGAGCTTCGTTCCGCGCCACTCCTCGAACGCGAACACCGCCGCGGAGCGCGACTCGTTCGGCGGGATGTACGCCTCCTCGCCGGCCGCGACGAAGTCGGTCAGCGACGTCTGGACGCCCCAGGTGCCGTTGATCGCGCCGAAGGTACGATGATGCGCTTCCAGGCGCCCTTCCCACCCGTCGCTGGTGAAGCGCGTGCCGATCTCGGCGCCTTCCAGCTCGACGTGCTGATAGTCGGTCGTGCCGAAGCGGACCCGGACGCTGTTGAAGATCCCGAGCTGACTGAGCTCGCCCTGGAGGTCGACGCGGCGCTGGTCGAGATCGATCCGCACGCCCGCTCCCTCCTCCCCTTCTTCCTCTTCCTCCCCGTGGTGCTGGTGGCCGGGGACGCCGTAGAGCGTGGAGAAGTTGGTCACCGAGAAACCGAGATAGCCGCGCGCCGCGATCCACGACGCGCCGAACGTGCCCGATCGCGCCTGCAGCGCGCTGTTCTCGAGCGTGCCGGTGAAATGTTCCGGATCATCGTCCGGATCGGCCGGCGAGGGGATCGCGTAATCGTTTGTGTCGCGCAGCGTAACGTCCGCATGCCACGCCAGGCTCCCGCGGCCGCCCTGGAGCGAGAGCATGTTCGTCTTCTCCTCCGCCGCGCTGGCGTAGCGGAGGTCGAGCGTGCCGGTGACGAGCTGGCTCGGCACGCGCGTCGGGATGCGCTCGGTGATGACGTTGACGACGCCGCCGACGGCGTTGCTGCCGTAGAGCAGCGTGGCCGGACCGCGCACGATCTCGATCTGCTCGGCGCCCGCGGTCTCCACGCTGACCGCGTGGTCGGGACTGATGTTCGAGACGTCGCCGGTGCCGACGCCGTTCTCGAGGACGCGCACGCGGTCGGCGCCGAGGCCGCGGATGACCGGGCGGCTCGCGCCCGCGCCGAACGACGTCGACGAGATGCCGGGCTCCTGCGCCAGCGTCTCGCCGAGGGTCGGCTGCTGGCGCGCGGAGAGCTCTTCGGCGCTCAGCACGTTGACGGGCTGATAAACCTCCGACTCGCGACGCGAGTCGGCGCTGGCGGTGACGACGATCTCCTCGGCGTGCACGAGCGGGTCGATGACCACTTCCACGGTGCGCGTCTCGCCCGCGCGCACTTCTGCTTCGCCGACCGTGCTGCCGAGGCGCGGACTTTCGGCGCGCAGGTGATAGTGGCGCGGCGGGACGCCATCGAAACGGAACGTGCCGTCGGCGGCGGTCTTCGTCGCGCGGCGCAGCTCGACGATGGTGACGGTGGCGTCGCCTACCGGCTGCGCCTGCGGGTCGTACACGGTGCCGATGATGGTGGCGTTCTGCGCGCTGGCGATGGCGGCGCTGCAAAGGAAAAGGAAAAGCGAAACGGCGCGGCTGACCCGCGCGAATGAACGGAACATGACTCCTCCGGAAGAAGACCTGAGCGGAAAAGAGGGAGCGTCAGGCCGCGGCGGGAGGCGCGCGCGCCGGCACCTCGCCGGCGAGGGAGGCATGGACGAAGGAGGCGCGATACGGCGCATGCGGCGCGGTGGTGGTGGCCGGCCCTTCGAGCGACGGCGGCGCGAGCTCCGCGACGACGCCATGCACGCACGGGCAGGCAACGGTCTCTTCCGAAAGATGCGCGAACGGATGAACCGTCGCCGCAATCAACAGCAGAAGAATGAGGGCGCGCCGCACGGCGGGGACTATACGCGCCCCGGGCATGATGGGAAGTGAAAAATTCGCGTCAACTGCGGGTGTGCGTCGAACGTTGGCAGGATCAGACGTCCCATGACTCCCAGATCCGCACGCGGCCGGGTTCGACGATCCAGATCTTCTGCTCAGGCGACTCGGTCTCGGCGTGCGCCAGTGCCTGTTCGAGCAACAGTCGGATCAGCGCGATCGAAGGGACCGGAACGCGCAGCACAATCGTCCCCGCTGTTCCAACAGGTGAAAACCGCACCGGATCGGAGAAATCGAGATCGAGTGTGACGAGGCAACGCCTCTCACTGGTCGCAGCTTCGAATACTCGCTCGTCCGGCGCGCCCCCAAGCTGTTCGTCGCGAACGGTGTGAGCGTCGTGGCCGAGTGACTGCAGCCATGCCGCGAGCCGCCTGTCGAGATTCTCGTCCAGCTTGAACCGCATCACTTCGAAGCGACCGCGGCAGGGATTACGCGCTCCCGCGTGACCTCTGCCGCATACGCAAGCGCCGCCTTGATGTCGTCACGCTGCAGCGATGGGTACGCGTCGAGGATCTCCTCCTCGTGCACACCCGCCGCAAGGTTTTCGATGATCAGCGCAACCCAGATCCGTGTCCCGCGCACGCACGGCTTTCCGAAACAGATGTCCGCATCGATCGAAATGCGCTGGAGTAGATCGTCACGTGTCATTGGCGCGCTCGCCTTCAGGTCCGCAGCACGCCCGCGCGCTCGTACACCTTCGCCTCGATGAACGTATCGACCAGCGCCGGGTCGAGCAGTCCCTCGTTCATCTCCATGCGCAGGATGTCGAGGGCGCGCTCGGTCGGGACGGCGCGTTTGTACGGGCGGTCGCTGGCGGTCAGGGCGTCGTAGATGTCGGAGACGGTCATCATCCGCGACTGGATGGGGATGTCGTCCGCGGTCAGCCGGCGCGGGTAGCCGCGGCCGTTGAGCTTCTCGTGGTGCGCGTACGCGATGTCGGCCACCGCGGAGAGGTCGCGGGTCCAGGGGATCTTCAGCAGGAAGTTGAACGTATGCGTGACGTGGCTCTCGATCTCGAGCCGCTCCGCGGCGTCGAGGTTGCCCTTGCGGATCGAGAGGATGCGCGCCTCTTCCGGATCGACCAGCAGACGCCGGTCGCCGCGGATGTCGACGTAGTCGCGATTGGCCAGCGCCTGGAGGAAGGCAAACTCCCCTTCCGGCAGCACGGTCGGCTCGTTCGACTGGGCGATGAACGCAAAGTCCTTCTGCAGTTTCAGGATGGCATCCGCGGCCTCGGCATCGACATGCGCGGAGAACTCGTCGAAGCCGTCCTTGCCGTGCTCGAGCAGGTAGTCGATCTTGCGCCGGCTGGCGTCGTTCTCGACCGATTTCATCACGAACTCGAAACGCCCGCGGATGTTCTCGAGCTGCACCGGATAGAGCTTCTTCTCCTTGACCAGCACCTGCTCGCGGACGCCGACTTTGCCGAAGTCGTGCAGCAGCGACGCGTAGCGCACCTCGCGGATCTGGTCCGTCGAAAAGTGCACGTCGGCAAACTGCCCGAAGTCGACGCGGTCGACGACTTTCGCCAGCTCCACGGTCAGGTCCGCGACGCGGAAGGAATGACCGGAGGTGGTCGGATCGCGCTGCTCGATGGCCGTGACGGCCGCGGTGACGAAGCCCTCGAACAGGCGCTCGATCGACTCGTACAGCAGGTTGTTCTCGACGGCCACCGCGGCCTGGCTGGCCAGCGCGCGCATGATCTCCGCCGTGTCCTGGTCGAACGAGATCACGGCCTCGGGCACATTGGCCGCGGTAAGCCGCGCCGGTGCGCCGACGACGCGGCGGTTGATGAGCTGCAGCACGCCGATCACGTCGCCGGCGTGGTTGGTCATCGGGAACACCAGCAGCGACTTGGTCAGGTAGCCGTTCTTCTCGTCGAAGGTCCGGTTGATCTCGTACTCCGCCCCCTCGGGGAGGTTGTACGCGTCGTCGATGACCAGCGTCTCGCCGGTCATGGCCACGTAGCCGGCCAGCGACTTGCGCGTGATCGGCAGGACTTTTTCTTCGAAGGCCTCGACGTCGATGGAGTTGTTCTGGGCCAGTTTCCAGCGCAGCACCTGCCGCCCGCCCACTTCGTCGAGGAGGTAGAGCGATCCCGCGTCCGCGCGCGAGAGCTCGCGCGCTTTGCTGAGGATCATGGTCAGCAGCACGGAGTGGTCGCGGACGGTCGAGAGTGCGCGTCCGACTTCGGCCACTTCCTGCAGCTCGCGCGTCCGCTCGCTGAGCGCCTTCTCGAGCTGGTCGGCGCGGTTCTTCTGGTAGAGGAACTGATACGCGCGTTTGACCGCGCTCAGCAGCGACGACGGGGACGGGTTCTCGGGGAGGTGCAGGTAGATGCTGTCGTCGGCCAGCCAGCGAGGCTGTTCGTCGAGACCGACGCCGACGACGGCCGTGCGCGGATCGAGCTGCAGCGCGGTGTGGCGGCCGTTGAAGTTGCCGCGGTCGACGAGGACCACGCGCAGCGCGGAGCCGTCCGGGACGAGGAGCTGGTCGAGGTTGTCGAGCCTGCTCGGCGCGATCGACTCACGAGTCAATCCTTCGGCGTATCGGCCGATCGGAAACGACTCGGAGTGCAACAGCGTCAGCATCTGCATGGTCCTGGGTGTTCGTCGCCGTGCAACCCGCGTGCGAGGACGCTTGTTCCAGCGGGATCGGGTGCTGCGTGGAACCGGTTGCATTATGGCAGAGGACGGTCTTCTGGATGGAAACCTGAGCGTGCCCATCTACAATGCGCGGCCATGCTGAAGCGCGCACTCGTGCTCCTTTTCCTCGCGACCTCGCTCCTCGCCCAGGACCGGCAACAGCCGCACGCCCCCGACCGACGTGAAGGTGAGGGTGAAGGGCCGTTCAAGCGGCTGATCATCCGCGGCGTCACCGTCGTCGACGGCTCGGGCGCGCCGCCGATGGGGCCGATGGACGTCGTCGTCGAAGGCAACCGCATCGCCGAAGTGCGCAGCGTCGGCTACCCGAAAGTGCCCATCGACCCGGAGCGCCGCCCGAAAGACGCCACGCGCGAGATCGACGGCTCGAAGATGTACCTCCTCCCCGGCTTCATCGACATGCACGGCCATCCGGGCGGCGTCGAGCAGGGCACGACCGCCGAGTACGTGTTCAAGCTCTGGCTGGCGCACGGGATCACCACCGTCCGCGATCCCGGCTCGGGCAACGGCCTTGAATGGACCATCCACGAGCGCGACCGCAGCGCGAAGAACGAGATCGTCGCGCCGCGCATCGTGCCGTACATCTTCACCGGCAGCGTGATGTGGAAGGGCGGCCCGCTCGACTCTCCCGAGCAGGCGCGCAAGTTCGTGCAGTGGGTCGCCAAAGGCGGCGGCGCGGGCCTGAAGATCATCGGCGCCGGCGATCCCGTCTACGACCCCGAGATCCTCGCCGCGCTGATCGACGAGGCGAAGAAGCTCAAGCTCGGCACCACCACGCATCTCTCGCAGATGGGCGTCGCGCGTATGAACATCCTCCAGGCCGCGCGCCTCGGCCTGGGCAGCATGGAGCACTGGTACGGCCTGCCCGAATCGCTGTTCGCCGACCGCACCATCCAGGACTATCCGAGCGACTACAACTACAGCGACGAGCAGAATCGCTTCGGCGAGGCCGGCCGCCTCTGGCGCCAGGCCGCGCCTCCCGGCAGCCCGAAGTGGAACGCGGTCATGGACGAGCTGCTGAAGCTCGGCTTCACGCTCGACCCGACCCTGACGATCTACGAGGCCAGCCGCGATCTGATGCGCTCCATGCGCGCCGAATGGCACGACCGCTACACGCTGCCGTCGCTCTGGAAGTGGTACGAGCCGAGCCGCAAGGCGCACGGCTCGTACTGGTTCAACTGGACCACGCGCGACGAGATCGAGTGGAAGAACAACTACCGCCTCTGGATGACGTTCCTCAACGAGTACAAGAACCGCGGCGGCCGCGTCACCACCGGCTCCGACTCCGGCTACATCTACAAACTCTACGGCTTCGACTACATCCGCGAGCTCGAGCTGCTGCAGGAGGCCGGCTTCCATCCGCTGGAAGTGATTCGCGCCGCGACCTTCCACGGCGCCGAGGCGCTGGCCGAGCCGACCGGCAAAAAAGCGCAGGTCGGATTGGTCCGTCCGGGCATGCTCGCCGACCTCGTGCTGGTCGAAGAGAACCCGCTCGCGAACCTGAAAGTGCTGTACGGCACCGGCGCCATCCGCGTGAACGACGAAACCGGCAAAGTGGAACGCACCGGCGGCGTAAAGTACGTGATGAAGGACGGCATCCTGTACGACGCCAAGAAACTCCTCGCGGACGTGGAGAAGATCGTCGCGGACGCGAAGAAGTAATCACGGCACGTTGAGGACGATC
>DASVSV010000338.1:0-21634 GCA_036387915.1 Thermoanaerobaculia bacterium
GCCCTACGTTTCCATGCTCGCCGCGAGGATGCCGAACGTAGGGCGGTGCTTCAGCCCGCCCGGCGCTCGCGAGATATGAGCATCCCGCAGTGAAGGCGGCCATCGCGGAACGTGACGCGAAGATGAAACGAAGCAGGTCAAGACAGGCCATGGGTCGAATTAGCAGGCAGGTGGAGCTCCTCCGCCGAACAGACGTGTGAGGAAGTGCAGGAATTTGTACGGATGCCCCGCGCGGGCGGTGTAGCCGAGGTACACTTTTCGTATGGCTACGGAGAAGATGCGGACGTTCCAGAAGCGGCATCGGCCGGGGACGCGGTTCACCCGCGCGCAGGCCCGTGCGGACGCCGAAGCCGTGATCCGGGAGCGTCTCGCGCGTGAGGCAGCGGAAGCAGCGGCCAGGCGCGTCGCGCGTCGGGCGGCGGCTCGCAAGTAAAGCATGGCTGAGCGGCAGTACGAGAAGGACGTATTCGTCAACTGCCCTCTCGACGCGGAGTACCGCCATCTGCTCGAGGCGATCGTATTCACGATTCACGATTGCGGCTTCGCGGCTCGGTCCGCGCTCGAAGTGACCGATACGAGCCAGATCCGGATCGAGAAGATCAGCGCGATCATCGCCGCCTGCAAGTTTGGCCTGCACGACATCTCCCGGACCGAGCTCGATCGTGACAGCGGCCTGCCGCGGTTCAACATGCCCCTCGAGCTCGGACTTTTCCTCGGTGCCAAACGCTTCGGCACCGGCAAACAGAAGGCGAAGAACTGCCTGGTCCTCGGCGTCGACCGGTACCGCTACCAGAAATTCATCTCCGACATCGCCGGCCAGGACATCGTGGCGCACGGCGGAACGGTGGTGCAGGCGATCCGCGTGGTGCGGGACTGGCTGAGTGATGCAGGGCGGGCAGCGGGGAAGCTGCCCGGCGGCGCCGCGATGATGTTGCGGTACCAGATTTTCCGGTATGACCTGCCGGACATGAGTGCCCGAAGGGGCGTCGATCCCGAAGAGATGACGTTCAACGAGTACGTTCTACGTGTCGAAGAATGGCTTGCGGTGCAGGCCCGCATCCCCGTCTAACTCCCGCCACATTCCCACCTCCACAAACCCTGCGTCGCGCCACGGCATTTGCACGAGCTCGGCCTTACACTGCACGCCGCCATGAAAAGAAGCGTCGCCGCGCTCGTAGTCTTCCTGTTCGCATCGTCACTCCAGGCCGCCAACGGGCTGCGCATCATCAGCGCCGGGCCGGTGGGGGAGACGGCGACGCTCGCCGAGTCGAATGAGATCCGGGTGGTCTTCTCCGAGCCGATGGTCGTGCTCGGGCGGATCCCCGATCCCGTCACCGCGCCGTTCTTCAAGATCGCGCCGGCGGTGAAGGGGAAGTTCCGCTGGTCGGGGACGACGACGCTCATCTTCACGCCCGAAAAGCCGCTGCCGTTCGCGACGCAGTACACCGTCACGGTCGACAAGTCCGCAAAGTCCGTCGCGGGCAGGACGCTCGATCAGCCCTACGAGTGGACCTTCTCCACGCCCACCATCCAGCTCCGCAGCACCGAGTACTACCGCAAGCCGAACGGCGCGGTCGTGATCGCGCTGCGCTTCAACCAGCCGGTCGAGGCGCAGGTGCTCCTCCCGCACCTGCAGCTTCGCACGGTGGCCCATACGATCGAGCTCCCCGAGCAGCCGAAAGGGGAGCCGGTATTCGAGGCCAGGAAAGCGAAAGCGCTCGCCGCGGCGGAGTCGAACGGCCAGAACGTGCTGGCCTTCCTGGCCACGGAATGGGACCAGACCCGCTTCCCGAAATCGAACGACATGGTCGTGCTCGAGACCAAGCCCGGGCTCGCGCCTGACACGAACGTCGAGCTCCTCATCGACGACAAGCTGGCCCAGTCCGCGCGCCACAGGCGCTCCGGCCGCGTGCAGTCGTTCGTGATCGAGCTCGAGCCGACGCTCTTCGTCACCGGCATTGACTGCGTGTCGCAGTGCGATCCCGAGCAGCGCAACGCCATCAACTTCCGCTCCGGCCCCGGCCTCATGTTCGACGAGGTGCGCAAAGGCGTCACCGTCATCGACATTACGGATCCGAAGGCCGAGAAAGCGCTCAAGCCGAAAGCAGCGAAGAACGACTACGACTATCCGTCGTGGAACTACGGCCTCGACGAGCTCGGATTCACGCTGCAGCCCGGCCGCCGCTACCGCGTGAGCGTCGCGCCTGAAGTGACCGCGGTCGGCGGACAGAAGCTCGGCTATCCGTTCACCGCCACGATCGACAACTGGAACAAGTCCGCGTTTGTCAGCTTCGGCTCCGGCCACGGCGTCTGGGAGTCGACCGGCGGACCGGTGCTGCCGTTCCACGCGCGCAATTTCCGCAGCGTGAAGCAGTGGCTCGCGCCGCTGTCGATCGACAAGCTGATGCCGACGATGCTCCGCCTCCGCGAGAGCGGCTTCAACGTCGCCCCCGAGGTCAAGCCGGAGACGCGCAAGCTCACGCTCGGCCTCAACAAGATCTCCGCGATCGGTCTCGACCTGAAGCCCGCCATCGGCGAGGACAATCTGGGTCTGGCGTGGGTCGCGGTGCAGCCGGGCGAGACGATGCCGAAGTCGCGCGCGTACAACCCGGAGGTCGTCTCCACGCTCGTGCAGGCCACGAACCTCGGCATCAGCGTGAAGGACAGTCCGCAGAACACGGTGGTGATGGTCACGCGCCTCGATGACGCGAAGCCGGTGCAGGGCGCGACCGTCTCGATCCGCGACAAAGCGAACAAGGTCTTCTGGACCGGGACCACCGACGCGAACGGCATCGCCGTCGCGCCGAACACCGATCTCCGCCGCATCAAAGAGCAGCAGACCGAGGAGTACGAGGGGGACTGGGCCGCCATCGGCGAACTGCACTTCGTCGTCGTCGCGGAGAAAGACGGCGACGTCGCGTACGTCGGCAGCGACTGGAACGAAGGCCTCACGCCGTGGGAGTTCGACGTGTCGTTCAACCTGAGCGAGGCCGAGCCGCAGTTCCGCGGGACGATCTTCGCGGACCGCGGCGTCTACAAGCTCGGCGAGGAAGTGCACTTCAAGCTGATCGCGCGCGCCGACACGCCAAACGGCATGCAGCTCCTCACGCCCGGCTCGAAAGTCGAGGTCACGCTGCGCGACAGTCAGTCCAAGGAGCTCGACAAGCGCACCGTCGAGCTGAACGCGTGGAGCAGCGCCGAATGGACCTGGCGCGTTCCGGCCGAGGCGCCGCTCGGCACGTTCACGGTGCTCGCGAAGAGCGCCAATCACCGCGGCCTGATCACCGGCGACATCCTCGTCGCGGCGTACCGGCGTCCCGACTTCCGCGTCGACACGACGCTCGACGCGAACAGCACGCTGGCCGGCACGAAGCTCAACGGCCGCGTCAACGGCCGCTACCTCTTCGGCGCGCCGATGCCCGGCGCGGCCGTGCGCTGGAACTATTCGAAGGAAGAGCTGCTCGACGTCCCGCAGAAGATCACCGACCGCTGGCCGGAAGAGCGCTACGTCTTCCTCGGACGGGACTGGGAGCTCGGCGACCCGTCGCGCGTCGAGATCGAACAGAAAGAGCAGACCCTCGACGCGAAGGGCGAACTGCGCCTCACGCTTGAGACGCAGCAGGACGCGGGCGCGCCGTTCGAGTACCGCCTGGAGGGCGTCGTCACCGACGTCACCCGCCAGGAGATCGCCGGCCGCGCGTCGTACCGCGTCGATCCGGCGCCCTGGTACATCGGGATTCAGCGGCCGCCGTACTTTGCGGACACGAAGAGCGGCGTGACGACGGAAGTCGTCGCCGCGGGTCTCGACGGACTGGCCGTCGCCGGCGTGAACGTGCACGTGGAGCTCAAGCGGCTGCAGTGGACCAGCGTTCGCCAGGCCGAGGGGGAAGGTTTCTACAACTGGGAAAGCGAGCGCAAAGAGATCGCCGCCGGTGAGTGGACGATCGCCACGAAGACCGAGCCCGTGCCGCTGCAGATCCCGATCCCCGAAGGCGGCGAGTATCTGCTCGTCGCGACCGCGGAGGACGGCAAGGGGCGCTCGACCACGACGCGGGTCTGGTTCTACGCGGTGGGCGACGGCTACACCGCGTGGGAACGCCACGATCACAATCGCATCGACCTGGTTCCGGAAAAGAAGTCGTACAAGCCGGGCGACGTCGCGCGGATCATGATCAAGTCGCCGTGGGAGACCGCGACGGCGCTGCTCACCACCGAGCGCGAAGGCGTGCGCACGTACAAGCCGTTCACGCTGACGTCGACGCAGCAGACCATCACCGTCCCCATCACCGAGAAAGACATCCCGAACGTTTACGTCTCCGTGCTGCTCGTCAAAGGACGCACGCAGCAGGACCCGGGCAAGGACGGCAGCGATCCCGGCAAGCCGGCCTTCCGCCTCGGCTACGTCGAGCTCAAAGTCGCCGACGAGTCGAAGCGCCTCAATGTCGACGTGAAGGCGAATCGCGACGAGTTCCGCCCCGCCACCAAGGCCAAGATCGAAGTGAATGTGAAGGACGCCGCGGGCAAGGCCTCGCAGTCCGAGGTCACGTTGTGGGCCGTCGATTACGGCGTGCTCTCGCTGACCGGCTACACGACGCCGGACGTGCTCGAGCACATCTACCTCGACAAGTCGCTGCAGGTCCTCAACGAAGACTCACGCCAGCGCATCGTCAGCCGCCGCGTCATGACGCCGAAGGGCGCCACCGACGGTGGCGGCGGCGGCAAGGACGTGGGACCGGGCACGCTGCGCAAGGACTTCCGCGTGCTGGCGTTCTGGCTCGGCTCCGTCGTCACCGACGCGAAGGGCCGCGCCACGCGCGAGATCACGCTGCCCGAGTCGCTGACTACGTATCGCATCATGGCCGTGGCCGGCGACAAGCAGTCGCGCTTCGGCTGGGACAACGCCGAGATCCGCATCAACAAGCCGCTGATGCTCACGCCCGCGTGGCCGCGCTTCCTCGCGGTCGGCGACAAGGCGCATTTCGGCGCGGTGGTGCACAACCAGCTCACGAAGGGCGGCAAGGCCACCGTCTCGATCGAGTCGCTCGATCCGCAGGTCCTCTCATTCACCAGCACGTCGCAGAGCGTCAACGTGCAGCCGAAGACCGCGACCGAAGTCCGTTTCGACGCCGAGGCGAAATCGGTCGGCGTGGCGCGCGTGCGGATGCGCGTGCAGGTCGGACGCGAGAACGACGCATTCGAAGACGTGATCCCGGTGCGCGTGCTCGTCTCGCCCGAAACCGTGGCCGCGTACGGCGAAGCGAAGCCGCGCGCCGAGGAGCGCATCGAGCTGCCGGCGGACGTCGTGCCGGGGTATGGCGGACTGCGTCTCGACCTCTCGTCGACGATGATGGTCGGCCTCGCCGAGGGGGCGAATTACCTCATCGAATATCCGTACGGCTGCGCCGAGCAGCGCTCGTCTCGCGCACTCGCGTTGATGCTCGCCGCGGATCTCGGCGAAGCATTCGACCTGCCCGGCATCGATCCCGGCAAGGAGCGCGAGACCGTGCAGTCCTCGCTGCTGGAGCTGTCGAAGTTCCAGTGCGGCGACGGCGGCTTCGCCTTCTGGCCGGGCGACTGCAACGCCACCTCGCCGTATCTCACCAGCTATGTCCTGCACGTCTTCCAGCGCGGGCGCATGTTGAAGTACGGCGTCGACCAGGGCATGCTCGACCGCGCGTACACGTACCTCGAGCAGCGTCTCGCGGAGCCGCCTCCGGTGAACGAAGGCTGGCGTCCCGCGTACAACGCGTGGCAGGCCTTCGCCGTCAAGGTGCTCGCGGAAGGCGGCCGCAACGCCGACAGCCATCTCGAGCGCGTGTACGGCTATCGCGACCGCATGCCGGTGTTCGGACTCGCGTATCTCCTCGACGCGCTGCATGCGAAGAAGGAGACCACCGGCCCGCGCGCGACGGAGCTCCGCCGCCGCATCGGCAACTCCGTCAAGCCCGAAGGGGGACAGGCGTTCGTCAACGAGCTGGCCGACCCGTACCTGCTCTGGTTCTGGAGCTCGAACGTCCGCTCGACCGCCATCGTCATGGGCACGCTGGTGCGCGGTGGTCAGGACGAAGAGATCGTGAAGCGCATGGTCCGCTGGATGATGACCGTGCGGAAGAACGGCCGCTGGGGCAACACGCAGGAGAACGCGTGGGCGCTGGAGTCGTTCGTGGACTACTACCGCAAGTACGAATCCGAGACGCCGGACTTTGTCGGCACCGTGGCCCTCGGCACGGAGACGCTGGCCACGCAGACGTTCCGCGGACGTTCCACGGAAGCGAAGCGTCAGGAATTCTCGATGGCGCAACTGCTGGCGAAGGGAAGCGCGGGGCAGCAACTGCCCGTCGTCCTCACCCGCGAAGGCACCGGCACGCTCTTCTACATGATGCGGCTCCGCTACGCCGCGAACGTGATGCGCCTCGCCGCGATGGACCGCGGCTTCCAGGTGGAGCGCGCGTACACGCTGCAGAACGGCAGCGAGCCGGCGACCACGTTCAAGGCAGGCGATCTGATCGAGATCACGCTCCGCATCCGCAACACGAAGGAGCGCCGCTACGTCGCCGTCACCGATCCGATTCCGGCCGGCACGGAGCCGGTCGAAGCGTGGTTCGCCACGACCGCGACCGCCCTGGCCGAGGCGCAGAATGCCTCGGTCGAAGGACAGTCGTGGGCGTGGTGGCTGCGCGGCGGCTGGGATCACACCGAGCGCCACGACGATCGCGTCAACGTTTTCGCCACCCGCCTCGGCGAAGGGGAGCACGTGTTCCGCTACCTCGTCCGCGCGACGACCGCGGGCACGTTCGTGGCCTCGCCGACGTACGTCGAAGAGATGTACCAGCCGGAGGTCTTCGGCCGCACCGGTACGACGGTTGTCGAGGTGAAGAAATGAAGATGGGGGGCCGGCGCCTGGCCGGCCGTCTCACCGCCGCCCTCGGCGGTGTCGTGCTCCTGTTCCTGGCCTGGGCGCGCCTCGGCGCGATCGATCCGTCTCTGCTCGACCGCAACAAGCATCAATCCCACACCATCACCGACCGCCACGGCGAAGTGCTCTACGAGTCTCTCGCCAGCAACGGCTCGCGCGCTGAGTGGCTCACGGCGGACAAGCTCCCGCCGCACGTCGTCCGCGCCACCATCGCGGCGGAGGACCGGCGGTTCCATCAGCATCCCGGCATCGACCCGATCGCCGTCACGCGCGCCATGCTCCACAACGTGAAAGCGCGGCGCGTCGTCGAAGGCGGCTCCACGATCACGCAGCAGGTCGCGAAGCTCCTCCTCCAGTCGAAGAGCCGCTCCCTCGGACAGAAAGCGCGCGAGGCGCTGCTCGCGTTCCGCCTCGAGCATCGCTACACCAAGCGCGAGCTGCTGGCGATGTACCTGAACCTCGCGCCGTACGGCAATCGCATCAACGGCGCCGCGCGTGCCAGCCGCGCGTATTTCGGCTGCGCGCCGGAACAGCTCACGATCGCGCAGGCCGCGTTCCTGGCATCGCTGCCGCAGCGTCCGAGCGCGTTCAACCCGCTGCGCGACCCGGAGCGTGCGCGCGCACGCCAGCAATACATCCTCGGACGCATGTCGCTGCCGGCAGAGGAGCTGGCGCGCGCAAAACGCGAACAGCTTCGCTTCACGCCCACGCGCCAGCCCGTGCTGGCGATGCACTTCATCGAGCACTTCGGCAAGACTTCCGGCCGCACGACACTCGACGCGAACCTGCAGCGCGAGGTCCTCGGCATCATCGAAGCGCACCGCGAGACGCTGCTCGAACACGGCGCGCACAGCGTGGCCGTGGCGGTGCTCGACAACCGGAGCGGGGAGTGGCTGGCGTGGGAGGGCTCGGGCGATTACTTCGGCGAAGAGTTCGGCGGCGCCATCGACGGCGTCACCACGCCGCGGCAGCCCGGCTCGACACTGAAGCCGTTCACGTACGCGCTCGCCTTCGAGAGCGGACACACACCGGCGACCGTGCTCGCCGACGTGCCGTCGCACTTTCCGACCGCGGAGCAAGGCGTCGTCTACACGCCGCGCAATTACGACGGACGCCATCGCGGACCGCTGCGCGTCCGCTCCGCGCTCGCGGGCTCGCAGAACATCCCCGCGGTGGCGATGCAGCACAAGCTCGGCACCGAGCCGTTCGTGCGCCTGCTGCGTAACTCCGGCTTCACCCTGCCGCGCACCGCCGACTACTACGGCCTCGGCCTGACCCTCGGCGACGCGGAGGTCACGCTCGAGCAACTCGTGCGCGCGTACTCGACCTTCGCCACGGGGGGGAAGCAGTTTTCCAAACGCACCGCCTTCTGGATCACCGACATCCTCAGCGATCCTCGTGCACGCGAGTACGCGTTCGGCTCCGGCGGCAGTCTCGATTTCCCGTTCCCGGTGGCGGTGAAGACCGGCACCTCGACCGCGTACCGCGACAACTGGACCGTCGGCTACACGCGCGACGTCACGGTCGGCGTCTGGGTCGGCAACTTCGACCGTGAGCCGCTGCGCGGCTCCTCGGGGATCACCGGCGCCGCGCCGATTTTCAACGGCGTCATGCTCGCGGCGATGAAGCGCGTGCGCGGCGAGCTGCCGATCGGCGACACGACTCCGATCGTCGCGCCGCCGTCCGACGTCGAAGAGCTCGACATCTGCGCGCTCTCCGGTCTGCGACCGTCAACGTATTGTCCATCGGTGCAGAAGGAGTGGCTCCCGGTCGCGGGTTCAACGGCGGCACCGGCGCAGTTCTGCTCGTGGCATCACGACGGCTCGATCGACTGGCCCGGCGAGTACCGCGCCTGGGCGCGTCAAACGCAGCCCACCGAGCCGATGCGCGCCACGACGAAGCACGCCACCACCTTCCGCATCGCCAATCCGCCGAACGGCGCGACCTACCTCATCGACCCGACGCTGCGTATGCAGTACCAGACCCTGCGCCTCCGCGCCGACGCGGCGTCGCGCGTTTCCTGGCGCGTCAACGACCGCCCCCTCAACACCAGCGAATGGCCCCTCCAGCGCGGCCAGCACACCATCACCGCGATCGACGGAAACGGCCGCCGCGACAGCGTACGAATCCTGGTGAAGTGATTTAGGAGCAATGGTCTCCGCTTGAGAGCGGATCGAGCGTGCGTAGCACGCAAAAGAAAATAGCCCCCGGCTTTCAGCCGGGGGAACAAGCGTTCCCTTGGTTCCAGCCCGGGTAGCGGGCGACAGAACACCGTGTGCCTGTCGGAAGGCGTTCGGGATCTCGCCGGACCAGCGATACCTGTGGACGTGCTCTATCGCCCGCTACACGGGCTGGAGACGTGGGTCTCGCGTTCCCCCGGCTGGAAGCCGGGGGCTATTTTCTTTCGGCGTGCTACGCACGCGTTGATCCGCGCTTCACTGAAGACCATCACCCTCCTAAAGCTGCCGCTTCACGAGCACGCTGAGCCGGTCCCGCATCCGGTGTGCGAGGGACCGCGCGTTCCACTGCGCGAGGGTCCACTCTTCCGAGTGCTGCACGTCGTTCTCGAACGCGGCCGCCAGCTCCTCGGCCACGGCGCGGTCGTAGATGGCGACGCTGATCTCGTCGTTGATGCGGAACGAGCGGGGGTCGAAGTTCGTCGAGCCGATCGTGCACCATTCGCGGTCGACGATCATCACCTTCTGATGCAGGCCGGCGCGGGTGTACTCGCAGATCTGCGCGCCGGCGGCGAGGAGCGGGCCGTAATAGTAATGACTGGCGTGCTGCACGATCGGGAAGTCGCTCGTGCGCGAGGTCGGCAGCATCAGGCGCACTCGGACGCCGCGGCGTACCGCGTCGGCGTAGAGACGCACCGCGTGTGAGTCGGGGATGAAGTACGGGTTCTGCAGGATGATCTCGCGGCGCGCCGCGGCGATGGCGAGGTAATAGAGCCGCTGCACCGCGCTCGCTGTCTCGGGCGGCGCGGCCCACGCAACGTGCATGGCGATGTCGCCTTTGCACTCGAGCTGAGGGAAGTACTCCGGCCGGGCCAGCGCGAGCCGCTGCACCTTCGTCCAGTTTTCGAGAAACGCCGTCTGCAGCTCGCGCACGACCGGCCCTTCGAAACGCGCGGCCGTGTCGCGCCAGCCGTCGTGGCGGCCGCCCCACATGTCGGCGATGCCGTGTCCGAACGTATAGCCGATGTGACCGTCGACGACGGCGATCTTGCGATGCGTGCGGTTGTTGTAGAAGCCGAGCTCGCGGAAGCGCGCGCGGTGGTAGACGCGGAAGTCGACGCCGGCCCGCGTCAGCGTGGCCCAGACCGCGGGATCGGTCGTCAGCGCGCCGCGATGGTCGACCAGCACGCGTACCTCGATCCCGCGGCGCGCGGCCGCGGTCAGCGCCTCGACCACGCGATCGGAAACGAAGCCGTTCTCCCAGAGGAACGTCTCGATGTGCACGTGATGCCGCGCGCGCTCCGTTTCGCCGAGGAGCTCGTCGAAGAAGGCGCTGTCCTGGATGATGCGGACCGAGTTCCCTTCCACCACGTGGCCCCACGTCAGCGCGGCGATGGAGTGCATCAGCGTGCTCACGTCGACGTCGGGGAGATCGAAGTGCACGTTGCGCCGCCGGGTGCGCGACCAGAGCACGAACAGTGCGACAGTCGCCACGGCGACCGCGATGGCAAGAGCAGCTTGCAAGCGTGTGTGGATGGTGCAAAGGGAGTTCCTCGGTTCCTCGGAGTTCCTCGGGAGTTCCTCGGGAGAGCAACCCGAGGCACTCCGAGGAACTCCGAGGAACCGAGGAACTCCGAGGAACCGAGGAACCGCCTCCCGGGCATGCGACGTGCGTTCTCATCCGTGCCGTGGGATTGAAGAAGAAACTCCGCCTCCCGTACTGGCTCTTCGGTCACGAGCAGACCTGCGCCGAATGCGGCCAGAAGCATGCGCACGCCGTCGAGGCGCGCTGCGTGGCCTGCGACGAGCCGCACTGCCCCACGTGCGTCGTGGTCGTCGACGGCGAAGTGTTCTGTGCGGAGTGCGAACCGAAACCCGCAGGAGGGAAGTCGAAATGGCGGCGCGCGCGATCTGGAAAGGCGTAGTGCACGTCGGCACTCTGAAGGTGCCGGTCAAGCTCTACTCCGCGGTGACGAACCGCACGGTGCATTTCCGCCTGCTGCACAAAACCGACAAGCAGCCGGTCAAGCAGCAGCTCGTCAGCTCCGGCAGCGGCGAAACGATCGAATACGCGGAGGTGAAGAAAGCCTTCCCGCTCACGCGCGGACGCATGGTCCTGCTGGAGAAGGAAGAGCTGGAGAAGCTCGAGCCGAAGGACTCCCGCGACATCGAGATCACCCGCTTCGTCGACCTCGGCGACATCGACCATCGCTGGTACGAGCGCGCCTACTACCTCGGCCCGGACGGCGACCAGAAGGGCTACTTCGCCGCCGCGGCGGCGCTGGAGCGCAAGAAGAAGGAAGGCGTCGCGCGCTGGGTCATGCGCGACAAGTCGTACGTCGGCGCGCTGCGTGCCGAGGATGGGTACCTGATGCTGATTACCCTGCGCCATGCCGAGGAGATCATTTCCGCGGACGCGCTGCAGCCGCCGGCCGGACGCGCGCTCGCGGCGCGCGAACTGGAGATGGCCAGCCAGCTTCTGACCGCGCTGCACGACGAGTTCGACCCGACGCAGTTTCACGACGAGTATCGCGCGCGGGTGATGGAGCTCGTCGAGACCAAGGCCGCCGGCCGCAAGCCGAAGGTCGTGAAGTTCCGTCCGAAGAAAGACACGGACGACGTCACCGACGCGCTGGCCGCGAGCCTGGCCGGCATGAAGAAGAGGAGTGCCCGTGGCTGAAGACGACGACTTCGAGCAACCCGGCGGCATGCGCTCCTTCTGGAGCGGCACGATCACCTTCGGACTCGTCACCGTGCCGGTGGCGCTCTACTCGGCCACGCGCCCGCGCGGCGTCGGGCTGAAGATGATCGGACCGGACGAGGCCCCGGTGCGGAGACGCTACGTCTGCTCGAAGGACGGCACGCCGCTCGAGGCGGACGACATCGTGCGCGGCTACGAGATCGAGAAGGGGAAGTTCGTCGTCGTCACCGACGACGAGCTCGAGGCCATCGAGCCGCGCAAGTCGCGCGAGATCGACCTGCGCGTCTTCGTCGACGTCGACGACATCGATCCCGTCTACTTCGAGCGTGCGTACTTTCTGGTGCCCGCCGGCGGGACGAACAAGGCGTACCGCCTGCTCGCCGAGGTGATGGAGAAGAACAAGCAGGCCGGCATCGCCACGTTCGTCATGCGCGCGAAGGAGTACCTCGTGGCGATCATCGCGGAGAACGGCATCCTCCGCGCCGAGACGCTGCGCTTCGCGGACGAGATCCGCAAACCGGAAGACGTCGGCCTCCCGGCCGTCGCCAAGCCCACCGCCGCGGAAGTGAAAAAGTTCGAGAACCAGATCGCGAAGCACGCCAAGAAGGTCAACCTCCACGAGTTCCTCGACGACTACACCGAGAGACTCGAGAAACTCGTCGCCGCAAAAGAGAAGAAGAAAGAGGACATCGTCCGCGCACCGGCCGAGACTCGCGACGAAACCGAGGAGGGCGGGGGAGAGGTCGTCGACCTGCTGGCCGTCCTCAGCCGCAGCCTCGGCGGCACCACGCCCCGGAAGCCCGCGCGAAAGTCGTCGACGGCGACTACGCGAAAGAAGGCGCCCGCCAAGAAGAAGGCGAGCACGAAGAAGAGCACGAACGCGAGGAAGAGCACGAGCGCGAGGAAGAAGCGCGCGTCGTAGTCATCGCTTGTAGGACCCCTTCAGGGCGGTGGCGAACGAGCTGCCGGTTCCGGTCGCCGCGCACGCGCATCGTGAGTTCGCCCCTCACCCCAGCCCTCTCCCCGCCGCTGCGGGGAGAGGGGGCAACGCATCGCCAGCGTCGCGCGTACGCTCTTGCGCAGCACTGTCCCCTCTCCCCTTTGGGAGAGGGTTAGGGTGAGGGGCGGCTCTCGCGCAGAACGCGGCAACGAACCGGGCGGGCGGCGGACCTGTGCACCGGCAGCTCGTTCGCTGCCGCACTCCTAAAGTCTCCGCCAGCTTTCGATCATCCAGCGGGAGAGCGAGATCGGGCCGGAGAGCTTCAGGGCGTCGAGCTCCTCGCGGGCGTACCAGCGGGCGTCGGCGAGCTCGCTCTCGTCGATCGTGAGCGCGTCGTGTTCGGCCTCGATGACGAAGCCGATCATCAGCGACGCCGGCAGCGGCCAGGGTTGCGAGCCGAAGTAGCGCAGTGATTTGGCGGTGAGGCCGGTCTCCTCGAACAGCTCGCGGCGCACCGCGTCCTCGAGCGACTCGCCCGGCTCGACGAAGCCGGCCAGCGTCGACCAGAACGCGTGTCCGCGTCCCTTGTGCTGCGCGAGCAGGAGCTTGTCGCCGAACGTGACCATCATCATCACGGCCGGATCGGTGCGCGGATAGACCTCGATCTTGCACGAGGGGCAGAAGCGCACGTGTCCGCCCTGACGCACCTCCAGCGCGTGACCGGAGGCGGGGCAGAAACGCGTCCTGCGCGTCCACTCCAGAATCCCCTGCGCGTAAGAGAGCAGCGCCACGTCCTCGGCTCCGAACACGGCCGCCGCCGCGCGAAAGTCGAATGTCGTTTCGGCGTTGACGAAGATCGGCGTCCCGTCGCGGCGCCCGAGGAAAATCTCGCCGGCACCGGGAGTGATGACGAACTGCGCGTCCTCGACTCCGGTCAGCGTCAGCGCATTCTCGACGGGCGGCGACGAACGCTCGTGCGCACTGCGATCGAACATGACCGGGGAGTCTACAGTCCGCGCGTGCGTCAGGCCGCCGGTTACCGGCGCGCTGCCACGCTCGCGGCACCGCGCGTGCCGCTGGCCGGCTCTTCGACCGCGCCCCAGCGCGCCACGTAGCCGCGGGCGTCGACGTGCAGGTAGGGGCCGTGGGCCGCGTTCGCGTGATAGACGCCCGCGCCGCCCTTCAGCCAGCCCCACTCCTCCGAGTTGTCGATGCGCTCGGCGACGCGCAGCAGGAAGCGGGCGTCCGCGGTGTCGACGCGGCCGTCGCGGTTCACGTCGTCCATCTTGCCGTCGCGGTTCTGGTCGACGTAGATGTCCATCGCGTCGCCGTAGAGATGGCGCGAGTAGCCGGTCTCGTTGCCGATCTTCGCGTTGTAAAACGGCGTGCGGTAGCCGGACATGATCGTGAAGCGGTCGAACTTCAGGCCGTGCTCCGTCTCCAGGTCGTGCTGCAGGATCTCCAGCTTCACCAGCGCGTCCGTGCGCAGGACGAGGAACTTCGTCGTCCCATCGAGCTTGCACTGGAAGTCGCGCATCCGGTAGTGGTCCGAGACCCAGAGGTCGTCATTGTGATCGCCGAGGCGGACGAAGCCTTTCGGACGCTCGTACTGCTCGAGACCCTTCAGCGGTTCGGCCTTGTACTCGCCGACCCGGTAACCCTCGAGCTTGCCGTCGCGCATCGCGCCGTACGGCACGACGTTGACCAGCGTCAGCCTCAGCTCCCGGCCGCCCATGCGGACCCGTGCGTAACCCGCCGCGTCGCCGCCGTCCGAGAAGGCGACCACCGCGCCGTTGACCACGCGCACGTCGAATCCTTCCGGAGCCTCCAGCACCTCCTCGGCACGCAGCGTCTCGACGTCCAGCGTATTCGTGGCCCGCGGCACGACCGGCAGGAACACGCGCTGTACGTAGTCCGGCAGCGCTTCGAGAGCGATGCGCGATCCAGTTTCAGCAGCGTGCAGAGCGGGCGCGAGCGTGGCGAGGACGAACAGCAGGACGGCGGTTCTCGTGATCGAGTTGGTCATCAAATTGAAGGCTCCTTTTGTCGGGGACGCGTGACAAAACAGGATCAAACCACGAGGCAATTTCGCATAGAGTGAAGTGGAATAGGAGACAAAAGTTGAGCAAGCCCATCATTGGAATCGGATCGGACATTCACGCGGAGCCAGGCAAACGCGAGCGCGCGTTCGCGTACGTCACGTACGCCGAGGCCGTGCGCCGCTCCGGTGCGATTCCTGTCATTGTGGCTCCCCAGCCTGAGAATGCGGACGAGCTCATGGACACGCTCGACGGCGTGCTGCTGGCCGGCGGCTTCGACTGCGATCCCGCGGTTTATGGGGAAGAGTGCCACACGACGGTCGAGCCGATGGACGCGCGGCGGCAGTCGAGCGACATGGCTCTGGCCGAGGCCGCGCGCCGTCACGGCGTGCCGACGCTGGGGATCTGTCTCGGTCTGCAGATCATGAACGTGGCCGCGGGCGGCACGCTGATCCAGGACATCGACTCGCAGCACGACACCGAGATCCGGCACGCCAGCATCCCCGAGGACCGGGCTCGTCACGACGTCATCGTCGAGCAGGGGACGCACCTCGCCAGCATCCTGCCGGCGGGGGAGTACAACGTCAACTCGTCGCATCATCAGGCGGTGCGCAAGGTCGGCCAGGGGCTGCGCGTGACGGCCCACGCGCCGGACGGCATCGTGGAAGGCGTCGAGGATCCGCGCCATCCCTTCTACCTCGGCGTGCAGTGGCATCCCGAGGACATGACCGGCGAAGACTGCGCGACGTCGATCTTCTCGGCGTTCATCGAGGCGGCGAAGAAGCACGCGCAGACGAAAGACGAGCGGAGTGGCGCGACACGTCAGGCCACGGAATTGTCACCCGTCGGCAGCGGCGGTTCGGAATAGGGGTCCGAAGCGTGCCGTTTCGAGCGGCTTGGAGGCCTTCTTGAATCGACGACTCGTAGTTGCCGCCGTGCTGGCGCTCGTCCTGGCCCCGCAGATGTTCGCGGGCGCGTGGTTGAAGTCCATCAGTTCGGCGCAGAAAGTCGCGAAGGAGAAGAACCAGCTCATCCTGGTCGACATGTTCGCCGAGTGGTGCGGCTGGTGCCACCGCTTCGAGCGCGAAGTCTTCCCCGCCGAGGCGTTCCAGAACGCCAGCGAGGACCTCGTCCTGCTCCGCCTCAACACCGAGGACAAAGGAGAGGGGCAGGCGCTGGCGCGCAAGTTCGGCGTGTCGTCGCTGCCGACCTTCCTCCTGCTCACGCCCGACATGTCGCTGGCGGGCATGATCCGCGGCTACGCGCCCGCGCCGCAGTTCGTGCAGATGCTCAAGGAGACGCGCGACAAGCACACCGTCTTCGAGAAGCGCGTGAAGAACGAAGCCGCGCTGGTCAAGGACTACCCGGCCCGCCTCGAGCTGGCCAAGGAGTTCGTCTCGCGCAACGCGTTCGACAAGAGCGAGCCGCGCCTCAGGAAACTGATGACCGAGAAGGGCGTGCCCGCGTCGATCCGCGACGAGGCGTACTACCAGCTCGCCATGACGTACGCGCTGCAGCAGAAATTCGACGAGGGGCTGAAGACCGTCCGCGAGCTCACCACCGTGAGCAAGCTCGGCTCCGCGGTCGAGCGTGCGCGGCTGCTCTCCGGCCAGATCTACCTGCAGCAGGGCAACGTGCAGGGCGCGGTGAATGAGTTCAAGAGCTTCAAGAAGCAGTATCCGGCCTCCCCGCTCGTTGCGCAGATCGACGCGGTGCTGCCCGACCTCGAGCGGCGCCTCAGTGGAAATTGAGTTGAGAAAAGCCGCAGTCGCCGCCGCCTTCCTCCTGCTGTTCGTCCGCCCGCTCTCCGCACAGTTCGGACTGCCTGGCGCTGACGGTGTGCCGAAAGCGACCGTCGAGGGCGTGCTGCACACGCGCACCGGCGACGACGTCACCGGCACCGTCACGGCCAAGATCGCCGAGGGGTGGCACGTCAATTCGAACAAGCCGCTCGAAGAGTTCGCGATCCCGACGCTGCTCGAGCTCGATCCCGCGACCGCGGAGCTGGCCGGTGAGCCGCAGTATCCGCCGCATGCGATGAAAGCGTTCCAGTTCACCGGCGGCAAGGCGCTGGCGGTGTTCGACGGCACGTTCCGGATCCCGTTCCGCGCCAAGCTCAAACCGGGCGCGACGTCGATCGGCGTGATCCTGAAGTATCAGGCCTGCAGTGACACGGTCTGCCTCCCGCCGAACGAGGCTCGCGCGTCCATCGACGTCGCGAAGCTCGTGAATGCGCCGCAGCCGTCGCCTGCCAGCGCGGACGCGCCGGCCGCCGGTGGCTCGCCCGGATTCACGCCACTCACCGCCGCGCCGAAAGACGCCGGCAAGTCGTCGCTGCTGTCGAGCGACGTCGGCAGCACGTTCGCCGCGCGCGGATTGCCGCTCACGCTCTTCGCGATCTTCATTCTCGGGCTGGCGCTGAACCTCACTCCCTGCGTCTATCCGCTGATCCCGATCACCATCGGCTACTTTGGCCAGCAGAGCGGCTCGAGCCGCGGCCGCCGCGTCGCCCTGTCGTCGCTGTACGTCCTCGGCATCGCCATCACGTACTCCGCGCTGGGCGTGTTCTCCGCGCTGTCGGGGAAGCTGTTCGGGGCGTGGCTGCAGCATCCCGGCGTGCTGGTCTTCTTCGCCGCGCTGATGCTGATCATGGCCACGTCGATGTTCGGCCTCTTCGAGCTGCGCGTGCCGCAGTTCATCTCGAACCGCTCCGGCGGACAGAGCGGCCTGGCCGGCGCGCTGACGATGGGTCTCGTGATCGGCATCGTGGCCGCGCCGTGCATCGGCCCGTTCGTGATCTCTCTGATCGCCCTGGTCAGCAGTCTCCAGAGCCCCTTCCTCGGGTTCCTCATGTTCTTCGTCCTGGCCCTCGGGCTGGGACTGCCGTATCTCTTCCTCGGCATCTTCTCCTCGTCGGCCTCGTCGCTGCCGCGCTCGGGGATGTGGATGGTGCAGGTCAAGCGCGCGATGGGCTTCATCCTCATCGCCATGGCCTTCTACTTCCTGCGGCCGCTGATCGGCGACTTCGCCTTCCAGTACGGGGTCGCGGCCAGCCTGCTCGTCGGCGCCGCCTTCCTCTTCTTCTTCTCCCGCTCGCAGGGCGCGACCGTGTGGCGGATCGGCATCGCGGTGCTGCTGCTCGTCTCCGGGGTCGCGTTCGCGATTCCGCGGCAACATGGCGAGGGTGTGCAGTGGACGAAGTACTCGGCCAGCGCGATCGAGTCGGCGAAGTCGTCGGGGAAGCCGGTGGTGATCGACTTCTACGCCGACTGGTGCCTCCCGTGTAAGGAGCTCGACCAGAAGACGTTCGTCGACGCAAACGTGATCTCCGAAACGGAGCGCTTCGTGCGCCTCAAGGCCGACCTCACCGTGCCGAGCGACGCCACGACCCTCGAGCTGACGAAGCAGTACAAGATCATCGGCGTGCCGACCATTCTCTTCCTCGACGGCAACGGCAACGAGGCCTCGCGCCTGGTCGGCTTCGAGCCCGCGGACAAATTTCTGCAGCGCGTCAAAGGGGTGCGATGACCATACTCACGGGCAAGCAGCGCCAGTTCCTCAAGGGCCTCGCGCACCCGCTCTCCCCGATCGTCCGCGTCGGCAAGGCCGGCGTGACGGATGCCGTCGTCGCGGAGACGAAGAAGTCGCTCGACTCGCATGAACTGATCAAGGTGCGCATCGACGTCGACGAGAGCGCCGAGCGCAAAGACCTCGCCGCGCAGCTCGCGACCGCGACGGACTCGCAACTCGCCGCCACCATCGGCAAGATCGCCATTCTCTACCGCGAGCGCGACGAAGAGCCCGAGATCAAGCTGCCGCGGTGACGGCAGGCCGGACGGTCTAAAATGAGACATGCCGTCTCCGTCCGACCTCCAGCAGATCCTCGACGACGTCACCTCGCTCCCCGAGGATGAGAGGCGCGAAGTGCTCGCGGAGCTCCTCCGCATGACCCGCCAGCTCGACCACCCCGACCCCACCGAAGACGCCCTCCTCGCCGCCGCCGAGGAAGTGCTGCGCAAGGGGGAGTAGGGCTCTACGGGCGATCGCGTACGGAGCGCCGGCTTTCAGCCGGCGCGGTCCGCTGGCTTCAGCCGGCCGCCTCGGGAGCACCAAAGACAAAGAGAGCGTCTCGGGACACCTTGTCCCCTCTCCCCGCGAAGAGCGGGGAGAGGGCTAGGGTGAGGGGTTGTGGCGCTTGGCAAAAGGGAACCCCTCACCCTAACCCTCTCCCCACTGCGGTGGGGAGAGGGTTAGGGTTTTAGGTGAGCACCGCGCTCGCCTCTGCGCCCGTTATCTCTTCGGCGATCCGCCCGTTTGCACCGGCGGTGCGCTGACCGCGGCTGCGGCGGCCACCACGCGTGCCGGCGTGGGTGGGGTGGGGGCGGGTGGCTTGGCGGGGTCGGGGAGGCGGAACACCCACGTCGCTTCGACGCGCTGTCCCGTCTTCACGTCCGTGCCCCAGACCACCGCGCGGTGGTACTTGGCCTTCATCGCGGTGATGCTTTCGCGGACGGCCAGGCTGATCGCGCCGTTTTTCGCGTCGTAGGAGTACGGCACGACCGAGCCGAGGGACAGCAGGGCCATGCCGACCGATTTCGGGTCGAGGTTCTGGAAGCCGGGGATCTTCGCCGAGATCTGCGTCACGCCCGAGTCGAGGACGCCCGGCTTCGGCGTCATCTCCGCGAGCTGCATCGGCGTCGCGCCGAGGTACTTGCGGAACTCGGTGAAGTCCATGCGGTCGTCGATGACGAAGCGCTTCATGCGCAGCGGGTCGCTGCCCTTCTTGACGCGGCCGAAGTCGCACGTCAGCGCGGCGGTGTAGCCCGCCTTCGCCGTCGCCTCGGCCACGCGGTCGTCGTAGTCGCCGTACGGATAGGCGATGAACTGCACGCGCTTGCCGGTTTCCTTCTCCAGGATGCGGCGGCTCTGCGCGAGCTCCTTCTGCAGCCAGGCCGCGTACTCGTCGTTGCTCTTCGAGCGGTGGCGGCGTTTGGTGAGGAACGGATGGCTCAGCGAATGGCTCTGGATGTCCACGCCGGCGTCCGACATCTCGCGGATCTGTTCCCAGGTCAGCGCGTTCGACGTCTTGCCGATGATGTTCGGATAAATGAATACCGTGAACGGAAATTTGCGCTTCTGCAGCTCGGGATACGCCTCGGTGTACGTGCTGCGCCAGCCGTCGTCGATGGTGATCACGATCGCGTTCTTCGGGATCGAGGCGCGCTTGCCGCTCACGTACTCATAGAGGTGGCGCAGCGGGATGATGTTGTAGCCCGTCATCTCCAGGTAGCGCAGATGCTGGCGGAAGGTCTCTCTGTCGATGTGCATCCGCGGCGCCGCGGGCGACTCCACGATGTGATAGCACAGGACGGTCGCCGTGGGAGCTTCCGCGTCCGCGCGTCGCGGAGCGCCGAGAGCGGCGACGGAGAGAAGGACGAGGATCGAAGCCGAAAACGCGCGCCGCGCGGTCATGTTGCTCCCGTAATGGTCGAGATCGAGATCGTGAAATGGCCCAGCTGCAACATCAATGCCCCGAGCGCTGCAGTGAATGGACCGCGCCCGCATTCTAAACGGGAAGTGGGAATCCGTCGCAGCATTTGACGGTTCCCCGCGCCTGAACTAGAGTCTGGCCCTCATTTCCGGAGGCATTCCTCTCCATGGATCGTCAACAAAGACATGATTTGAAACACGACAGGTTCGTCGACGAGATCGGCGCGCTGTCGGTCCGGGCACGCGCCAACCAGCGCCTGCTCCTCGCCATCGCCGGCGCCGTGATCGGCATCGCGGTGATTGCGTTCGGCATCTACTTCTATCGCGCGAACCGCGAAGAACAGGCCCAGCAGGCCCTGGCCACTGCCATCGAAACGGCCGAGGCCTCGGTCGGGGAAACGCGGCCCCAAGGCGCGACCGGTCCGCACTTCAAGACCGAGGCGGAGCGCACCGCCGCCGCCGAACGGCTGTTCAAGGATGTGCAGGCCAAACACGGCGGCTCCGACGCCGCTGACGTCGCCGGTCTTTACCTGGCGCGCATCGCGGTGAGCAGGGGGGACGTCAAGACGGCCCGCGCGCAGCTCGAGGAGTTCGTCGACGAGCACGACGACAACATCCTCGTCGGCACCGCCCGCTTCAGTCTCTACCAGCTTCGCGTCGAGAACGGCGAGGCCCCGCAGGTGGTGAAGGAGCTCGAGGCCGAGCTGGGCAAGAGCGAGCCGGTGCTGCCGGGCGACTCGCTGCTGCTGCTCCTCGCGCAGGCGTACGAGCTTCAGGGCAACCCCGCCAAGTCGAAGGAAGCCTACCGCCGCATCACCACCGAGTTCCCCGAGTCGCCGTACGTCGTCGAAGCGGCGCGCCGCGCTTCGTAAAGTTTTATCCTGAGGCGCGTGAGCGCCGAAGGATCTCCGGTGCCACCGCCGGTGCTCACGGCTCGTTGGGCGCGGTTGCACCGGAGATCCCTCGCGTCGCTCGGGATAAACTGAAACGTGCTCGTCCTCGCCTTCTGGGTCCTCGCGCTGGCGACGACCATCCTCTCGCTGCTGACCGTGCCCCGTCTGCGCACGCGGATGCCTCAGCGGTTTCCGCGCGTCTCGGTGATCATCCCCGCGCGCGACGAGGAGCGCACCATCGAGCGCACCGTGCGAGCGCTCCTCGCGCAGACGTATCCCGACCTCGAAGTGATCGTCGTCAATGACCGCTCCGCAGATCGCACCGGCGAGATCCTCGCGCAGTTCCCCGGCGCGATCGTGGTCGACGGCGAGGAGCCGCCGCCGGGCTGGCTCGGGAAGCCATGGGCGGTGCATCAGGGGAGCTTGCGCGCGACAGGCGAGCTGCTGCTGTTCGTCGACGCGGACGTGATCTATCAGC
>DASVSV010000339.1:0-8061 GCA_036387915.1 Thermoanaerobaculia bacterium
CTGAAGCCACGCCCTACGTTTTCAACCGAATCGTGAACCGCGCCCCCGCGGGCCGCGCGTTCTCCAGCGAGAACGCCAGGCCGTGATTGGCGAGGATCTCCTGGACGATGGTCAGGCCCAGTCCGCGGCCGTCGCGCTTGGTGGTGAAGAAGGGGGTGAACAGCTCGGCGCGGGCGGAGTCGGCGATGCCGGGGCCGCTGTCGGTGAGGCTGAACACACCGTCGCGCAGCTCCGCGCGCAGCGTGCCGTCGCGATGCACGGCGTCGAGCGCGTTGCGGAAGACGTTCAGCACGACCTGCTCGAGCTGATGCTCGTCGACGTCGTACGTCGAGCGATCGGCCAGGTCGAGCTCGAGCTTGATGTTGCGATCGGTCAACTCCGGCCGCAACAACGCGGCCACGCGCTCGACGAGGAAAGCCACCGACGTCGGCGCGCGCACCGGCTGCGGGATGCGCACCACTTCCGCGAAGGCGGCCATGAAGCGGTTCAGCGCGTCGATGCGCGCCGAGGCAATCGTCAGCGCGGTGCGGAAATCCTCGCGGTCCGCCTCCCCCACCTGCGGCGCGTAGCTGAGCGTCGACTCCAGCAGCGAGCGCACGGCGCCGACGGAGTTGTTCACCTCGTGCGACATCATGCGGATGAGCTTCTCGTAGGCGCTCTTCTCCGAAATGCGCAGCTCCTCGGTCAGCTCCTCGACGAGGTAGAAGCTCTTCGCGAAGCCGCGGTCGCGGAACTCGGCGCGGCTGACGCGCACGCGCCGCATGCCGCCGTGCTGCAGCATGCGCGTCTCGCCGGCGGCCAGCTCCGGCAGCGGTGCGCCGCCGAGGATGCGTTCCGCGGCGGGATTCATCGACCGCGGCTTGCCGTCGAAATCGCAGATCACGATGCCGCCCGGCGACGCGTCCACGATTTTCTGCAGCAACTGCCCCTGCTCCTCGGACGAAAGCCTCTCCTCGCGCAGCCGGTCGATCATCCGGTTGTAGACGCCGATCAGGATGTCCATCTCCGGATGCCCCATCTCCACGAACTTAGTCGTGAAGTCGCGCTCCGCGATCAGCTCCGCGCCGGTCTGGATCAGGTCGACCGGCACGAACAACCCGCGCACCAGCTGCACGCCGATGACGATCGAGACGACGAACACCGCCTCCGCCGCGAACAGCCAGAACGGATGGTCGATGAGGATGTACGCCGCCATCCCGCCGAGCACCATGTGCAGGGCGACGATGTAGATCGTCAGTTTGGCGCGGAGAGACAGTCTCACAGGCTCATAGGCTCACAGGCGCATCGAGAGGCCGCACTGTGAGCCTATGAGGCTATGAACCTGTGTCAGTTGGTGCGGAGAGAGTCTCACAGTCTCATAGGCTCACAGGCGCATCGAGAGGCCGCAACTGTGAGCCTATGAGGCTATGAGCCTATGAACCTTTGAGCCTAGGACGCTTCAATCCCATACTTTTCCATCCTCCGATACAGCGCCGCGCGCGAGATCCCCAGCGCCTCGGCCACGCGCGAGACGTTTCCGTCGTAGTGGCGGAAACACTTCACGATCATCCGCTTCTCCATCTCGTCGAGGGTCATCGAGCCGGCGTCCGGCAGCAGTTCCTCGCGTGGCGCGTTGGCGGCGGCGTCGCGGATGGCGAAGAAGTCTTCGACGTCGAGCTCGCGGCCGCCGCGGATCAGCACCGCGCGGTCGATGGTCTGCCTCAACTGGCGGATGTTGCCCGGCCAGTTCTGCGACTTCAGCCACTCCATCGCCCGCGGCGAGATGACCGCGACCTCGGTGCGATAAGCCTCGTTCGCGAGCCGCAGGAAGTGATTCGCCAGTGACGGAATGTCGCCGCGCCGCTCGCGCAGCGGCGGCAGGTGGATGTTGATCAGGTTCAGGCGGTAGAGCAGGTCCTCGCGGAAATCGCCGCGCTGCACGAGCTCGTGCAGCACGCGGTTCGTGGCCGCGATCACGCGTACGTCCACCGTGCGCGGGCGGCTCGAGCCCAGCACCTCGAACGTCCGGTCCTGCAGCACGCGCAGCAGCTTCACCTGCGACGACGGATCGAGCTCGCCGATCTCGTCGAGGAAAATCGAGCCGCCGTCCGCGGTCTCGAAGCGTCCGCGGCGCGTCTCCCGTGCGTCGGTGAACGCGCCGCGCACGTGGCCGAACATCTCCGACTCGAACAGCGTCGAGGAGATTCCGCCCAGGTTCACTTTGACGAATGGACCGCCGCGGCGGCGGCTGTTGCGATGCACCGCCTCGGCCACCAGCTCCTTGCCCGTGCCGCTCTCGCCGGTGATCAGCACCGAGGCGTCGGTCGGTGCCACGCGGCCGATCATCTCCAGCATGCGGATGATCTTCGCGTCGGTGCCGATGATGTTCGAAAAGTCGTAGCGTTCGTCGAGCTCCGCGCGGGTGAGGTCTTTCTCCGCCCCCTTCGCCTTCGCCAGATTGAGCGCGGTCTCGATCGACTGCAGCACGGTCACGTTCGACCAGGGCTTCGTCACAAAGTCCGCGGCGCCGCGCTTCATCCCTTCCACCGCGAGCTGGATCGAGCCCCAGGCCGTCATCAGGATCACCGGCAGCGACGGCTCCTCGGCCCGGATGCGCTCGAGCAGGTCGAGCCCTTCCTCGCCGCTGGTCTGGCGGCTGAAGTTCATGTCCTGCAGCACGAGCCGCGGGCGCTCGCGACGGAGTATCGCGAGCGCCTCGGCCGGAGTCTGCGCCTGCACCGACCCGTAGCCGTGCTGCTTGAGCAGCAGGGCCAGCGAGGCCGTGATGGAGGCGTCGTCGTCGACGATCAGAATGGTCATAAGATGGCGCAGGGGGCAGGGCGCGGGGGGCAGGAGCAAAGGCGGTTTGGCCTCCGCGCCCTGCGCCCCGCGCCCTGCACCCTCACTCGTATCGCAGTGCGTCCGCCGGTTGCAGCCGCGACGCGAGCCAGCTCGGGTACAGCCCGCAAAGTACCGTGAGGCCGTAAATCGTCGCAAGCGCGCCGATGAAGCCGGCCGTGAACGCGGACGGCGTGACGATCGAGAAGACGCCGAGGATCGGCAACTGCACGATCAGGATCGCGCCGACCAGCGTAGCGATGGTCGTCAGCAGCGCGACCTCGAGCAGGATCTGGCGGTGCACGCTCGGGCCGGAGGCGCCGAGGGCGCGGCGCAGGCCGAGCTCGCGGGTGCGGCGCGTGACGTTCTGCCAGAGCACGCCCGTCAGGCCGAGCGTGACCATCGAGATCAGGAACAGCCCGACCACTCCGCCGAGGATGAGCGGCGCGAATCGCGAGCGCAGCATGTTGCGGCGCATCGACTCCATGTGCCGCACCCGGAACGTCACCTTCGGCGCGACCTGCTGCAGACGGGTGGCCAGCTGCTCCTCGAACGCGGCCGGCGTGCCGGGATGCACGCGCACGAGAATGTGGCTGCCGAGGCGGCCGTACTTGCGCGTCGGCGAGGTGCGGTAGAAGACCATGTTCATCGGCATCGAGGCCTCGCCGTCCTTGCGGAACGGCTCGATGATGCCGACCACCTGCGAATACTGGGTCTCGGTCTCCTCGAGCTTTTTGCCGATCGCGTCAAGCGTGCCGAAGATCGCCATCGCGGCGTTGGTGTCGATCACGATCGGCTGGAAGGCCGCGGCGTCGTCGTCGGCATTGAAGAAGCGTCCGCGGACGACCTTCAGTTGCATCACCTTCGCGAAGTCGTCGGTGACGTCGTCCATGATCATGCTGAACTCGCGGCCGTCGACATTGCGAGTGCCGCTGGACGTGGAGAAGGCGTACGGCGGAGTGTTCGAGACCGCCGCCGCTTCGACCTGCGGGAACGACCGCGCCTCGGTCAGCATGCGCATCACCGAATCGTGCAGCTCCGGGTCGGCCTGCTGCCGTCCGTCGATGTCGAAGTCCATGCTCAGGTCCCAGACGTTCTTGTAGTTGAAGCCGATCGGCTTCTTCCAGGACGCGCCGAGCATGATCGCGCCGGTGAGCACGGCGAAGACGACCAGGAAGGAGATGAAGATCTCCGCGACGATGAGCGCGTTGGCGCGCTTGCGGTTCCAGACCAGCTTGAGCAGATGACGGATCACAGCGCACCTCCGCGCAGCGCATTCACCGGATGCATTCGGGACATCCGCCAGGCCGGATAGACGCCCGAGAAGATGCCGAAGGCGATGGCCATCAGCATCCCGTAGCCGAAGATGCGCAGGTTGACGTCCAGGGCCAGGTAGGGGACGAGCTCCATGGCCAGCAGCGCGCGGAGCGCAAAGTAGGAGAGCACGAAGCCGATCGCGCCGCCGATCGCGGTCAGCACGACGTTCTCCATCACGAACTGCAGGATGAGCGCGCGGGACGAGGCGCCGAAGGCCTTGCGCACGCCGATCTCCGAGGCCCGCTCCATGATGCGGCTCAGGTTGATGCTGACCAGGTTGATGGTCGGCAGCAGGACGAACAGCAGTGCCATGATCACCAGCGCGGTGCGCAGGATCGCGGCGCGATTGCGCTCGGTGTCGTTCCCGACGATGTTGCGCGCCGCGGCCTCGAAGCTGGTGTCCAGCCCGACGCCGAGGCGGTTGAACGATTTCGGGTCTTCGAAGTGGAACTGCGTGAGACGCTGCGCGAACTCGCGGCGCAGCTTCGGGAAGTCGGACTTGCTGCGCGCCAGCACGATGCCGCTGAAGCTGTGCATCATCTCTTTCTCGTAGCCGCTGTTCTTGAGCGTGCGGATCGGCACCCAGATCTCGGAGAAGCCGACCCGCCGCGTGAAGGCGACGTTCTCGACCACGCCCACGACGCGGAAGCGCTGCCCGTCGACCTCGAACGACTTCCCCGCCGCCGGCGCGCCGCCATACAACTTCGAGCGCATGTCCTCGGTGATGACGGCGACGAATTTCGCGTCGCGGTTGTCCTGCTCGGTGAACGGACCGCCTTCGAGGAACTTGAAGTCGAGGATCTGCCAGTACGCTCCGTCGGTGCGGCGCAGGTGCGTCTCGAACTTTTTCCCGTCGTGGTACATGGCCGCCGGCGACTGCAGCGTGAAGACGGACGAGTTCTCCGCATCCTTCAGCCCGAACATGTACTTTTTGACGAAGGCGTACCCGGGATTGGACGTCATACCGCCGCGCGGCCCGTACATCCCCAGCACGTACACGCCGACGACGCGGTCGAAGCGCGACTCCGGCTGCCGCGGCGCGAACAGGTTGTCCATGATGGCCACGGCCACCATCAGCACGACCAGCGTCAGGCTGATGCCGAAGAGGGAGATGAAGGTGAAGAACTTGCGGCGTCCGAGCACCTTCAGGGCGAGTTTGATGTGATTGTTGATCATGTTCGTTTCTCCGTAGGCGCAGGCATGAGGTACGAGGTACCAGGGATGAGGTACGAGGCATGAGGCATGAGGCATGAGTGGAGAACCGTGCGGCCGCCCACTCATCCCTCGTAC
The DNA here is from genome assembly GCA_036387915.1 of Thermoanaerobaculia bacterium. GTDB lineage: Bacteria > Acidobacteriota > Thermoanaerobaculia > Gp7-AA8 > Gp7-AA8 > QHVT01. The sequence goes on from DASVSV010000339.1 coordinate 5,425, forward strand.
CTCATCCCTCATCCCTGACTTACGCTACCTGTCTTCCGTCGAAGAGGCGGACGATGCGGTCGGTGCGGCGTGCGAAGCGCTCGTCGTGCGTGACCATGACGATGGTCGTACCGTCCTTCTTGTTGAGGTCGTGCAGGATGTCCATGATCTCTTCGCCCATCGCGGAGTCGAGGTTGCCGGTCGGCTCGTCGGCCAGGAGGATGCGCGGCTTGCCGACGATCGCACGCGCGATGGCCACACGCTGCTGCTGTCCGCCGGAGAGCTGCGTCGGGAAGTGATGGATGCGCGAGGCCAGTCCGACCCGGTCGAGCGCGTCGTGCGCGAGCTTGCGCCGCGGCGTGCCGTTGGTCTTGCGGTACAGCAGCGGGATCTCGACGTTGTCGATCACTTTCAGGTCGGGCACGAGATGGAAGCTCTGGAAGACGAAGCCGAGCTTCTCGTTGCGGAACGACGCCAGCCGCGTGTCGCCCCACTTCGCGACCTCCGCACCGTCCAGCGCGAGCTCGCCGCTGCTCGGCGCGTCGAGCAGCCCGATCAGGTTCAGCAGCGTGCTCTTGCCGCAGCCCGACGGCCCCATCACCGAGACGAACTCCCCCGGCGCCACATCGAGATTGATGTTCTGTAACGCGAGCGTCTCGACGCGCTCGGTGCGGTAAACCTTGTCGACGTTGTTCAACCTGATCATTCGTGCGTTCTCCGTTTCATTCGTTCGAGAGGAAGGAGGAAAGAGAAAAGAGGAAAGAGGAGCTGCGCTTTTCGGCCGGATCGTCCCGAGACGCGGAGCGCCTCTTTCCTCTTTCCTCTTTCCTCTTTCCTCTGCGTTTTCACTTCAGTCTTATCCGTTCCGTATCTTCGTAATCAGTCATGTCCGAGATCACCACTTCGTCGCCTTCACGGAGTCCTTCCGCGATCTCGATGTTCTCGTCGCCGGCCAGGCCGAAGCGGACCGGGACGCGTACCGCGGTGTCGCCGCGTACGACGAAGGCGCGGTTCGTGTTCGTGCGGGCCAGTGCGCCGCGGCGGACGACGAGGATGTTGCGGCGCGTGCCGGTCACGACGGAGACGTCGACGCGGAGGTTGTTGCGCAGCCGCGGGTGCGCGGGCTGGTCGAGCGTGACGTAGAAGCGCACCACGCCGCTCTCGATGCGCGGGTCGACGCTCTCGATCGTGCCGCCGATGGTGGTGTCGTCGAGCTTCGCGTTGACGCGCATCCCCGCGCCGATGCGCGAGGCGTGGACGTCGGAGATCGAGGCCACGACGCGGTACGCCGAGAGGTCGGCAATGCGCGCCACCACTTCGCCGCGGCGCACCATCGCGCCGACTTCCGGCACGACCCAGGTCAGGATGCCGTCGTGGTCCGCGCGCAGCATCGCCAGCGCGAGCTGCCGCCGCGATTCTTCGCGCTCGCGCTGTGCGGACGAAAGCTCCGTGCGCGACGCCGCGAGCTTGGCCTGGCGGGTCTGCTCCGCGCGGACGAGCGCTTCCTGCAACTGCCGGATCTCGATGTCGCTCTTCTTCGCCGCGGCCTGCGCGGCCAGCGCTTCCTGTCCCGCGGTCAACCCTTCCTCGCGCAGCTTCTGCTTCTGCGTGGCGGTGTAGTGGACGATCTCGGCGTCGAGCTTCTTCTGCTCGAGCTGCGCGCGCAGCGAGGCGATGGTCTCGTCGAGCTGGAGGCGGAGCTGCTCGTTCTCGCTGGCCTTCTGCGCCAGACGGTCGCCGAGGCGCTCGGCTTCGAGTTGCGTGGCGGCGGTGTCGAGGGTGAGCAGCTCGTCGCCGGCGCGCACCGGCGTGCCGGCGCGGCGTCCGACGCGCAGCACGCGCGCCTCGACGGGACTGGAGACGACCTGCTCCACGAGCGGCGTCACCGTGCCCGCGGCCTGCAGCGTCGACTCGACGTTGCCGCGCGCCACGCGTGCGAGCTGCACGTCGTTGCGGCGAACCGAGGGACGCAGCCACTCCACCGTCGCCGCCAGCCCGAACGATCCCGCCGCGATCGCAATGACCGCCGTGACCACTCTCCGCGTGACGCGCCCCCGGCGGACTTCCTGTGCGATGTCGCGATCCATGATCGCCCCTCTATCGCGAGGACTACGCCAACCAATTCGCTTGTGCTTTCAATGGTTTACGTACAGCGTACTGTTCACGATCGAACGCAGTGTCCGATATCGAACACTCTAGGAGTGCGGCAGCGGCGTAGCTGCCGCTTTGGTGTTTCGCGCGCAACGAAGCGGGGGCGTGCCGCCTTGCATTGCACGTGGACACCAAAGCGGTGGCTCGTTCGCCACCGCACGCTAAAGCAATGGCGGCAGTTAACGAATCGCCCGGTGAGCTCGATCGCGTGCGTAGCACGCAGAAAGAAAATAGCCCCCGGCTTCCAGCCGGGGGAACAAGCGTGTCCTTGGTACCAGCCCGTGTAGCGGGCGACAGAACTCTGGACGTGATCTGCCGCCCGCTACGCGGGCTGGAGACCTGGGGCGTCGTGTTCCCCCGGCTCGGAGCCGGGGGATCGGGATAGGAGGGCGCCTCGCGGCGCACCCCCTCCCACACCACCGTGCATGCGGGTCCGCACACGGCGGTTCGGATGGTTATGCCTTTGCGGCGAGTCGGACAAGGTGCAGCGAGTCGAAGTACCGGGGG
>DASVSV010000340.1:0-2763 GCA_036387915.1 Thermoanaerobaculia bacterium
GCCATGTTTGTTGCCCCTCTCCCCGCGGTGAGCGGGGAGAGGGTGCCCGAAGGGCGGGTGAGGGGTCGTGCAAATTGCGCTAAGTTAAGGCCATTGGGATGACAGCCGGGGGCGGTTCCCCGCTCTGCTCGCCGCCCGTCGGTCCCGAGCCCTCCCTCCTGCGCCCCGCGCCCTGCTCCCTGCGCCCTCACCCGGGCGCAGGCGGCGCGCCGGTGTAGAGCGGCAGCGATACGACGAACTCGGCGCCGTGGCCGAGACCTTCGCTGCGCGCTTCGATGGTGCCGCCGTGACTCTCGATGAGGTGGTGCACGATGGCCAGTCCGAGGCCGAGGCCTCCCTGCGGTTTCCTGGTGCCTCCTTCGGCCTGGCGATACCGGTCGAAGACGTACGGCAACAGCTCGGGAGAAATCCCTTCACCGGTGTCGCGGACGCGGATCACGGCGTTGCTGCCGTCGCGTTGCAGGGCCACGTGCACCGTCCCTCCGCCCGGCGTGAACTTGATCGCGTTCGAGATCAGGTTCCAGCCCACCTGCTGGATTCGCGTCTCGTCCGCCCAGGCGAGCAGCGGCTCGTCCGGCACCTCGGACGTGAGCTCGACGCCCTGCTGTTCCGCCGCCGGCCGGAACGTGGCCACGACGTTTCCCACCAGCGGCGCCAGCGGCACGATGGCCCGCTCGATCATGGCCTTGCCGGCCAGGATCTTGGAGACGTCCATCAGGTCCTCGACGATGTGGGCCTGCACCTTCGTGCTCGACTCGATCATCTCCAGCGCCATCCTGGCGTCGTCGGCGGCGAGGTCGCCCGTGCGCAGCATGCGGATCCAGCCGCGGATGGCGGCCATGGGAGAGCGCAACTCGTGGCCGAGAGTGGCCAGGAACTCGTCCTTGGCCCGCGTGGCCTCCTCGTGGATGCGCGCGATCTCGACCGCCGATCGCGCCAGCTCGTCGAGGAGATCCTTGACCTGATACTGGCGCCGCCGGCTGCGCAGCGCGGCGTCGGTGGCGGTGAGGAAAGATCCGACGCCGAGCGGCCGCTCCAGGAGGACGATCTGCGCGCTCGCGCCGAGCATCTCGGCGATGGGGAAGGATGCGCTTTCGGTGCTGCCGCCGAGGAAGAGCAGGGGGATCTCCGACCACGACTCCTGCCGCTCCAGCGCCTGGCGAAGCACCGTCACACTCTCCCGGTCCTCGAAGGCCTCGGAGGCGATGATGACCACCCCCGCGCCGATCTCCAACTCGCGCGCGAGCTCCTCCAGCGAGTCGACCGCCTGCGCCTCCAAACCATGGTCCGCGAGGAGGCGCGTGGTCAGTGCGGCGTCATCGCCCGTGGGAGCGAGAACGAGCAGGCGCTCGGCCAGCGAAGCTGCGGTGTGCTCCATCACAGGATGCGGTGCTGCGTCTTGCGCGCCAGCCGCGGCCGGCGTGCTCTCGAAGCGCATCCTATCGCCGATCCACCGCCGTTCGCGTTCAGGCGTGAGCGCCTGTGGCCGGCCGGCCGACGATTACGGGCGGCACTGCCTCACAACTGGTAGCATTCGCGCCGTTTTCAGGAGACACCCGATGCCAGGACCGATCACCGAGTTCATCGACCACCATTACCGCCACTTCAACGCCGCGGCCATGAAGGCCGCCGCGCAGGATTACAACAAGCACCTCGAGCAGGGCGGGCAGATGCTCGTCACGCTGGCCGGCGCGATGTCGACGGCCGAGCTGGGGCTCTCGCTCGCGGAGATGATCCGGCAAGACAAGGTGCAGGCCATCAGCTGCACCGGCGCGAACCTGGAGGAGGACATCTTCAACCTCGTTGCGCACGATGCGTACGAGCGCGTGCCGCACTACCGCTACCTCTCCGCGCTCGACGAGCAGATGCTGCTCGAGCGTCACATGAACCGCGTCACCGACACGTGCATCCCCGAAGGCGAAGCGATGCGGCGCATCGAAAAGGCCGTGCTGCGCCACTGGATGGAGAAGGACCAGCAGGGCAAGCGGCTGTTCCCGCACGAGTTCATGTACGAGATCATCCGCGACGGCTCGATCGCCGAGTTCTACCAGATCGACCCGAAGAACTCCTGGATGGTGGCCGCGGCGGAGAAGAATCTCCCCATGTTCGTCCCCGGCTGGGAAGACTCGACCCTCGGCAACATGTACGCCGGCCACTGCATCTCCGGCGACGTGAAGAACGTGCACACGGTGCGCACCGGCATCGAGTACATGATCGAGCTGGCCGACTACTACACGAAGGTTTCGGCCTGCTGCTCGATCGGCTTCTTCCAGATCGGCGGCGGCATCGCCGGCGACTTCCCGATCTGCGTCGTCCCGATGCTCCACCAGGACCTGCAGCGGACGACTGTCCCGCTCTGGGGCTACTTCTGCCAGATCAGCGACTCGACCACCAGCTTCGGCTCGTACTCCGGCGCCGTCCCGAACGAGAAGATCACCTGGGGCAAGCTCGGCGTGGACACGCCGAGTCACGTCATCGAGAGCGACGCCTCGATCGTGGCGCCGCTGGTGTTTGCGTACGTGCTGGGCTGGTAACGCTTTATGGAGTGCGGCGGCCTGGCCGCCGCTTTCGTATTCGGTACCGGTCAGCGCGGAGTTGCAAACGAATACGAAAGCGGCGGCGAAGGGAGGGTGTCTCAAAACCCGATTGCGTCACTCCGTAGGTGAGGAGCGTGCGAGCGGATGAGTCGACAGATACGGGCGGATTACGCGACACAGTTTCTGTTCCCGCGGTCGTTGGAGGAGTGGGTCAAGCCGGACGATC
>DASVSV010000341.1:0-3011 GCA_036387915.1 Thermoanaerobaculia bacterium
AGCGCAGGCGTTTCGCCTGCGCTCCCGGGGTGGCGGCGGGACGCCGCCACCGACAGCCGCCGGGACGGCGGCGCTCCTCAAGTCTCGGCGACGGGCCGCGTTGACTCCCTGATCTCGAGCATCGGCGCGGACGACGCAACGGTCGTCGTCGACGTCTGAGGCGTCGTGACTGGAATGGTCGAAGCCGGGAACGGCCTCCCCTGCTGGATCTCGTAGACGAGACCGAGCGTGTAGTTCGCGCGCAGCTCCAGGGCGATGTGCTCGATGGCGGCCGGCGGCAAGCCGGTCTTCTCCGCGAGACTGCCGAGGAGGCCGGAGTCGCCGCGCATGTGCACGATGGCGAGATCGGACGCGGCGCGGATGCCGATGCCGCGCGAGACGGTGATGCCGCCCTTCAGATAGCGGATCAGCAGCGCCTGGTCGATCCAGTCGACCACCCGGTCGAGCGGCAGGATGGTGCGGTCGCAAAGCTCGCCCGGCTCGCTCGTGGCGAGATGCTGAATCGACGAGACGCCGTGCTCGCTCAGCAGCTCCGCGGTGGTGTCGTCGACGCCTTCGACGCTGGTCAGCGCCAGTTCGTCGGCATCCGAGGCATTGGAGCCGAACAGCCTGCGCGCGCGATTGCGCAACGCGTCGATGGCCATGTTGTGGAAGAGGCCCGCAAGGAAGAGGACCGCGTTCGCGCCGAGCGCGGGCGACGTCGTCGCTTCCGCGCCGGCCGCGGGCACGCCCGCGAACGCGGTCACGCCGACGATGCCGAACACCCATCCGAGTGCGACCGCCGAGGCGGTGCGCAGCGCGCTGGTCATCAGGAAGCGCGACGAGAGCGCGTTCGCGTAGAGACGCGCCACCATGTAATAGAGCACCGCCACGTAGGCGCCGAGGCCGGCGTACATCATCCCCTGCACGCCGTTCGCCGCGGCGCCGCGCTGCTGCGTCGCCTCGTAGCCGGCGAAGACGGCGATGAGGAGGAAGATGCCGGTCAGGAAGAGCGACGCCGCGATCGCGCCGAGCGGATCGCTGCTGCCCTCGTCGGTCGTCACACCGGCGCGGTCCTGCGGACGCGAGGCGCTGCGCGAGGCGCGGAACGCGTAGTAGTGCCCGAGCAGTTCCCGCCCCTGCGAGCGACGCGCGTTCGCGAGCAGCACGTGATAGACGATGCCGAGGGCGCCGGGGAGCACGCCGAGCGAGAAGAAGAAGCCGCTCGCATCGAGGTCGCTCAGGTGCACGCCGCTGATCGCGAAGTCGCCGATGAAGAAAAACGGGATCGCGGCGAACACGAACGCAAGCGCGAGCACCATCCGTTTCTGCCACGTATTGAGCGTAGTGGAGGTGTTCGCGGACGCAGCCGCGCCATCGGGCAATTGTTCGGGCATGCGTGATTGTACGATTGCCCCGTGTTTTTACGTAAGCACCCCCTCACAGGCGAGCCGATCCTGTTCGCGCCGGAGCGCGCCGCGCGGCCGCGTGCGCTGGGCGGCGACGCGACGGAGCGCTGCCCTTTCTGTCCCGGACACGAGAGCGACACGCCGCCGTCCATCACCGCGATCGGCGAGCCGTGGCGCGTGCGCATCTTCCCGAACAAGTACCCGCCCATCGGCGGCGCGGAGGTGATCGTCGAGTCGCCGCTGCACGACGCGCCGTTCGACGAGATCGCGCACGCGGCGGACGTCGTACGCGCGTACGTCGATCGTTATCGCGCGCATCGCGACGCGGCATACGTCTGTGTGTTCAAGAACGACGGCGCGCGTGCGGGCGCGTCGATTCCGCACCTGCACTCGCAGGTCGTGCCGCTGCCGTTCGTGCCGCCGCGCATCGCGCGCGAGCTGGCGGGATTCGCGGATCGGTGTCCGCTGTGTGCGCCCGAAGGTCATGTGATCGCCGAGACGGAAACGTTCGTCTGGCTCGCACCGGCCGCGTCGTCGTTCGCGTATCAACAATGGATCGTGCCGCGGCGTCATGTCGCGGAGATGCATTTCAGCGGCGATGAGGTTCGCGATCTTGCAGCGTTGCTGCGCGAGGCCTCGCGCGCGACGCGCACGCTGGGCGCGTTCAACTGGGCGTTCCTCAATTTTCCGCGTGAGGAGCGCGGACACTGCTACGTCGATCTGACGCCGCGCCTGGCCGCGATCGCGGGGCTGGAGCTCGGCACCGGCACGTTTGTTGAGATCATCGATCCCGCCGACGCCGCACGCGCGCTGAAGGTCCGATGATTCCGCTTCGAGACGACAATCCCCGCCGTACCGTTCCCTTCGTCACGTACACGCTGATCGCGCTGAACGCGCTGGCGTTTTTCTGGGAGCTCTCGCTCGGGCCGAACCTCGATCAGGCGCTGGTTCAGCTCGCGTTCATCCCCGCGCGCTACTGGCTGCCCGGCAACTGGGTCTTCGACCTTTTCACGATTCTCTTCTCGATGTTCCTGCACGGCGGGCTGCTGCACATCGGCAGCAACATGCTCTATCTCTGGATTTTCGGCGACAACATCGAGGACCGCCTCGGCCACGGCCGCTATCTCGTCTTCTACCTGCTGTGCGGTCTCGCCGCGACGATGGCCCACGCGGTGTTCAGCGCCGGCTCCCGCGTCCCTGCCATCGGCGCCTCCGGCGCAATCGCGGGCGTGCTCGGCGCGTACCTGCTGCTCTATCCGCACGCGCGCGTGCTGACGCTCATCCCGATCGTTTTCTTCATCACCGTGCGCGAGCTGCCGGCCATCCTGATCCTCGGCCTCTGGTTCGTCCTCCAGCTCTTCAGCGGAGTCGGCTCCCTCGGCGTCCGCGACGCCCAAGACCTCGGCGGCATCGCCTACTTTGCCCACATCGGCGGCTTCGTCGCCGGCATGCTCTTCATCGGCCTCTTCGGCGGCTTCCGAAAACCGCGCCGCCGCGAGCCGCCTCCTCCCTGGTGGGCGCAGCGGTAGGTTGCGTGGAGGGAACGACGAGGGGCCTCCGGCGGGCCGGTACGACCGGCGGCGCTTGTTGCTGCGCTACCCGGCCACTTCGGGAGCAATCGTG
>DASVSV010000342.1:0-1747 GCA_036387915.1 Thermoanaerobaculia bacterium
AGGCCTCCGGTCGTCTCCCTTGCGCGCATGCAATCGAGCCTGGCCCGATTTGACCGCTTCCCGTCCCCACGCGCATCCTTTCCGGACCGAAGATGCGCAGCATGAAAACAGCACTGGTGGTCATCGACGTCCAGGATTCGTTCAAGATCGATTCGGCGCGTTGGGCGAAACGCAGTAACCACGCCTTCGAAGAGAACGTCACCAAGCTCGTCTCCACGTTTCGCGAAGCCGGCGAGCCGATCGTCTGGGTTCTGCACAACGACGCCGATCCCGGCTTCCGTCCCGGCGATCCGGAAGTGCGGCTGATGTCCTTTCTCGACCGGCGTGAGGGCGAGCCGCTGCTCGTGAAGAACACGCGCAACGCCTTCACCAGCACCGATCTGCAGCAGCGTCTCGACGCCCTCGGCGTGAAGCGCGTGGTCGTGTGCGGCATCTCGACCGAGCAATGCTGCGAGACCACCACGCGCGTCGCGGCGGACCTCGGCTACGACGTCGATTTCGTGACCGAGGCCACGCTGACGTTTCCGATCGGCACGTTGTCGACGGAGGCCATCGTCGAGCGCACCGAGGCTGTGCTGCGCGGGCGCTTCGCGCGGATCGCGACGGTAGAAGAGGTGGGGGGCGTATTCGCGACGTAGTGTTCCTCCTGCTGCCGGAAGTCGAGATCCTCGATTTCGCGGGGCCGCTGCAGGCGCTGGCGGAGGCGAACCGGTCGCACGCGCGCTACCGGATTCGCCTCTGCGCGACGCGCGATCGCGTGCGCTCCGAGCAGGGCGTGGTGTTGTCGGACCTCGAGCCGCTGCCTGAAGTGGACGCGAACACGCTCGTCGTCGTGCCGGGCATGCCGTACGCGGCGACGCAGAAGATCGAGCGGCGCGTGATCCACTGGCTGCGCCGCGCGGCGGAGCGCAACGCGCAGATGGCTTCGGTCTGCACCGGCGCATTCATCCTCGGCGAGGCGGGACTGCTGGACGACAAACGCTGCACGACGCACTGGTCGCGTACGAACGAGCTCGCGCAACGCTATCCGCGGGCGCGCGTGCTCACCGATCGGTTGTTCGTGACCGACGGCGCGATCACGAGCAGCGCCGGCATCGCGTCAGGGATCGACATGGCCCTCGCGCTCATCGAACAGGCCGACGGGCCGCTCGTGGCGGCGGAGGTGGCGCGGGAGATGGTGGTGTACCTGCGCAGGGATGGAGCGCAGGAGCAGCAGAGCGTCTATCTCGACTTCCGCACGCACCTCCATCCGGGCGTCCATCGCGTGCAGGACTTCATCGTGCGCAACCCGGACCGGCGTCCGACGCTCGACGAGCTCGCGGAGATCGCGTCCATGTCCTCGCGCAATCTCACGCGCACGTTCCGGCAGGCCACCGGAATCACCGTGCACGAGTTCTCGACCCGCGTCCGCCTCGAGCTGGCGAAGACACTCGCCAACGAGCCGTCGCTGACGATGGAGGGTGTGGCGCGCCGCAGCGGATTGAGCGCGCGCGAGCTCCGCCGCCTGGGCGTGCGGCGGCGGTGAGCCGCCGCACGCACCTGCCAGCCGCAGCTTCAGGAGTAATGACCTGCAATCAAGCGCGGATCGAGCGTGCGTAGCACGCCAAAAGACAATAGGTGTGCCGAGCATGCTCGACAGCTCGGAAGTGAAAGTCTTCTGTCCAACCTGATGGAGGTGAAGGACTAGCGAAGCGCAAGGGCGAGACTCACCGCGAGGTGGGGCCTGAAAGAAGCGTGGAGCAAACCT
>DASVSV010000343.1:0-4828 GCA_036387915.1 Thermoanaerobaculia bacterium
CCCGCCTCCCCCGGGGGAGGCGGGCTGAAGCCACGCCCTACGTTGATCACACTCCCCGCGCAATTGACCGCACCTTGGTACATATGTACCATCGTACCCATGGACACGATTACCGTAGAGCGCATCCAGACCGGGGTACGCATGGAGAAGCGGCTGGTCAAAGTGCTGAAGGGGCTGGCGGAGTATCACGACATGTCGCTGGGCGACCTCCTCGAAGGGATCGTCCTGCACGCCTTCGACAACAAGGCCCCGTTCGGCAAGGAGTCGCTGAAGAAGATCGGCGAGTTGAAGAAGGTGTACGGCCTGACCCTCGACGCCTCCGCCAGCCACCGGCTGACCGAGGCCAGGAAGAGCCGTGCGCGATCGTGAGCTCGTCGCCGCGTTCGAGGCCTGCACCCTGCCGCCGGACGAGTTCACGCATCGCTCGCACGTCCGCCTGGCCTGGCTCTATCTGCGCGACGCGCCGCTGCTCGAAACGCTGACCCGCTACAGCGAGGGCATCAAACGCTACGCCGGCAGCCTCGGCGCCAGCGCCAAGTACCACGAGACCATCACCTGGGCCTTCCTCTTCCTCATCCACGAGCGCATGCAGCACACCGCCGCCGCCACCTTCGACGAGTTCGCCGTGGAAAACGAAGACCTCTTCGGCCCCATCCTCGACCGCTACTACACGACAGACGCCCTCACCTCGGACGTCGCAAAACGCACCTTCATCCTCCCCAGGAGGTATGAGGTATGAGGTATGAGGCATGAGTGGGGACAGCCTCTCCTCATACCTCGTCCCTCATACCTCGTCCCTCATACCTCGTACCTCATACCTCATCCCTCGTACCTCATCCCTCCTCATCTACGAAAGATTTCGTTGACCATACGAAACCTTTCGTATAACCTCCCGTACAGTCAAACGGAGGCACAAACGGAATGGGCGCTAAACCGAATACACCGAGACCCACCGACGCCGAGCTGGCGATCCTGAACGTGCTCTGGGAGCGCGGCCCCAGCACGGTCCGCGAAGTCCACGACGCCATCAGCCAGACTCACGACAGCGGCTACACCACCATCCTCAAGCTCATGCAGATCATGACCGACAAGGGCCTGGTCGTCCGCGACGAGTCCCAGCGCGCGCACGTCTATTCTTCTCTCCTCGGCGAGCAGAGAACGCAGCGGCAGTTGCTCGGTGACCTGATCGACCGCGCCTTCGGCGGTTCCCCGGCCAAGCTGGTGATGCAGGCTCTGTCGGCGTCGAAGGCCTCGGCCGCGGAGCTCAGCGCGATCCGTCAGCTGCTCGATCAGATGGAGGAGGAGAAGGCATGAACGCCATGGAGCTGCTCACCGGACCCGTTGCCCAGTCGGTCGGCTGGGCCCTGCTGCACCTGCTGTGGCAGGCCACCATCGTGGCCGGCATCATGGCGGCCGTCCTCGCGCTGATGTCGCGGCAGACCGCGAGCGCGCGCTACATCGTCTCCTGCGGCGCGCTGGCCCTGGTCTTCGCGATGTTCATCGCCACCGCCGTCCGCGCCTACGACCCCGCCGCCGCCCCGATCGTGGCGTCGAGCGCCAACGCTCCCGAAACGATCCGCATCTCTCTCAAACAACTCCCGGTGCTCCTGGCCGAGACCGCGGCCGTCAGCGTGCGTGAGCGCGCCGTCGTCGCACTCTCCTCGGCCCGCACCTCGCTGCCGACCATCGTCGGCATCTGGCTGGCCGGCGTGGTCCTGCTCTCTTCGCGACTGCTGGTGAGCTGGGTCCGCGCACGCAACCTCGTGCGCCACGGCTCGCAGCCCGCGACGCCGGAATGGCAGCGCATCGCCTCCGGCCTCTCCGACGCCCTCGGACTCCGCCGCGCCGTGACTCTGCTCGAGTCCGCGGCCGTCGAAGTGCCGTCGGTGATCGGCTCGCTGCGCCCGATCATCCTCCTCCCCGCGAGCGCCCTGACCGGCCTCACGCCGGAGCAGATCGAGATGGTGCTCGCGCACGAGCTGGCGCACATCCGCCGCCACGACTTCCTCGTCAACCTGCTGCAGGCGGTCGTCGAGACGCTGATGTTCTTCCACCCCGCGGTCTGGTGGATGTCGCGCCGCGTGCGCATCGAGCGCGAGAACTGCTGCGACGACCTGGCCGTGGCCGTGTGCGGCAACCCGCTGCAGTACGCCCGCGCCCTGACCCGCCTCGAAGAGCTCCGCGCCTCCTCCCTTCCGGTGGTCGTCGCGGCCAACGGCGGCTCGCTGCTCGACCGCATCCGCCGCATCGCCGCCGGCCGCTCCGAGAACACGAGCTCCACGTCGCGCTGGGCCGCGGCCGTGGCCATGCTCTCCATCCTCATCATCGCCGTGGCCGTCCCGACCCTCCCCGCGCTCGCGCAGCGTGAGGAGAAGAAGAAAGCCGCCGCCGCTGGCGCGCCGCAGCCGCAGCCGGTCAACTCGACGGTTGAAGTGGTCGAAGAGGCGGAGCACGAATACGTCGTCGACGATGAAGATTTCGAGCTCGACGCCGATTCAGACTTTGAGATCGAGTTGCCCGAGCCGCCGGAACCGCCCGAGCCGCCGGACATGGACTTTGACGAAGACATGCCGATGGCACCGGTCGCGCCGCTGCCGCCGATGCACATGGTCGAGCCGGCGCCGGAAGTGCCGCCCGCACCGCCGGCGCCCGAGCCGCCGTTCGCCGCCGGCGCCGGCATGCGGGCACCGCGTCCGCCGCAGGCTCGCATCGCCGCGCTGGACCGTCTGCGCCACGACGACGACGATGAGGATGACGACGACGACAACAGCCGTCCCATCCCGCGCGACGGCAAGCTCTCCATCGACGAGCTGATCTCGCTGCGCGCCGTCGGCGTCACGCCGGCGTACCTCGACGCCATGCGCGCCATCTTCCCGAGCCTCACCGTCAACCAGGCCACCGGCCTGCGCGCGGTCGGCGTCTCGCCGGAGTACATCCGCGAGATGCGCGACGCCGGCTTCGAAGTGAAGACCGCCAACGCGGCCACGAGCCTCCGCGCCGTCGGCGTGACGGCCGAGTACATCCGCCAGATGCGTGACGCCGGCTTCACGATCACCAGGGCCAGCGACGCGACCAGCCTCCGCGCCGTCGGCGTCACCCCCGAGTACGTCCGCGCGATGCGCGATGCCGGCTTCAAGATCGTCAGCGCCAGCGACGCCACCGGCCTTCGCGCCGTCGGCGTGACTCCCGAGTACATCCGTCAGATGCGCGACGCCGGATTCAAGATCGTCAACGCCAGCGACGCTACCGGCATGCGCGCCGTCGGCGTGACCCCCGAGTTCGTTCGCGAGATGCGCGACGCCGGCTTCACCATCACCAGCGCCAGCGACGCCACCGGTCTCCGTGCCGTCGGCGTCACGGCGGAATGGCTCCGCGCGATGAAAGCCGCCGGCGTCGACATCCGCACCGGCAGCGAGGCCTCCGGTCTCCGCGCCCTCGGCGTCACCCCCGAGTTCGTGAAGAAGCTCGCCGCCGCCGGCTACACGAACCTTTCTATCCGCGAGCTGTCGCGTCTCGCCGCCTCCGGCGTCGACGACGACTTCATCCGCGAGATGGAGCAGTACCGCAAGAAGAACTGACCTGCGACAGGGCGGGCTTCGGCCCGCCCTGTCATCTCACGTCGGGCTTCGGCCCGCCCGGTCATCTCACATCGGGCTTCGGCCCGCCCCTTTCACCCACCTACAGGAGATCGAATCATGAAGCGAATCGCCACGCTTACGCTCGTCGTGTCTCTCTTCGCGCTCGCCGCTTTCGCCGGTGACAACGAAGGCACCTGGACCGCGCAGCTCGACGAAAAACGCCCCGACCGCATCTACTTCAGCATCAGCCGCAAGCCCACGCATCAGATGGGAACCACGCTCCCACTGACCACGTTCGTCGGCCTCACCGCCGCGCAGATCAACGCCTCGTCGATGACGCCCGTGCAGTTCGAGCGCCGCGCCGAAGCGGGCAAGCTCGCATTCGAGGGCACGTTCCGCAACGGCAAGGGCGCGGGACAGTTCGTCTTCACCCCGAACCCGGCCTTCATCGAGACGGTGCGCGGCATGGGCATCGACGTCGAGAAGCGCCGCTCCAAGCACCTCGGCAGCAACAAGTGGGACCAGGACGAGCAGCTCTTCTCGCTCGCCGTCCACGACGTCTCCACCGCGTACATCCGGAGCATGGTGGCCGAGGGGTATCGCGTCAGCCTGCATGAATACCTGGAGCTGCGCATCTTCGACGTCACGCCCGAGTACGTCCGCGAAATGCGCTCCCTCGGCTTCAAGGACATCTCGAAGGACGAGCTGGTCGCGTCGAAGATCCACCGCGTCACGCCGAAGTTCATCCGCGACATGCGCGCCGCCGGCTGGGACCTCTCGCTCAACGAGCTGCAGTCGAGCGCGATCCACGGCGCGACGCCGCAGTTCGCCGAGGAGATGCGCAAGCTCGGCTACGGCAACCTCTCCCACGACAAGCTGGTCTCGTTCCGCATCCACCGCGTGACGGGCGAATTCATCGAAGAGCTGCGCAAGCTCGGCTACGACAACCTCACCGCCAACCAGCTCGTCTCGATGCGCATCCACCGCGTCACCCCGGAGTTCATCCGCGAGCTCGAAGCCGCCGGCTACGAAAAAGTCCCGGTCGACAAACTCGTCTCCATGCGCATCCACGGCATCGACGCCAAAATGATCAAGAGCCTGCGCGACTGATCAGGAATGCGGCAGCGAAGGAGCTGCCGCTTTGGCAGGCGCTCGGGAGACCGAATCAAAACGCCTGTCATCCCGAGCGTGAGTCGAGGGACCTGGGTGGGCGGGAGGCGCGCTGCACGAGCCACAAGCCACGAGCCAAC
>DASVSV010000344.1:0-6201 GCA_036387915.1 Thermoanaerobaculia bacterium
GCCCGTCTCTCGTCGCACGTCCACTGAGCGCGTACGGGCGACAGCCCGCCCACCCCGCCCGGGGGGCGGGCTGAAGCCACGCCCTACGTTTTCACACCGGCTGCCGGACGGACCAGCTACTCTCCGCCCGGCATCTCGTACGGCATGCTTCCCCAGTACGAGTAGAACGTGTCGTCGAGTTTCTTCCAGGCGGCGGCCTGCGCGGGCTCGTTGGCTTCGAGCCAGCGGATGAAATGCGGCCGCGTGCCGTCGGCGTCGTTCACCTGGTACTCCTCGGCGAGATCCCAAGACGCGTAGACGCGGCCGTTTTTCGTGGAGACGTTCGGGTCGGCGGCGAGGGCGGCCACGCAGCGGCCGACGAAGAGCGGGGTCTCCGAGGCGATGAAGGACTTCATCTTTTCCGCGGCGTCGCGCCAGTTGGCCTCGGTGACGCCGAAGTTGTCGAGCATCCACTCCGAGCGGAGGAAGCCGGGCGTCACAGCCAGCGCGGTGACGTCGCGTCCCTTCAGTTCCTGCGACAGCGAGAACGCCATCCGAATGACGCTCGTCTTCACGAGGTCGTAGAAAAAGTGGCCGCGATAAAAGTACACGTCGCCGTCCGTGATCTCGACCACCAGGCCCCCGCGGCGCAGGCGCGGCAGGCCGTGATAGCTGGTGATGATGTGGGTCTTGACGGCGCGGTCGATCATCGTCAGCCCGTCCTCGAGCTTCGTCTCCCAGAGCTTCTTCCCCCACTCCGTGAGCTCGTCGCCGCCCCAGATGTCGTTGACCAGGATGTCGAATTCGCCGACCTGCTCGAACAGCCGCGCAACCTCGTCCGGCTGCGTGTGATCGACCTGCACCGCGATCCCGCGCCCGCCGCGCGCGGTGACGATCTCCGCGGTCTGCTGGATCGTCTCGGTGCGACCCTTCATCCCGGAACTGCCGGCCACGCTGCGGCCGGTGCAGTAAACGGTGGCACCCAGTTCCCCCAGCGCGGTGGCGATGCCGCGGCCCGCGCCGCGCGTCGCTCCCGCCACGACGGCGATCTTTCCTTCCAGTGCTTTCATCTCAAAATCCTATGAAATTCGGCTCCGGGTGGATTTCCACGCCGAATGCCTCGCGCACTTTCCCCTGGATCATGCGCACGAGCTCCACGACTTCGGCGGCCGTGCCGTCGCCGCGGTTGATCACCGCGAGGGAGTGCTTCGACGAGAGGCCGACGTTGCCGTGGGTGAACCCTTTCGAGAATCCGGCGTGCTCGATCAGCCAGGCGGCGGAGAGTTTGACGTCGTCACCCGATGGATAGTGCGGGGCCTCGGGGGCGATGCGCGCGAAGGCGTCGTACTGCTCACGGGTCAGGATCGGGTTCATGAAGAAGGAGCCGTCGCTGCGGGTGTCGGGGTCGTTGGGGTCGAGCACCATGCCCTTGCGCTTGCGGATGGCGATGACGGAGTCGCGGACGCCCTGCAGGTCGTCCGTGGAGATGCCGCGCTCGTCGACGTACTTTTGCAGCTCGGGATAGCGGATCGTCGCGCAGCCGCCGCGCTTCAGGCGGAACGTCACGGAGATCACGACGTAACGATCGCGCTCGTGGTTCTTGAAGAGACTGGAGCGATACCCGAAGCGGCAGTCCCAGTTCGTGAAATCGACGACGCGGTCGGTGGTGCGGTCGAGCGCTTCCACGCGCGCGATCGTCTCCGCCACTTCCTGCCCATATGCGCCGACGTTCTGGATCGGCGTCGCGCCGGTCGAGCCGGGGATGCCGGAGAGGCACTCGATGCCCGCCCACCCGTGCTCCACCGCGTACCGGACGAAGCCGTCCCACGGCTCCCCCGCCGCGACCTTCACCGTCGCGTACTCGTCCTCGCTCTCCACGGTGATGCCGCGCAAGTCGACGTGAATGACGACGCCGTCGAAGCCGGCGTCGGAGATCAGCAGGTTGCTGCCGCCGCCGAGGATGAACACCGGCCGCTGGCCGGCCCACTGTAGCGCTTTGCGCACTTCGTCGACGGAAGTCGCGCGAAAAAAGAATCGCGCCGGACCACCAATACCAATGGTGGTCAGCGGCGCGAGCGAAACGTGTTCCTGAAGACGCATGCGCGGAGTTCCTCGGAGTTCCTCGGTTCCTCGGGTTCCTCGAAGTAGCCGGCCGCTGCCCGAGGAACTCCGAGGAACCCGAGGAACCGAGGAACTGCTTTCCTAGACTCCGGGCATGGCTTTCTTCAGAGGCCGCAGCAGCACGAACAACACCACGGCCATGACGAAGGCCATGATCGCCAGCGTGAGGAAGAACTGCGCGTGGCTCCAGCGATCCCAGTAGACGCCGATCGCGGTGAGGCCGTTGCCGATGGCGGTGGCGAGGAACCAGCCGCCCATCATCAGACCGCGCCAGCGCAGCGGTGCCACTTTCGACACCAGCGAGAGACCCATCGGGCTGAGCATCAGCTCGCCCAGCGAGATGATCAGGTAGAGCAGCAGCAGCCACCACAGCGAGGCCTTGGTGGTGGGCGACGTGACGATCTGCGCCGGACTGTGGCTCTCCAGGCGCACGAAATCGTTCGGCTGCACGGTGCCGCCGTTGACCGTCACCGGCCACGCTTCCTTCTGCACCGGCTTGCCCTCTTCCATCACCTCGATCTGCGTCGGCGGCGCGGTGATCTTCAGGTAGTCGCGCGCTTCCGGAGCGATCTGCACGTACGTCTGCGCGCCATCGGACTTGACGACGCGGAAGGCCGGCTTGTCGAAGCCGTTGGCGTTCGAGGCGAAATAGAGCACCAGCATCGAGAGACCGGTGAGGGTCATGCCGAACATCATCTTGGTCGGCGTCGACGGTTCCTTGCCGCGCTTGTCGAGCCACGTCCAGAATCCCGCCAGCGGCAGCGAGAGCAGAATGATGTAGAGCGGGTTGATGGCGTTGGAGAGGATGCCGCCCGCCTCGATGAACGTCCAGCGCGTGTGGTCCTCGGCCCAGAAGGTGAGGGTGAGCGAGTTCTGGTGGAAGATCATCCAGAAGACGATCACGATCAGGAACACGACGATCAGCGCCATGATCCGCTTCCACTCCGGCACGGCCTGCATGTTCGTCGCTTGTTCATTGAGCACCGGCGGCAGATCCTCGGACGTGGCCACCGCGTCCTGATTGGCCACCGAGCCGTCCGCGCGCGTGAAGTCGTTCTTGCGGCGCACGCGGTCGGCGTGGCGCACGTGCTTCGTGCCGGAGATGAAGACGATCAGCGAGATGATCATGCCGACCGCGCCGAGGGCGAACGCGGGATGGAAGCCCCACTTCGGCCGCACGAACCCGGCGATCAGCGGCGCCAGCGTCGCGCCGATGTTGATGCCCATGTAGAAGATCAGGTACGCCTTGTCCTTGAGATGACTGCCCTCGGCGTACAGGTTGCCGACCATCGAGGATACGTTTGGCTTGAAGAAGCCGTTGCCGATGACCAGACAGGCCAGCGCCGCGTAGACGACGTTGATGCTGCCCGGTACGCCGAGCAGGGCATGGCCGGCGATGAAGAAGAAGGCGCCGACGATGATCGACTTGCGAAAGCCGAGGAAGAGATCGGCGATCAGGCCGCCGAACAGCGGCGAGGCGTAGACGGCGGCGAGGTACGTCGCGGAGACGCCGGTCGCCTGCGCGGAACTCATGCCGAACCCCTGCACCGTATCGCGCAGGTAGAGCGCGAGCATGGCGTTGACGGTGTAGAAGCTGTAGCGCTCCCACATCTCGCTGCCGAAGAGCACGTACAACCCTCTAGGGTGTTTGTCTGTCGCTAATGCCGTCGTGGCCATGCTTTCCCTCCGATGTGCGGGCGCACGATACAAGAACTCTGCCGAACGCAGCTACACCTTCGCCACTCGTGACCGCATTGCGACCGCTCGTGACCTGTCCTCGAACGGGAGCCGCGCTGTACACGCGCGATGACAGGGATTCGTCAGAACGACTTGAACTGCGCGTCCTCGAGCGCATCCGCGACGAACATGCGCGAATCGCCGGAGTTGCAGTAGGCCCAGTCGTGACTGATGCCGGTGACCATGAGCGACTCGTCGGGACAGAGCTCGCCGAGGGCCGCGCCGAGCGTTTGTACGTCGGTGCGGTCCTCGCTCTGGATGACGAACGTCGACTCGAACGGCAGGTCGACGACCGTGCCGAGGCGTTGCAGCGCGTCGTGCAGCTCGGTGTAGTCGGCGCCCGGCGTCATGCTGTGGCGCACGAGCAGGAAGTCGCGGTCCCGCGTGAACTGCGTGCACGACACGAGCACTCGCGGATCTCCCGACAGATGCGCGCGCAGATAACGGACGAGTGGCGCCGAATGACGTCCCTCGGGCAGGAAGACCTGCCAGCTCTGATCGAAATTGGGATCGGCGCCGAGACGGCGCATGACATGTGAGACCTCGACCGTGAGGTCTCCCTCATAGCAGATCTGGAACAGCCTGATCTCCCCCATCACACCCTCCCGAGCCGTTCGCGTTGTTGCGGAACGGCAGAAGTCTAGCAGAGAACGCTCCCGTGGACCTCACGCGATCGGACGCCGTTGCGTATTACAAGGCCATCGCGAAAACGATCCTGCCCCATCTGCGCAACCGCCCGCTGTCGTTCAAGCGTTGGACGGACACCATCGGCGGAGAGTTCTTCTGGGAGAAAGACGCGCCTTCGTTCACGCCCGGCTGGGTGAAGCGTTTCCCCGTCCCCCGCCGCGAAGGGGGACCGCCGATCGAGTACGTGGTCTGCAACGACACGCGCACGCTGACGTGGCTGGCCAGCGTCGGCGGCATGGAGCTGCATCCCTTCCTCCACAAAGTGCCGCACGTCGACGTCGCCACGCACGTCGTGTTCGACCTCGATCCCGGCGAAGGCGCGGACATCGCGGACTGCGCGAACGTCGCCCTGCTCCTGCGCGGCGCGCTGCCGCTGGAGTCGTTCGCCAAGGTGTCGGGCTCGAAAGGGATTCAGGTCTACGTCCCGCTGAACGGCGGCGAGACGCACGAGGTGACGGAGACGTTCGCGCGCCTGGTCGCGGAGGAGCTCGCGCGTGCACACCCGAAACTGATCGTCGCCAAGATGGCCAAGGCCCTGCGGCGCGGCAAGGTCTTCATCGACTGGAGCCAGAACGCCGATTACAAGACGACGGTCAGCGTCTACTCGCTCCGCGCGACGGGATGGGTGTCGATGCCGGTCGCGTGGGAAGAGCTGCGCAAGCCGCGCGCACTCGTGTTCACGCCGGACGAAGCGCTCGCGCGCGTGCGCAAGCACGGAGACCTCTTCGCGCCCGTGCTCAAGACGAAGCAGTCGCTCGTCACGCCGAACCCGCGGAAACGTAGGGCGCGGCTTCAGCCCGTCCACCCCCCGGAGGGGCGGGCTGAAGCCGCGCCCTACGTTGGTCATCTCCCTCGTGCCTCTTCGCAATCGGGACGGCGGCTTTTCCTCGTCACGAAGACAGAAACCGGGAACGAGCTGTGGCTCGACATGCGCGGCAAGTTCAAGCGCTTCATCCTCCGCCCCGATCGCGGCGGCGGAGAAGCGCTCATCGCCATGCCCGCGGGCGACTTTGCCATCGACCCGGCGTACTACCGGGCCGAGGTGCCGAAGCAGTGGCAGGGGCGCGTGTCCATCGAAGACAGCGGCGCGTACGAAGTCATCGAAGGGTCGTGGCAGCGCAAGCACTTCGACCTCTGGTTCTCCGGCCGGGTGATGTCCGGACGCTGGACACTGGAGAAGATCGACGAAGCCGACCAGCACCGCTCGTGGCGGCTCAGGCCGCGGTGACGGCGCGGTGGTGCGTGTGGCGGAGGATCGTGCGCAGGTCCGGCCTCGCGCCGCGCAGGCATTCCGCGACCAGCGTGCGCAGCTCTTCCTGCACGACCGGCTTGTAGAGCACGGCTGAGACGAGCTCGCGATCGGCTTCGCTGATCATCTGTTCGCTGAAGCCCGTGACGATGAAGAGATGCCGCGGCCGGTGCTCGTAGCGCGTGCGGAGAAAGTCGAGCACTTCCCAGCCCGAGAGCCGGGGCATGTTGAGGTCGAGCAGGGCGATGTCGTAGCGGCGCGTTTTCAGCGCCTCGATGGCGTCGCGGCCGCTGGCCACGACGTCCGCTTCCACGCCCACGCGCGAGGCCATCTGGATGTACAGATTGCGGATCGGCGCGTCGTCGTCCGCGACCAGGATGCGCCGCCCTTCCCACACGATCGGCCTCGCGTAGGCGTCGAGTGCGCCG
>DASVSV010000345.1:0-9278 GCA_036387915.1 Thermoanaerobaculia bacterium
TGCACTCGCTGGAGATCCCGTTCGTCATCACCAACGTCGAGTCGTCGGAGCTGATCAAGTACGCCGCGAACGGCTTCCTGGCCGTGAAGATCACCTTCATCAACGAGATCGCGCAGATCTGCGAGAAGGTCGGCGCGAACGTGCAGGACGTGGCCATCGGCATGGGCCTCGACTCGCGCATCGGCCCGAAGTTCCTGCAGGCCGGCCCCGGTTTCGGCGGCTCCTGCTTCCCGAAAGACACGTCCGCGATGGCCAACATCGCCCGCCAGCAAGGCTACGACTTCCAGATTATGGAGGCGGTGCTGCGCGTGAACGACGCCGTGAAGCTGCGCATGATCGACAAGATCATCACCGCGCTCAACGGCGAGGTCAGTGGCAAGACAGTTGCGATGCTCGGCCTGGCCTTCAAGCCCGAGACCGACGACATGCGCGACTCCCCGACCATTCCGATCATCAAAGGCCTGCAGGAGCGCGGCGCGACGATTCGCGCGTACGACCCGCAGGCCATCCAGAACGCGAAGAGCTTTTTCCACGACATCACGTACTGCGAGGACGCGTACACGACGGCCGAGGGCGCGGACGCGCTCGTGCTGGCGACGGAGTGGAACGAGTTCCGCGCGCTCAACTTCGAGCGCATCCGCAAGGCGCTGCGCGAGCCGGTCCTGATCGACCTGCGCAACGTCTACGACCCCGTGCGCATGGCCACGCTCGGATTCCGCTACACCTCCGTCGGTCGCGTTGACGACCGCAGAAAGAAGCCCCGCTGATGGGACGCGCACTAATCACCGGCGGAGCCGGATTCCTCGGGTCGCACCTCTGCGACCTCTTCCTCGCACGCGGCCACCAGGTCGTCTGCATGGACAACTTCCTGACCGGCTCGCCCGACAACATCAAGCATCTCTTCGGGCATGACGGCTTCACGTTCATCAAGCAGGACGTCACGGACTACATCCACATCGACGGCCCGCTCGATTACGTGCTGCACTTCGCGTCGCCGGCCAGCCCGATCGACTATCTCGAGAAGCCGATCCAGACCCTGAAGGTCGGCTCCCTCGGCACGCACAAGACCCTCGGCGTGGCGAAGGACAAAGGGGCGCGGTACCTCATCGCGTCGACGTCCGAGGTGTACGGCGATCCGCTCATTCACCCGCAGCAGGAAGAGTACTGGGGCAACGTCAACCCGGTCGGTCCGCGCGGCGTGTACGACGAGGCCAAGCGCTTCGCCGAAGCCATGACCATGGCCTATCACCGCTTCCACGGCGTGCAGACGCGCATCGTGCGCATCTTCAACACGTACGGCGAGCGGATGCGCGTCAACGACGGCCGCGTCGTCCCCGCCTTCATCGCCCAGGCGCTGCGCAACGAGCCGCTGACCGTCTTCGGCGACGGCTCGCAGACCCGCTCGTTCTGCTACGTCTCCGATCTCATCGAAGGCATCTACCGCCTGCTGATGTCCGAGGAAGCGCAGCCGACCAACATCGGCAACCCGAGCGAGATGACGGTCCTGCAGTTCGCCGAAACGATCAAGCGCCTGACGGGCACCAGCGCCCCGATCGAGTTCCGTCCACTCCCCGAGGACGACCCCAAGATCCGCCGCCCGGACATCACCAAGGCGCGCGCCCTGCTGGGATGGGAACCGCGCGTCCCGCTCGAAGAAGGCATCGGCAAGACGATCGACTACTTCCGCACCGTAGTAGTCTGAGTTTATCCCGCGTCTACACGCGAATGCCCGGCACCAGCGGCAGGAGCCTTCCGCGCAAGCGGTCCGGCTCCACCGTCAGCAGCGCGCCGCGGCGGAGGTGGTGCTCGTATTCGCGAATCGAAGCGACGAGCATCTCACCGATGAATGAAGGTACCGGATCTTCCGTCCGGACCTGAATCACGCTCGGACCGCGCGCGTGTGTCACCGCGAGGATGTTGCCGAAGTCGAGATCGTGAGTGAAGACGACCATGCCGCTGGCGCGAGCATGGGCCATGATCGTTTCGTCCTTTGCTTTCGGATCGCCCAACGTCGACCAGTGCTGCGCGTCGATGCCATGATGGGCGAGGTACTCCACCCACGCCGGCGTCAGATTCATATCGATGAGGATCTTCACTTCGGCGCAATGGGCACTTCGAATTCATCAGCGCGCCACGCGGCGTACGCGAGTGCTTCCCCGATGTCTTCCGTCTCCAGGTAGGGATACAGCTCGAGGATCTCTTCGCGCGAGTGACCGGAGGCGACCAGGCCCACGATCGTCCCGACGGTCATGCGGATTCCCCGGATGCACGGGCGTCCGCCCATCACCTCGGGGTCGGCAGTGATCCGGGACAAGGTCCTCATGGCCAGAGATTATAGAGAGGTATCCTGCAAACTTTTTTCGCATCCCTACGTAATGCTTCGTATGCGAAAAAGCGCTTTGGCCGCCCTGCTGCTGCTTTGTGTCGTCGTGACCGCGGGGGCGCAGACGCCTCCCGCCCAGATCTCGCTGCCGCAGCCGGCGGCGCTGAGTGTGCCGAAGTCGGATGCGTCGATCGTGCTCGACGGCGCGCTGGGCGACGCGGCGTGGCAGGGCGCGGCGGTCATCGACCGTTTCTACGAGACCTCGCCGGGTGACAACACCGAGCCGAAGGTCAAGACCACCGCGTACGTCACGTACGACGCGCGCTACCTCTACATCGGCGTCAAGGCCGACGATCCGGATCCGAGCCGGATCCGGGCGCCGTTCGTCGACCGCGACGGCGTCATCGGCACCGACGACAACATCGCCATCTTCCTCGACACGCGCAACGACAAGCGCTCCGCGATCGAGCTCCGCGTCAACCCGCGCGGCATCCAGGCCGACGGCATCTTCAACGACGCGAACAGCAACGAAGACTTCTCGCCCGACTTCTACTACGACACCGCCGCGCAGATCACCAGTGAAGGATGGTCGGCCGAGTTCCGCATCCCGTTCTCCTCGCTGCGCTACAGCAGCGCCGATCCGCAGACGTGGAACATCCTGGTCTGGCGCAACTATCCGCGCGACTACCGCTACGCGTTTCACAGCGCGCCGATGCCGCGCGGCTCGAACTGCGTGATCTGCTTCACGCACCCGCTGACCGGCTTCACCGGATTGCCCGACGCCGCGCACTTTGTCGCGGCGCCGTACGTCACCGCCCAGCAGGTCTCGACGCCGGAAGCGGGCCTCGGCAGCAACCTGGCCGGAGGGGAGAACGAGTTCGACGCCGGCGCCGACGTGAAGTGGAACCCGAGCCAGAACCACACCGTCGACGTGACCCTCAATCCCGACTTTTCGCAGATTGAAGCGGACGTCCCGCAGATCCTGGTCAACCAGCGCTTCGCCGTCTTTTTCCCTGAAAAACGCCCGTTCTTCCTGGAAGGCTTCGACCTCTACGACACGCCCCAGCGGGTCGCCTACACGCGCACCATCAACTCGCCCCTCGGCGGCGTGCGCGCAACAGGCAAGATCGGCGCGACCGCGTACACGATCCTGACCACGCTCGACGAAGGCGGCGGCCTGACCATCATCCCGGGGCCGACGCGCTCCAGCTTCGCGCCGCTCGACGCGAAGTCGATCTCCACGATCGCGCGCGTGCGCCACGACCTCGGCGCGTCGTACGTCGGCGCAGTGCTCACCGATCGCGAGATCGACGGCGGCGGCCACAATCGCGTCATCGGTCCTGACTTCCAGTGGCGCCTGCCGAACGACACGATCACGACGCAGTTCCTCTACAGCGACACGGAGAATCCGAATCGCCCCTTCGAGTCCTCGGCGTGGAACGGCGAGCAGGCCTCGTCGCACGCGTTCAGCGCGGGCTACGGCCATCGCGACCGCAAGTGGGACTACGGCCTCGAGTACTACGACGTCGGCAACGAGTTCCGCGCCGATCTCGGCTTCGTGCCGCAGGCCGGCTACCGCCCGGGGATCGGCTACGTCGGACGCAGCTTCTATCCGGAGAACAGCCGCCTGCGTTTCATCCGCCCGAGCGTCCTCGTCGACTATCAGCAGGACCGCGACGGCAACGCGATCTTCGAAACGCTCTCCCTCGGCGTCGGCGGCTCGGCCATCAAGAACACGCAGTTCGGCGTCGTGGCCCGCATCGGCGAGAAGGTCCGCGTCGGCGACGAACTGCTCGAGCAGAGCTACCTGCAGATCAACTATCAGTTCGATCCGGGCGGCTGGGTGCCGCGACTGAGCTTCGGCGCGCGCGTCGGCGAGCAGATCGACTTCGACAATGCGCGGGAAGGGGAGGGCTTGTCGCTTTCCGTCGGCGCGACCGTCCGTCCGCACGACCGCCTGGACATGCAGCTCAACCTCGGACGCGACACCGTCGACGTCGACGGCGGCCGCCTCTTTACGGCCATGTTCGAGCGCGTGCGCGCGCAGTACAGCTTCTCCGCGAAGTCGATCGTGCGCGTGATCGGGCAGTACGTGACCACGGACTACGAGCCGGCGCTCTACCTGTTCGACGTCCCGGAAAAAGACGGCGCGTTCCTCGGCTCGGTGCTCTACAGCTACAAGCTGAACTGGCAGACCGTGCTCTTCGCCGGCTACGGCGACGACCGCGTCCTGCTCGAAGACGACCGCCTCCCGCGCTCGGGACGCTCGTTCTTCTTCAAGGTCAGCTACGCGTTCATCCGTTAGCGTCTGGCAGCGTCACCGCAATCGGGCCATGGCCGAATCCACGTCGCGTGCGTAGCATGCTGAAAGAAAATAGCCCCCGGCTTCAGCCGGGGGAACGTGACGCCCAAGTCTTCAGCCCGCGTAGCGGGCGACAGATCATCTGTCGCCCGCTACGCGGGCTGGTATCAAGGGCACGCGTGTCCCCCGGCTGGAAGCCGGGGGCTATTGTCTTTTGCGTGCTACGCACGCTCGAGAGAACAAGCGGTGTCGCACGTTCTCCGTAAGCGTGAAAACGTAGGGCGTGGCTTCAGCCCGCCCCTCCCGTGGGTGGGCGGACGGCAGCAAGCGAGCCGTTAACGCAGACCCGCCATCGCCGGATCCACGTTGAGCCACACCAGCGCGCCGCTGCGTTCGCGTTTCGCGCGTGCGAGCTCGGCTTGCGCGCGGGTCTTGTCGCCGAGTTGCGCGTAGAGCGCGGCCATGTAGTACGGCGGGCGGTAGTCGCGGCCGGTCTCGATCTCGCGCAGCATGCGCATCGCGGTCTCGCGATCGCCGGCGGCGGCGTGTGCGCGGGCGAGCCACGTGCGTACGACCACGATGTCGAGCTGCTCGCGCGCTTTCTCCAATGACGCGAGCGCCTCGCGCGGCCGGCCGGATTCGAGCAGGGCCAGGCCGAGGTAGGCGTGGCCGGGCATGAAGTCGGGGAAGAGTTGCGTGGTGCGCGTGCCCTGCTGGATGGCGGCGTCGTAGCGGCGGGCCATGGTCGAGTTCCACGCCACGACGGCGTTGATGATCGGCGACATCGGGTCGATCTCCAGCGCCTTCCGTCCCTGCTGCGCGGCCTCGTCGAAGCGTCCGACGGCGGTGAGGAACTCCGCGTACCACTGCCGTGCCGTCGCATAGTTGGGATTCAATTCGATGGCGCGCTTGTAGCCGCGCTCCGCGGCGGGCCAGTCGCGCTCGTACGTATGGATCGCATACGCGAGCGACGTATGCGCCTCGGCCAGTTGATCGTCGATCGACAGCGCCTTCTGCGCCGCCGCCTTCGCGCGCGGAAACGTCTCGCTGGTCGGCAGGTTCGCCCAGATGTCGAGCAGGTTGTAGCAGTCCGCGATGCCGGCGTATGCGAGCGCGTAATGCGGGTCGATCTCGATGGCCTGGTTGAACAGCTTGATGGCCTCGTACAGCCCGTCCGCGTCGCGCTTGTTCCACTGGAAGCGGCCCTTCAGATAGAGCTCGTACGCACGCGGGTCGGCGGTGTGACGCTTCGCGAGAATCTGCTCGCCGCGCCCGGTGAGCTGCAACCGCAGCATGCTCGCGATCTCGCGCGCGATCGACTCCTGCACGCCGAAGAGATCCGAGCCCGCGGTCTGATAACGATTGCCCCAGATCAGCGCGTTGTCGCGTGCGTCGATCAGTTCCGCCGACACGACCAGCCGTTCACCGGCGGTCTCGATGCGACCGATCACGACCGCGCTGACGTTCAACTCCTTGCCGATGTGGACCGGGTTCGCCGGCCTGCCCTTGTAATGAAAGACGGAGGTGCGCGACATGACCCGCAGCCCCGGAACCTGCGCCAGCGTGTTGATCAACGTCTCCGTGACGCCGTCCGAGAGGTACTCCGCCTCGCGATCGCCTGTGGCGTTGACGAAGGGGAGGATGGCGATGGAGCGGAACGTACGCGGCGCAGCATTGCGGACGATCTGAAAGTCGCCGATGAAGCCGTTGCGGGTGAAAAACCATCCCGCGGCGAGCGCCAGAAGCGTGATTGCCGCCGCGGTCACGTAGAGGATCTTCCGTTTACGCTCGACCGGCGTCTGGAAGGAAAGCGCGATCGAGGTCCCCACCGCGCGCAGCGCGAAGGCGAGATCGCGCGCTGACTGAAAACGCTCCGTACGTTTCTTCTCCAGGCAGCGCTGGATCACGCGCGCCAGCTCGTACGGAATCAAACGCTCCGACACCGTGAACACGTCCGGCGTCTCGGTGAGGATCGCGGAGAGCGAGTCGATCACTGTGGCGCGGATGAAGGCCGGACGGCCCGTGGCCATCTCGTAGAGCAGTGCGCCGAGGGAGAAGATGTCGGTGGTGGCGTCGACCGGCTCGCCGCGGAGTTGTTCCGGAGCCATGTAGCCGGCGGTGCCGACCACCGCGTGCGGGTCGGTCTTGATCGGCGCGGTCGGAAGCATCGACGGATCGAGTCCATCCTCGCTCTGCTGCTGTTCCGGACGGACGAGTTGCGCGATGCCGAAGTCGAGAATCTTCACGCGGCCGTCGGTCGTGAGGAAAATGTTCTCCGGCTTCAGGTCGCGGTGGATGATCCCTTTCGCGTGCGCGGCGGCCAGTCCGTCCGCGATCGCGGCGCCGATCTCGGCCGCCTTGCGCCACGGAATCGGCCCTTCCACGATGCGGCGGCGGAGCGTTTCCCCTTCCAGCAGCTCCGTGACGCTGTACGCCGCGCCTTCCTCGGAGCCGTAATCGTGGATGGCCAGAATGTTCGGATGCGTGAGCGCCGCGACCGCCTTGGCCTCGCGCTCGAAGCGCATCCGCGCCTCGGGATCGCGCGCGAAACGGTCGGGCAGAACCTTCACCGCGACGTCGCGGTCGAGACGCGTGTCGCGGGCGCGGTAGACGTCCCCCATGCCGCCGGAGCCGATCGCCTGAACGATCTCGTAGGGGCCGAGGCGTGTGCCGGACGGAAGTGACATCGAAGTGGTGAAGCGAAAATCGTTACGCCTGCGCAGGCATTCTATTCGTATGCTTCACCGCGCATGAAGCGACTGATTCTCGTTTGCACTCTCGTCACACTCGCGTTCTCCTGCAAAAACGAGCAGGCGACGACCACGGCCACCACGACGACGCAGGCACCGGCGCCGGCTACGGCCGCGACGCAGCGAGACCCGCACTCGTACTCGCGTCCCGACGAAGTGCGCGTCGAGCACATCGCTCTCGACCTCGGCGTCGACTTCGCGAAGAAACAGCTCGCCGGCACGGCCACGCTGAAAATCCGGCACGAGACGCAGGCGACGACGCTCGTCCTCGACACGCACACGCTCGACATCCGCCGCGTGACGCTGCAGCCCGGCAACACGCAGGCGCAGTTCAAGCTCGGCGCGGCCGATCCGGTCTTCGGCAGTCCGCTCGAGATCCCGGTCAACCCCGACACGCAGACCGTCACCATCGAATACGCGTCGAGCCCCGGCGCGAAGGCGCTGCAGTGGCTCGAGCCGGCCATGACCGCGGGGAAGAAGCATCCGTTCCTGCTCTCGCAGTCGCAGGCCATCCTCGCGCGGACGTGGGTCCCGTGTCAGGACACGCCGGGCGTGCGCTTCACGTACGAGGCGTCGCTGCGCGTGCCGAAAGAGCTGCTGGCTGTGATGAGCTCCGAGAACCCGCAGGCTCGCAACGAAGAGGGGACCTACAAGTTCCGGATGCCGCAGCCGATCCCGTCGTACCTGCTCGCGGTGGCAGTGGGCGATCTCGAGTTCCGTCCGTTCGACACGCGCAGCGGCGTCTACGCCGAGCCGCAGGTCATCGAGAAAGCCGCCTTCGAGTTCAGCGACACGCCGAAGATGATCCAGACCGCCGAGGCGATGTACGGGCCTTATCGGTGGGGACGGTATGACCTGCTGGTGCTGCCGCCGAGCTTCCCGTACGGCGGGATGGAGAACCCGCGCCTGACGTTCCTCACGCCGACCGTGCTCGCCGGCGACAAGTCGCTGGTCTCGCTGATTGCCCACGAGCTCGCGCACTCGTGGTCCGGCAACCTCGTCACCAACGCGACCTGGAACGACTTCTGGCTCAACGAAGGCTTCACCACCTACTTCGAGCATCGCATCATCGAGCAGCTCTACGGACGCGAGTACTCAGAGATGCTCTGGCTCCTCGGCGTGAGCGAAGTGCGCACCGAGCACGCGACGCTGCCGGCCACCGACCAGCATCTCTACGTCAACCTCGAGGGACGCGATCCGGACGAGGCGCCGAGCGCCGTCTACGAAAAGGGTGCGCTCTTCCTCCGCCTGCTCGAAGAGACGGCGGGGCGTGCGCGCTGGGACCAATTCCTGCGCGCGTATTTCGACAAATTCGCGTTCCAGCCGATGACCACGGACATCTTCGTCACGCACCTCAGGACCACGCTGCCGGACGTCGTGCAGAAGGTCGACATCCAGCAGTGGATCCACGGACCGGGCCTGCCGGCCAACGCGCCGAAGCCGCAGTCCGCCGCGTTCGCGCGAGTGGAAGCGGCCGCGAAAGCATTCGCCGCCGGCGGCACCGCGACGGCCATCGACGCGGAGAAGTGGTCCTCGCACGAGCGCGTGCACTTCATCCAGTCGCTGCCGGTGCTGACGCCGGAGCGGATGGCCGAGCTCGACGCGCGCTTCAAATTCAGCGAGAGCGGCAACAACGAAGTGCTCTCGGCGTGGCTGGAGAAGTCGATCGACGCGCAGTACAAGGCCGCGTATCCAGCCATCGAGCGCTTCCTCACCGTGCAGGGACGGCGCAAGTTCCTCAGGCCGATCTACACCAAACTGGCCAAAAATCCGGAGGACCTCGCCTTCGCCAGGCGCATCTATGCGACGGCGCGGCCGACCTACCATCCTGTGTCTCAACAGACCATCGACGCGATCTTGAAGTAGAATCCCCGCGGATTTTCCTTACATGACTGAGAACGAT
>DASVSV010000346.1:0-2789 GCA_036387915.1 Thermoanaerobaculia bacterium
CGCTTTCGTATTCGCCACCAGCACTGCCAAGACGTACCCAAATGGCAGATTACGCCCGAATATAAAAGCGGCGGCTAAGGCCGCCGCACTCCATACCGCGCCGCGGGTGCCTTCAGCCGCTGACGCACCAGCAACTGGAAACCAGCAACCAGCATCCCTCCCGTCCATAATGCGCCGCGCGTGACTCTCGAGACGCTCGTGATCCTCGCCGCCGGCATCGCGGCGGGCTCCATCAACTCCATTGCCGGCGGAGGGACGCTCGTCTCCTTTCCGGCGCTGCTCTGGCTCGGCCGCGATCCGCTCGTCGCCAACGCCACGAACACGGTGGCCATGTGGCCGGGCTCACTGGCCGGCGCGTACGGCTTTCGCCGCGAGCTGGCCACGGTGCGCGGCTGGCTGCTGATGCTCATCATCCCCTCGCTCCTCGGCGGCGCGGCCGGCGCGTGGCTGTTGCTGCGCACGCCGGTCTCCACCTTCGAGCGGCTCGTGCCGTTTCTCATCCTCGGCGCGACGCTCCTGCTCGCCGCGCAGGAAATGATCACGAGCCGCCTGGGCAAACTGGCCCGCGCGCACGAAAACCCGACGCGCGGCTGGGTAAGCTTCGTCTTCCTCTTCCAACTGCTGGTCGGGTTGTACGGCGGCTACTTCGGCGCCGGGATGGGCATCCTCATGCTGGCTGCCCTCGGCCTGATCGGCCTGACCGACCTCCATCAGATGAACGGTCTCAAGAACGTTCTGGCCGTGGCCATCAACGGCATCGCCGCCATTTACTTCGCCTTCTCGAACGCCGTGGCCTGGGGTGATGTTCTGGTGATGACCGCCGGTACGATTGCCGGCGGCTACCTCGGCGCACGCATCGCCCGCCGCCTCGGCAGGAAGTTCGTACGCGCATTTGTGGTCTTCATCGGCATCGTGATGTCCATCGCTCTCTTCGTGAACTGAAATGCGCCTGCTCTACACGTACCTCCTCCGCTACAAACGTCTCATCGCCGCCGCCCTCGGACTGGCCACGATCAACCAGGTCTTCTCGCTGCTCGACCCGCAGGTCTTCCGGCTGATCGTGGACCGCTACGCACTCAAAGCAGGCGAGCTGCCGCGCGACGTGTTCGTGCGCGGCGTCGTGCTGCTGCTCCTCGCGTACGTCGGCGTGGCGCTGGTGTCGCGCATCGCCAAGAACTTCCAGGACTACTTCGTCAACGTCATCTCCCAGCGCACCGGCGCGCAGCTCTACGAGCAGAGCGTGTCGCATTCGTTCTCGCTCCCCTACGCCGTCTTCGAGGACCAGCGCTCCGGCGAGATCCTGCAGAAGATGCACAAGGCCCGCGCCGACGCGCAGTCATTGATCACGAACTTCGTCAACCTGATGTTCGTCTCGATGATCGGCCTGATCTTCGTGACCATCTACGCGTTCACCGTGCACTGGTCGCTGGGCACGTCGTACCTGCTGCTCGCGCCCTCCCTCGGCACGCTGATGTTCTTCATCAGCCGGCGCATCAAGGCGCAGCAGCGCGCGATCGTCACGCAGACCGCGGAGCTCGCGGGCTCCACGACCGAGACGCTGCGCAACGTGGAGCTGGTGAAGTCGCTCGGCCTCGAGAACCAGGAGATCGACCGCCTCAACAAAGTGAACGCCGGCATCCTCGGCCTCGAGCTGAAGAAGATTCGCTTTCTCCGCTTCTACTCGTTCCTGCAGGGGACGCTCATCAACACCACGCGCGCCGGCCTGCTCTTCCTGATGCTCTGGCTCGTCTTCCAGAAGACCATCACCCTCGGCGAGTTCTACGCGCTGTTCTTCTATTCGTTCGCCATCTTCTCGCCGCTGGCGGAGCTCGGCGCGCTCATCGCCCAGTACCAGGAAGCGCGAGCCAGCATGGAGAAGCTGGAGGGAGTGCTGGCCATCGCTCCCGCGCCGAAGCCGGCCAACCCGGTGAGCCTCGGCCCGCTCGATCACATCGCCTTCGACGACGTCTCATTCACTTATCCGAGCGCGAGCACACCGTCGCTCGAATCGATCGACCTCGAGATCCGCGCCGGCGAGACCGTGGCCTTCGTCGGCCCGTCCGGCTCGGGGAAGACGTCGCTCGTCAAACTGCTGGTCGGCCTCTATCGCCCCACCAGCGGACGCCTCTGCGTCAACGACGTCGACATCGCCGACGTCGATCAGGACGCGTTGCGCGGACGGATCGGCCTCGTGACGCAGGAGACGCAACTCTTCGCCGGCACCATTCGCGACAACCTGCTCTTCGTCAGCCCCAAAGCGACCGACGCACAATGTCACGAAGTGCTGCGCCAGGCCGCGGCTCTCCCGATCATCGAGCGCGGCGGCAAAGGTCTCGACACGAAGATCGGCGAGGGCGGCATCAAGATCTCCGGCGGCGAGCGCCAGCGCCTGGCCATCGCCCGCGCCCTGCTGCGCAAGCCGGAGCTGATGATCTTCGACGAGGCCACGTCCAGCCTCGACTCGATCACCGAGAAAGCGATCACCGAAACGATCCGCGACCTGACCACCGGCGGCGGCCATCGCCGCATGACCGTCCTCGTCGCCCACCGCCTCTCCACCATCGCCCACGCGCAACGCATCCACGTCCTGGCCAAAGGCCACATCGTCGAAACCGGCACCCACCACTCCCTCCTCGGACTGAACGGCCTCTACGCCGCCCTCTGGCGCGAACAAGGCGCGAGACGCGAAGAAGCCGCGTAGTCCAAGCAGAACGCTGTCGATGGAGCCCCACATGCTCGCGAGGATCGCTCCTGACGCCGAAAGCGCGGAAACGTAGGGCGTGGCTTCA
>DASVSV010000347.1:0-9530 GCA_036387915.1 Thermoanaerobaculia bacterium
CCCCCGGGGAGGCCGGGCTGAAGCCACGCCCTACGTTTCCGCACTTTTGGCGTCAGGAACGATCCCCGCGAGCATGTGTGGGTCCATTGACAGGTTCTGCTGGTTAGTTCCTGGTTGGTAGTTGCTAGTGCCTTTCAGTTCCTGCACAAATGCACCAGTAACCAGCAACCAGCAACAATCAAGTAGCGGGTCCCGCTTCTTCGAGCAGTCGCCGCGCGACCTGGCGCGCGTACGTCTTGGCCTGCTCGGCGGGGATCGCGCCGCTGAACACCGCCTCGCGTGTTTGCTCGAGCGCCTGCGCGACGTGCGGGCCACCCGGCACTTCGAGGTCGTTGCCGCGCAAGGGGAGGCGGAAGCTCTCGAACTCGTGGAAGCGCTGCAGGTTCGTGCGCTCCTCGGGACGCTCCGCCGCGACGAGCACCAGCATCTCCGGCGTCACGCTGCGATAAATCGCGAAACGTTCGCGATCGTCGGTCGCCGACTCGAGCGCCTCGAGCACGCGCGGCAGCTCGTTCGCCAGCTCGACGACCGTGCGTGCGCGGCGTTGTGAGAAGCCGGAGCCTTCGAAGTCGATGGGGGAGGCATCGCCGCGCAGCAGCGCGCCGGTGTAGAGCACGTAGCGGTCCGCCTCGGGATTCGCGGCCAGCGCGCCGCGGATCGTCTCGAGTGGGGCGCGCAGCGTGCCGTTGCCCTTGCGTCCGAACATCGGCCCGAACAGGGGATCGAGCGCGCCGGACTCGGAGAGCTGCGTGAGGATCTGCGGCGCCTCGTCTTCGTCCATGGCCAGGAAGACTTCGCGCCAGATGCGCTCCTTCGAGACCGTGGCCAGTGCATCGGACTCGATGGCCACGCGCATCAGCTCCGCCGTGTGCGGCTCGAGCGTGAAGCCGAGGCGGGCGGCCAGACGGGAGGCGCGGAAGATGCGCGTCGGGTCGTCGATGAAACTCTGGTCGTGCAGCACGCGGACGAGCCGCGCCTCGATGTCCTTCGCGCCGTGCGCGGGGTCGTGCATCTTCCCGTTGAGCAGGTCGAGGGCGATGGCGTTGATCGAGAAATCGCGACGGATCAGATCGTCCTTGAGCCGCCCGGCCGTGACCGCGGGGAGCGAGCCGGGCTTGCGGTAACGCTCCTTGCGGGCCGTGGTCAGGTCGATCTCCGGGAACTCCGGCGCCGTCACTTTGTACGTCAGGAACTGCGGAAAGGAGCGGACCCGTCCTTCCAGCCGTTTCGCGAGCGCGCGGGCCAGGGTCGAGGCGTCCTGCTCGAGCGTCAGGTCGATGTCGATCGAACGGCGCCCCAGCAGGATGTCGCGGACCGGACCTCCGACCAGATATGGATGGCAGTCCTTCTCCAATGCGACCTCACGGACCAGGTCCATGGCGCGGCGCTGCGGGTTCGGCAGGTCCTGAAGAAGGTTCATCGGATCAACGTTTCGTACATGTGTGTGAGGACGCGAAGGCGCTGCCTCGACCGGAACTTTCCGCCGGTCTGTTTTGCCGCTTTGATTTTGTTCTCCGCTACCTCGGCTTTGAACAGGGCGGACAGTATCGCATGAGTCATCTCGTTCGGATCGCGCGGTGGCACCAGCCATCCCGTGCGACCCTGTTCCAGCCGCGCCGAGTTGATGGCCGTGCGAGCCGCAACTACCGGCAGGCCAACGACTAACGCCTCGGCAGTGAAGCCGTCCAGGTCGTTTTCCTGCACCGCCGGATCGACCCAGCAATCCACACCCGCGAGATCTTCAGGAGAGGGCGGCGCGTTGAACACATTCCATTCGACGTCTTGGCGAAACCGGTGGATCCGCGCCAGCGTCTGCTCGACCATGTTCTGCGTACTTTCCCTCGCAAACGACCCCACAATTTTCTGCTCTCTGTTCCCGGTGCGCTGTCCTCCAAAGTACCAATCCTCCACCACCTCCGGCAGGTTCTCCCACGTCACTACGTAGCGCGGCTCGGAGACCTTGCCGAAGCTCCATCGCGACCGCGCCACGCGAGCGGACGCGACATAAGGAACCGGAAACGCGGCGAAAGTGGCGCGGGGGAGCTCGCCGCTCGTATAGACGTGCGCGACGTCCGCGTTTCCCACGTCGTCGACAACCTCGTACTTTTCCGCGAGCGCGGCCCGATCGGCGCGCTGGCACTTGCGTTCGTACTGGGAAGCGTCAGGGAGGATGATCTGTGCGATGCGCATGAGCGTAGAATCAGGAACTTAGCATGCCGCACCCGGCCGGGATCTACAGCGCGGACGGCGGTCTCATCGGCCGCCTGCGCGAGGCTTGCCCCGATTGGACGTTCGTCGCCGACGGAGAGGCACGCCTGCGCTGCCGCGTGGCGGTGTTCGACGGCGAGGATGTGGCGGAGAGCAAAAGCGTCGCCCGCATCGTGCTCGACCGCGCCCGCGTCCGCCGGCCCGGCGAGCTCTGTCTGACGCGCGACGAATTTCTCCGCGACCCGTGCGCGTATCTCGACTTCGCCGGCGATCTCGCCGACGCGGCCGTGCACGCGGCGCAGCTCGAGCAGGACGCGAAGAACCTCCGCCAGATCCACGAGCTGATGACCATGGTCGACGCGGAGGAAGTCTCCGAGCGGATCACGCAGACGGTGCTCGACCTGGTAGGCCTGCCGTACGGCACGCTGTTCCTGCACGACCCGCGTCACGAGCGCTACGTCGTCAGCTTCAGCAACGATCCCGGCTATCAGGAGACGGGCGAGTTTCTCCCCGGCATCCCCTCGGACGCGCTGCAGAAAGCGCTCGCCTCGCCGACGCTCTTCGCCATCGCCGGTGGCATGATGGTCATGCCGCTGCAGGTGCACGACGATCTCCTTGGCGTGATCAAAGTGCCGGTCCCGCCGGCCGACACGCTCGACGAGCTGCAGACCACGAACCTGACGCGCTACCTCAGCGCCGTCGCGCAGGTGCTGAGCAACATCTATCAACTGACGCGCAGCCGCGACCTGGCCATGCGCGACGACCTGACCAAGGCCTACAACCGCCGCTTCTTCGAGACCTATCTCGACGAGGAGATCGAGCGCTCCCGCCGCTACGGGACGCTGTTCAGCATCATCTTTCTCGACCTCGACGACCTGCGCATGGTCAACAGTTTCTACGGCCACCTCAGCGGCTCGCGCACGTTGCAGGAAGTGGCCAAGCGCATCCTGGCCGCCGTGCGCGGCATCGACAAAGTGGTGCGCTTCGGCGGCGACGAGTTCTGCGTGATCCTCCCGCAGACCGATCAGGAACAGACCGTCGCCGTGGCCCGGCGCATCTCGCGCGCCATCACGTCTTCGCCGCTGCGCATCGACGCCAACGTGGAAGTGACGATCACCGCCTCGTTCGGCATCGCCACCTACCCGCTGCACGCCATCACCAAGGACGCCCTCATCCGCCAGGCCGACGCCGCCATGTACCGTGTGAAGTCGACCACGAAGAATGCGGTCGGGGTGGCGGTGGTGGAAGACGCAACGCGGCCGCTGTGACCGGCTGTCATCCCGAGCGTGAGTCGAGGGACCTGGGCGGGCGGGGACACGCTGCTCGTCCTTCGGGACACGCCTGGCGCCCCCACCCACTCAGGTCCCTCGACTCGACGCTCGGGATGACCAGAAGCTCAAGCCGAGTCGCGGCCCCGGGTCATCTGCGTTTCTACATCGATCGCAGTGACGTCATCAGGCCATCCGGACGCTCCGAATGACTTTGCACGAGTACATGCAGTAGCCCTCGGAGGTGACGTCGTAGAGGCGACAGCCAAGGGTATCGCCCGGCCCGCCGTCCCGCGTGTAGTAACTGACGCACGCATCCACCGTCGAAACTCCGCCCGCCACCACCACCAACGCGACCAGCAGGTACTTTCCGATTCTCTTCTTCACGATCGTTTCTCCTTTCTCCCGTCAATCTACGGGATGCGCAGGAATTCGCTTTGAACGGAGCTGCCGTCGTTCTGAATGCAGATGCTGTTCTTGATTGAGCGCTAGTATTCGCCCGTCATGGAAGACAACCTCTCCATCTCCGGCGAGCTCGCCGAGACCACCGTCCCCGATCTCTTCCGCTCCATCGTCCGCAGCAGTGAGACCGCGGTGCTGTCGCTCGATGCGCTGGGTCCAGGGGCTGCGACCCGTAACGACACGATCTACTTCTACGAGGGGCGGCTCGTCTACGCGGCGAGCAGCGATCCCGATACCGGTCTCGCCGAGACGCTGCTGCGGATGGGGGAGTTGAACATCCAGCAGTACAACCACGCCATGGAGCGGCTGGTCGTGGCGCGGCGCATGGGCGGCCTGCTGTGCGAGCTCGGATACCTCAAGCCCGACGAGCTGACGCGCGCCGTGGAGCGGCAGGCCAACGCCATCGTGCTGAACGCGATGGCCTATCGCACCGGCAACTACACCATCGAGTTCGTGGACCAGCTCCCGGACGGCATTCTCACGCTTCCGCTGTCGACCGAGCGGCTGATCCTGGACGGCGTGCGCCGCATTGAATACTGGTCGCTGATCATGCGCGGCATCGGACGGCTCGACCGGGCGCTGGAGCAGGTGCCGAACGCCGACACGCGCACGTTCCAGCTCGAGCTGACCGAGGATGAGAGCCTCGTGCTCAATCTGCTGGCGGACGCGCAGTCGGTGGAGGAGCTGTGCGCGCGCAGTTACCTCTCGAACTTCCACACGCTGCGCACGATCTGGGGACTGCTGGCGGTGAACCTGATCCAGGACGCGGAAGTCGCGGCCGTCGACGAGAAGCGCTCGGCGGTGGAGACGGAGTACGAGCTCGAAGGAATGGTGGAGCGCTACAACGGCGTCTACCAGCGCATCTTCGGACTGGTGTTCCAGCGCGTCGGCGATCACGTCTACGACTTTGCCGATCGCGTGGCGCTGCATCTCTCGCCGGGGACGCTGCCGTACCTCTCCGGCATGACTTTCGTGAACGAGGGGCGCATCGACTTCGACCAGCTCCTCAACAATCTCTACGCCTCCGGCTCGCAGGATCACGGCACGATCGTGCAGACGGTGCTCGACGAACTGCTGTACGGCTGGCTCTACGAGGTGAAGTCGGAGTTCGGCGCGGAGATGGAGAGCGCGGCCGTGCAGGCAGCCGGCTCGCTCAAACCTTGAGCCGCATCGCACCGTCGATCCGCATTGCCACGGTCGCGGACCTGCCGGAGATCGAGCGCGTCATGCGCGCCTCCACGGCCGCACTCAGCCGCGGCTTCTACGACGACGCCCAGACCGCTGCCGCCGTGCGCTGGATCGCCGTTCCGGATCGTCAACTTGTTGACGATGGCACGTACTACGTGGTCGAGGAGGAGCGGCGCGTCCTCGCCTGCGGCGGCTGGAGCGCGCGCCGCAAGCTCTTCACCGGCACGAGCGAACAGGCCTCCGCGGAAGGCTGGCTCGATCCCGCCCGCGACGCGGCCCG
This sequence comes from Thermoanaerobaculia bacterium, assembly GCA_036387915.1. GTDB lineage: Bacteria > Acidobacteriota > Thermoanaerobaculia > Gp7-AA8 > Gp7-AA8 > QHVT01. The sequence goes on from DASVSV010000347.1 coordinate 5,407, forward strand.
CATCCGGGCGATGTTCGTCGATCCCCCGCACGCCCGCCGTGGCCTCGGACGCCTGATCCTCGAGACCTCCGAAACCGCCGCCCGCGCCGCCGGCTTCACCACACTCGAGCTGATGGCCACGCTCCCCGGCGTCCCGCTGTACGAGGCCTGCGGCTACCTCCGCATCGAGCCGACCACGCTCACGCTCCCCGACGGAACGGAACTCGGCGCGATTCTGATGCGAAAAGCGTAAAAAACGCGAAGCGTCGGCGCTACACCGTCGCCGTGCACGCGCGGCAGCGCCGGGCCGCGGCCGGAATCATCTCCAGGCACTCGGGGCACTTGCGCATCGGCTCCGCGGCCTCGACCGGGACCGGTTTCACCAGCGTCTTCACGATGAAGAACACCACCAGCGCGATGAGCAGGAAGTCGAGCAGCACGCCGGCAAAGTGTCCGTAGAGGATGGCGTTCTCCGTGGTCTTCCCCGCGGCATCGGTGGCGGTCTTGAGGACGAGCTTCGCCTCGCGCCAGTCGCCGCCGGGGAGGGCGAGACCGATGATGGGCATCAGGATGTCGGAGACCAGCGCCGTGACGACGCTGCCGACGGCGGCGCCGATGATGACACCGATGGCGAGCGCGAGGGCATTGGTCTTCGTGAGGAATCCGCGAAACTCGGAGAGCATGGGGAAGGACCTCCTGCCAGTCATCATACGCGGCTAAAATGCCGCTCGTCCCATGCGTACGACCCTGATCCTCGTCCTTCTCCTGACCCTCGCCGCCTGCGCGACAGCCCCCTCGGGGCCGCCGACCACGCCGAACGATCGTGAGTGGAATCTGCTCACGGCCGACTACCAGTGGATCCAGACCCTGCGCGCCGCGCAGAAGCAGCCGCCGGCCTCGGCCTCACGAAAAGAGCAGATCGAGCTCATCCTCGAGAACCACAAGAAGCTCGAGCCGACGTACGTCGCGTTCGTCGACAAGGCGCGCGAATATTTCGAGCGCACCGGCGATCCGCGCGCCGGCGCCCTCCTGGCCCGCGAGAAGATCATCCTCGGCGACGAATACATGGGCGTCCTGGCCCGTTACGACAAAGCGATCGCGCTCTATCGCGAGGCCCTCGAGCTCAGTCCGGGCAATGCCGACGCACAGTCGCGCATCACCCTGGCCGAGCAGCGGCGCTTCGTCCCGATGTCCAGCTTCGCCACGGTGAAGCAGGGCATGAAAGAGGACGAAGTCCGCCGCATCGTCGGGGTCCCGCGCGAGGACTGGATCAAGCAGGTCGTACAGAACAAACGGGTCTATTCGGTATGGATTTACCCGAAGGCGGATGGCGGCGCGTCGGCCATCTACTTTGACAACGGTGTCGTCTATCACACAAACTGGAACGCGGCGGCACCGCCAGCCAGGTGATGTTCCGGGGAGGAAGGGCGAGAGATGGAAGAACTTCACGTTGCTGACGATCAGTCTCATTACGAGATTTCACTGACCGCGGGACAGGCCTTTGCGGCCTTTGTCCTGTTGATGCTGTCCCTGGCCGCGGCGTTCGCCTTCGGCCTCATGATCGGAAAAGGGCAGGCCGACGACCGCCTGGTCGTGCAGAAGGAAACGCCTGTCGTGACCGAGGCGTCGCTCGCGGCGAAGAAGAGCGAGGGACGGATCGTCGAGCTGGGAGTGGAGGACGACGACTTCCAGGAAGCCGGGACGACCAGCGTCGGCGACACCGCCGAGCACATTCCGACCGAGACCATGTCCGCGGTGCTCGAAGAAACCGCACCGGCCGACGCTCCGGCGATCATCGAGACCGCGCCCGCGACGCCTGCCGCCGCGACACCTGCTGCCGCAACGCCGGCTCCCGCGCCTGTGGCAACTACGGGAGCGCGAGTCACGACCTACGCGCAGCTCCTCTCCACCAGCGATCAGAAAACCGCGGAAGCACTCGCGGCGAAGCTCATCGACGGCGGCTTCACCGCGGCCTACGTCGAGCGCGGCGCGAACGCCAACGGACCGATTTACCGCGTCCGCGTGAAGTTCAGCTCCGAGGCCGACGCCCGCGCCGCCGAGCCGAAACTGCGACAGTTTTCCAGGGAGGTTTGGATCACGTCGAGGTAAGTGGCATCCTCCTCGCTGGCAGTCCGATCCATGGCTGACCGCCCAGACAGAAGAACCACCACCCCGGAGCTCGAAGAGCTCCGCAACGCGGCGTCCGCGAAAAAGCGCCCCGCCAGCGATCCGACGCACGTCCTCGACAAGGCCATCTACCAGCTCTGGGAGACGATCAACGATCTCGACCAGATCCAGCCGGAGCGCGTCGAGCACTTCCGCGTCTCGATCTTCGGCAGCTCGCGCATCCGCCGCGGCGATCCGATCTACGAAGAGGTCAAGAAGTTGTCCAGTGAGCTGGCCCGCACCGGTGTCGACATCGTCACCGGCGGCGGTCCGGGGCTGATGGAAGCGGCCAACGCCGGCGCGCGGGAAGGGCAGGGGGAGAGCAAGTCGCGCTCGTACGGCCTGGCCATTCACCTGCCGTCCGAGGAGGCGGCCAATCCGTTCGTCGACAAGGTGTTCCGGCACCGCACCTTCTTCTCGCGGCTGCACCACTTCATCCGTCTCTCCTCCGCGTTCATCGTCATGCCGGGCGGCATCGGCACGGCCCTCGAGCTCTTCATGGTCTGGCAGCTTTTGCAGGTCAAGCACATGAAAGAGCATCCGCTCATCCTGGTCGGTACAATGTGGCCCGGTCTGATCGACTGGATGCGCGCGACGATGGTCGAGCGCGGCCTGGTCAGCCCGCCCGACTTCGACGTGATCAAGGTCGTCGGCTCCTCCGACGAAGCCATTCCGATCATCCGCGAGTCGTACGACCGATGGCTTCAACAGGAGAGAGCTCATGCCAACACAGGAACAAGTCCTTGACGCGCTGAAGAAGGTCAAGTTTCCCGGCCTTTCGCGCGACATCGTTTCTTTCGGCTTCGTCCGCGACGTCAAAGTCGACGGCGGCGCCGTGTCGTTCACGATCCACTTCCAGACCGAGAACCCGAGTGTCGGCCAGCAGATCGCGCGCGACGCCGAAGCGGCCGTCCGCTCGATGGAAGGCGTCACCGAAGTCCACCTGAACCTCGAGATCGGCGCACGCACCGGCGCGAGCGCAGGCGCGGGCGCGACGCCGATGCAGTCCGGACCGGGCACGCTCTCCGGCGTGAAGTACCGCATCGCCGTCGCTTCCGGCAAAGGGGGCGTCGGCAAATCGACGGTCTCGACGAATCTGGCCCTCTCGCTGCGCGCGCTCGGCTACACCGTCGGCCTGCTCGACGCGGACATCTACGGCCCGTCGCAGCAGATGATGCTCGGCATCACCGGCAAGCCGCAGATCGACGAGCACGACGAGAAGATCATCCCGATGGAGCGCCACGGCATCAAGACGATGTCGCTCGGCCTGATCACCGACGCCGACACGCCCGTGATCTGGCGCGGCCCGATGGTCATGAAAGCCATCGACCAGTTCCTCACCGACGTGAAGTGGGGCGTGCTCGACTTCCTGATCATCGACCTGCCGCCCGGCACCGGCGACGCGCAGCTCACGCTGACGCAGAAGGCCGGCCTCACCGGCGCGGTGGTCGTCACCACGCCGCAGGACGTCGCGCTGATCGACGCGCGCAAAGGTCTGGCGATGTTCCGCAAGGTCAACGTCCCGGTCCTCGGCATCGTCGAGAACATGAGCTACTTCATCTGCCGCCACTGCGGCGAGCGCGAAGAGATCTTCGGCCACGGCGGCGGACAACGCACCGCCGCGATGCTCGACGTCCCCTTCCTCGGCGAAGTCCCGATCGACCCGAAAGTCGTCGTCGGCGGCGACACCGGCGAGCCGATCGTCGTCAGCGAGCCGCAATCCCCCGCCGCCGCCGCCTTCCGCGAACTGGCCCGCCAGGTCGCCGAACAGGTCAAGTCCGGCATCGCCCCCGGCGGCGGCCACGATCACGATCACGACCACGATCACGCGCATACGCACTGATCCGTGCAGGCGCAGGTCGCAGGGGGCAGGGCGCAGGAGGAACACCTCCGCGCCCCGCCCTCTGCCCGCGCCTCACCATCCCCGCGCAGACGTACTGAAATGTGCAAACGTAGGGCGTGGCTTCAGCCCGCCCCTC
>DASVSV010000348.1:0-9663 GCA_036387915.1 Thermoanaerobaculia bacterium
CCGTCCGCCCCTGAGCGAGTGCGCGACCCTTGCATGGTGGCGAGAGCATGCACAACCTCGAATGGCAAAATGCGCCCGTTGAAACGGATCACGACGGACACATTCGGGATCGGGACGTTCGCCTCCGATTTCGTCTCTAACACGATCCGGCTCACAGCCGCCGGAACATGCACGGCGGCCTGTCTCGTGTCGGCCCGCAACTCGGTCCAGGCGAAAGAGCCGTCGCGCGGGACGATCCAGACGTCGCGCTTCTCTCCTTCCGAAACGAGGACCGTGACTGTCCCGGACGCGTCAGTGGCCGCGGTTCCGCGTTTTACGAGTGCGAGGAAATCGATCGCGCGCGCCCCGGCGATCGGAGATCCCCGAGGGGTGAGCACCGACAACACGACTTTCGAGCCCCGCTCCAGCGTCAGGCGAAGGTCCCGACTCTGTTCCGGTTCGTGGAACGAATACGTGGTGGCGTGGGGCGGATATCCCGGTGCGGCCGCTTTCAGCGTGTGCTCGCCGTACGGGACCGGCGCAAAGCGGAACCGTCCGTTTCCGTCGGCCTTCGTGCTCACGCCGAGGGAGTAACCATCGACGCTGTTCATGCTGAGGTGAACGGCTGCGCCGGGGATGACCGTTTCGGTTCGAGCGTCGACCACCAGCCCGGTGATCTCGCGAAGGGGGACCTCCAGAAGCCAGTCCGTTTCCACGCCGTCAAGGAGCGTGCGGCGTTCGAGATAGGGCATCGCTTCCACGGCCTCGACCGTGGCGTTGAGACGCCCCCCCTGCCACAACGCGGCCTTCGCCTCCCCGGAGGCGTCAGTCTTCAGCGAGCCTTGCCAGTGAACGTCTCGCTGCTTCAGGACGATGTTCGCTCCCGCCAGTGCTGTTCCATCGTGCCGGACCCGGAAGCGGACGGCGAACGGCTCGATGCGCAAGATCAGACGGGAGTCGCCGCCGGCAACAAGCGAAACCGGCTCGCCGAGACGCTCCCATTCTTCGTTCCCCCTGGCGACGACGACGTAATCTCCCGGCTCCACGTTCTCGAAGTTGACGGTCGGTGAAAGCGCGTGCTCTGGGACCTCGACTGTTTTCACCGTCGGCCCGGCGGAGCGGCCTCCGTTCCCGAGACGTTGCAAAGCGACCTGCGTGACCTGCCCCGGCTGGGTCTGACGGAGTTCGACGGCAACGGTCCCTCCGCGATATAGCCGGATGTCGTCCAGCGAGGTACTGGCTCGCGCCGAGGGAACGAAAGCGTCGGCCGAGGCATAGCCTGCCGCGCTCACCGTGATCGCGCGAGGCCATTGCTCCGGGTCCGCCTCGACCGCGAACCGGCCGGTGGGATCAGCGACTTCATCGATCCCGGCATCTGAACGGATCGCCGCCCCTCCGATCTCCCGCCCAGTCTTGCCGTCCAGGACGCGTCCGGCAATCACCGGCAGCGGCGGCAGATGCGTGACGACGCGCTGGCGCTCGGCGCTGACATTGACGCTCTTGCGGTAACGGACCGCGTGCGGAGCATGGACATCGAGTTCGTACCGGCCTTCCGGCATTGACAAGATCACGGGCGCCGGTCCTCCCGCGCGACGAATCGTGAGTTCCCACATCAGAGCACCCTCGCCCGCCTCGGACACGCGAACTGTGACCGGATTGCGGGACGCGGGGCGAGGAATCAGGAGCTCGAGCAGACCTCTTTGCGCACACCGGATCACCGTCTCGGAAGGCTTCAGGATGCCGAGCCGGTATCGGTTCGGTTCTTCTGCGATCGTATACGCCCGCCGTTCGCTCCCAGGCGTCACGACCGCTCCGCACGATCCATCGCGACACTCACCTGCGGCGATGCAGAGCCGGCCGGGCGCCGGCCCCGCCAACACGGTGCAGGCGATGGAGAAAACGCCGAACGTCCGCAAGAGCCATCTCATGACTGGCGGCGACGGCCTGATCCATGAACTCGAGTGGGCATGCGCTCGAGAACGGTTTTTCTCGCCGGAGTCACCTCGACCCGCGCCAGCCTCCACGTTTCACCGAGCGGACGCTGGAGCTTCATCTGCGGCTCCTGCATGCAGCCGCGGCCCTCTTCGAAACAGCCGGCGTCGTCGCCCGTGCAGTACTCCATGTTTCCCATGCCCTGGTACTGTTTGATGACGCAGTTGAAGTAGCCGCATCTTGCGTAGTCACAGTACTCGCACCAGTTCGCCCCGTCGTAGTCCTCAAAGCATGCTTCGCACGCCGATGCCGGAACAACGAAAGCGATGGCCAGGACCGCGGCGATCAAGAGACGCATCGTCATAATTCGGTTTCTCCGGCTCTATGCTACACCTCCGGCCCGCGCGCGCTTCGATCGAGAATGACTCTGTTATTCTCCGCGCCGTGCAACTCTGGTCGGCGTTTCTCGAGAGCGGGTGGGTGGGGAAGATCGTCCTGGCCCTCCTGCTCCTGTTTTCCATCATCTCGTGGGCAGTCATGATCGCGGTCTGGTCGCGTTTCCGCGCCTCGCACCGCGCGTCGCGGCGCTTCATCGGCATCTTCCGCAAAGCCAAGCGTCTGGCGGACGTGCAATCGGCGCTCGCTCCCCTCGCCCACTCGTCGCTGGTCGGACTCTTCCGCGCGGGCTACGCGGAGATCGAAGCGCAGATCGCGCACGCCGAGGGCGGCAAGCAGATGGTCAAGTCGCTCGACAGCGTGGAACGCTCGCTGATCCGCGCCACGCGCATCGAGTCCGCGCGCCTCTCGCGTTACGTCCCCTTCCTGGCCACCACCGCCGCCGCGACGCCGTTCATCGGCCTCTTCGGCACGGTCTGGGGAATCATGGAAGCGTTCGGCAACATCGGCGCGACCGGCTCGACCTCCATCACCGCCGTCGCCCCCGGCATCAGCGAAGCCCTGATCAACACCGCCGCCGGCCTCTTCGCCGCCATCCCGGCCCTCATGGCCTACAACCACTTCGTGCAGCGACTCCGCTCGTCGAAAGGCGAGATGGAAGACTTCACGCTGGAGTTCATGAACCTGACGGAGCGGAACTTTACCTGATGGAGAAAAGAGGAAGGAGGAAAGAGGAAAGAGGCCGCCCACCCGCGCGACGTGGCGCCTTGTCTTTCCTCCTTCCTCTTTCCTCTTTCCTCCTCTCCCGTTACTTACGAAGAGACTCGAACGTCTAACAACTCGCATGGCTCTACGACTCGGCGATTCGGATGAAATGTCGGACCTGGCGGAGATCAACGTCACGCCGCTGGTGGACGTCATGCTGGTGCTGCTGATCATCTTCATGATCACGGCGCCGATGTTGACGCAGGGGCTGGACGTGGCGCTTCCGCAGGCCGAGGGGAAGAGCTTCGAGCTGGCGTCGAACAATCCGGCCAAGGTGACGATTGCGAATTCGGGAGCGGTGTACGTCGACGGCACCTCCGTCGGGTCCACCGACCTCGAACTGACCCTCGGACCGATGCTGCGCTCGAAGCGGATCAAGCGGGCGCTCCTCGAGGCGGATGAAGCCGTGCCGTACGGCCGTGTGGTCGCGGTGCTCGATGTGATGAACAGGGCGGGTGTGGAGCAACTGGGCATGATCACGCGGCCGGGGGAAAAGGATGCAGGACCGGGTCGCTGACGTCCTCGCACAACGCGCCGCGCTCGACCGCGGCCCCGCCGCCGGCGTGGCCATCTCCATCGTGCTGCACTGCGCGTTGTTCGGCGGCGGAATCTATGCGGCGCTGCACGCCGATCCGCCGCGGCCCGTGAACATGGTCACGATCGAGTTCGCCTCGATGCCGGCCGTGCAATCGCCCGCCGCGCCGAAGCCCGCGGCGAGAAAAGTCGAAGCGCCGAAGCTGGAAGATCCGAAGCCGGTCATCCAGGAACCGACGCCCGCCGTCGCCGACGCACCTCCGCCGAAGCCGCCGGAGAAGAACACCGCCCCGATGTCGCCCTTCGGCCGCTCGACGAAGAAAGGCTCCGAGGCGCCGCCGGCCGCGCCGCTCACCTCGGCGCCGTCGATGGCCGGCGAGCCGGGGATGGCTCCGGCCAGCACTGCCCCCGCGGTGCCGATCGGCGGCTCCGGCATCACCGGACTGGAAGGCGGCGACTTTCCGTACACGCTCTACATCCAGGGCATGCACCGGAAAGTCGGCGCCGGCTGGTTCCGTCCGCAGGTCGCCGACGGCGCGACCGTCATCATCTACTTCCGCATCCTTCGCGACGGCAGGATCACCGACGCGAAAGTCGAGACCTCGAGCGGCAACGGCACGTTCGACCGCGCGGCATTGAGCGCGGTGCGCAGCGCGTCGCCGCTCAACCCACTGCCCTTCGCTTATTCGGGCACTTACCTTGGAGTCCACCTAACGTTCCGATGAGAAACGCATTCGCACTCACGCTGCTCCTCTCTCTGCCGTTCGTCGCGCTGTCGACGTTCGCGCAGACCGACATCACCACCACCATGACTCCCGGCGACGCGGCGAAAGTGGTCCGCATTGCCGTCCCCTTCCCGGCGCTCAATCCGCCCGACTCCGCGGCGGCGTCGCCGGTGGACATGAACGAAGTCCGTCAGGGCTTCTTCGGACCGCTGACGCGCGACATCGCCTACTCCGGGATCATGGCTATCGCGCCGCTGCCGCCGAGCGTGCCTGTCACCGCCGACCTGCTCAAGCGCATCGACGCGCAGTTCCACCTGCAGCTCAACGTCTGGACCGAGGGCGAAGAGTACGTGGTCGAAGCGCGGCTCGTGGATCAGAGCGGCGCGGCGCAGCTCAAAAAGCGGTACCGCTCGCCGAAGACCGCGCTCGCGCGCACGGCGCACCTGCTCAGCAACGAGATCGTGAAGACGCTGAACGGGCGGCCGAGCGTGTTCCTCTCGCAGATCGTGTTCTCGTCGAACCGCACCGGCCAGTGGGAAATCTGGCTGATGGACTGGGACGGTGCGAACCAGCGCCGCATCACCAATCACGGCGCGCTGTCGATCCTCCCCTCCTGGGCTCCCGACAACGAGCGGATGGTCTACACCTCGTTCGCGCGCGGCACCAGCGACATGTACGTCATCAACCGCCGCGGCGGCGGGCGCACGCGCATCAACAGCGGTCTGGCCCTCAACACCTCGGCCACCTTCTCGCCGGTCGGCAATGACATCGCCTTCGTCGGCTCGGTGAACGGCAACCCCGACATCTACCTGATCAAGGACGACAGCTCGAACGTGCGCCGCCTCACCACCACCGGCTCGATCGAGTCGACGCCGGAGTGGAGCCCGAACGGGCGGCAGATCTCGTTCACCTCGGGACGCAGCGGCTCGCCGCAGATCTACGTCATGGATGCCGAGGGGACCAACGTGCGGCGGATCTCGTTCCAGGGAGAGTGGAACGACGACGCCACGTGGTCGCCGAACGGCGAGTCGATCGCGTACACGTCGCGCGTGAACGGGCGCTTCCAGATCCGCATCGCGAACAGCGTCACGGGCGAGAGCCGCATCGTGGCCGGCGAAGGATCGAACGAGCAGCCGACGTGGTCGCCGGACGGACAATGGATTGCGTTTCAATCGAACCGCAGCGGGAGATGGCAGGTGTACCGGATGCGCATCGACGGCACGGACCTCCTGCAGCTCACGTTCGACGGGGAGAACAAAGGGGCCGACTGGTCCAAGAAGATGGAATGAAGCGATATCATCGAGTGAAGGGAGTGGAAAGCAAATGAAGAAGATGTCGAAGGTCATTCTCACGAGCGTCATCGCGCTGACGATCCTGGTCGCGCCGGCCTGCCGCACCAATCGGAAGAAGGTGGATCCGGTGGTCCAGCCGACGGTCGCGGATACGTCGCTGCCGCCGACCATCGCCGATCCGCCCGCGCCGGCCGACCCGTCCGAAGGGGTCACGCCGACCGAGGACTTCGTGCGCGAGGAAGGGACGGGCCGCGAAGACACGATGCCTACCGAGATCGAGGCGCTGAACCGCTGGGCGCAGGAGCGCGGTCACATCCGCGACGCGTTCTTCCCCTATTCGGAAGCGACGCTCGACGCCGACGCGCAGGACGCACTGCAGGCCTCGGCCACGTGGCTCCGCGGCGAAGGCGCCGGCTACAACGTGCTCATCGAGGGTCACTGCGACGAGCGCGGCACCGAGCAGTACAACCTCGCGCTCGGCGACCGCCGCGCGAACACGGCCAAGGACTACCTGGCCACTCTGGGGATCAACGCGGGCCGCATCCGCACCGTCAGCTACGGCGAGGAGCGTCCGTTCGACGAGGGGCATGACGAGGGCGCGTGGGCGAAGAACCGCCGGGCCCACATCGTGCTCGTCCAGGCGCGATGACGATGAAGAGACTCCGACTCCTGATCCTGACCGCGGCGTCGCTCGCCGCGGTCAGTTGTGTTTCGACCTCCGACTTCCAGCGCTCGCAGGACCAGATCGCGGAGCTGCAGGAAGAGCTGGCCAACGTCAAGCGCACCTCGGCCGGCAAAGAGGAAGTGCAGGGCGTGAACATGCGCATCGCCGAGCAGACGGAGACGCTGCTGCGCTCGAATGCGACGCTCGTCGCGAAAGTGGCCGAGCTCGAGGACCGCATGCAGAACACGCAGGGCTCGACCGAGCAGACCAACTACCGTCTGGACCAGCTCGCGCAGCAGTTCACGCAGGCCCAGCGCGACATGGAGAACGTCCGCGCGCTGATCGCGCAGTTGCAGCAGGTGCAGACCCAGATGCCGGCCACTCCCACGACCGGCGGTACCGCTCCGTCGTCATCCGAGGTCACCGTGCCGTCGGGGCCGGCGGCGTCGGGGAATCCGATGGAGACGTATCAGGCCGCCTACCGCGATTACCAGCGGGGCAACTTCGACCTGGCCATCGAGGGCTTCCAGGAGTTCCTCACCGGCAACGCGCGCTCCGAGCTGTCGGACAACGCGGCGTACTGGATCGGCGAGAGTCTTTTCTCGCAGAAGAAATATCGCGAGGCCATTCAGCAGTTTGACGCCGTGGTCAACAATTACCCGCGATCGGAGAAGGTCCCGGGTGCGCTGCTGAAGAAGGGTTACTCGTACATCAACGTCGGCGAGCGTGCCCAGGGAGTTGTGCAGCTCCAGTACGTGTTGCACGAGCACCCGAAGTCGCAGGAAGCGGCGCTGGCCCGCCAAAGATTGAAGCAGCTCGGGATCGAAACCAAGTAGAATGCGCCGTTTACGGCGTTTTCATTAACCTAGCAGGAGCAAGACAACCATGGCGAACATTGCCTCGGCCGAGAAACAGAGACGACAGGCCGAAACCAGAAAAGCGCGCAACCGCGCGGGTAAGTCGTCGCTGAAGACCGCGCTCAAAAAGGCGCGTACGGGCATCCAGGGCGGCGACGCCGACAAGGACACGCTCTCCACCACCTACTCGGCCATCGACAAGGCCGCGAAAACCGGCCTGATCAAAGAGAACACGGCCAACCGTTACAAGTCCCGCCTCGCCGGCGCCTCCAAGCGCGCCGCCGCGAAGTAGCTCGGACCCGGAACGCGAGCAGTACCTGACGAGGGCGGGCCCACAAGCCCGCCCTTGCTGCGTTATGGAGTGCGGCGGCCTGAGCCGCCGCTTTCTCATTCGGGAGCAGCCCGCCACAAAGTCGCATCTGGCGTTGCACGCGTTACGGGAAAGCTCCTCGCCGTTGCCCACCAGCGATCTACCCCCCGTCTCGGCAACTGAGACGCGTCAGCGTTGCTGCCACAAGTTGCGCGTTGGAAAGCGGCGGCTGGGCCGCCGCACTCCATAGATCGCTCAGAACCCTTCGAGCAGGTTCGTCACCAATCCCTCGGCGAAGCGCACGGCGATCTCCTGGATGGCGCGCGTTTCCTGGTCGAAGGCGTCGGTGTTGGCGAGGTTGACCTCGTAGTTTTCGGTGAAGCGGTACTGGTCGTTCTTCCAGAGCACCTTGTCCTCGTTGCGGTGGTCGAGGAGCTCGATCTTCGCGGTGATGGAGATCTGGTAGCGCGTGGCGCGCCCCTGCTCGAACGCGATCGGGAAGATGTTGAACGTGTCGATCGAGCCGCGCAGGATGGCGTCGGCCTGACTGGCGCTCGTGACGAGCTGCAGGCGTCCGCGCGAGACGAACTCCTCCGCCACCGCCTGCGTCACGCGCTGTTCGAGCTCCACGCGGGTGGTGCGGTTGACGAACGCCGGCACTTCGATCGTGCGGATCGACGGGTCGAGAAAGTTGCTGCGGCCGACGAGGCCGTAGCCGCATGAGACCGCGAAAATGATGGCGAGGAATGGGAGCCGTTTCATCGCGCGGAAATGTAGCACGGAGCCCGAAGCGAGCCAGTGCCGCCGGACATTCCGGTTCATTTCACCACCAGGTTCACGAGTTTTCCGGGGACGTAGATCTGCTTCACGAGCTGCTTGCCCGTGACCCAGGCGTTGATCTTCTCGTTGGCGAAGACGGCCTCGAACACTTTCTGCTCGTCCGGCGGCGCGGCCACTTCGACCTGTCCGCGCAACTTGCCGTTGACCTGCACCGCGATCACGACCGTGTCTTCCTGCATCAGCGCGCGGTCGGCGGCCGGCCAGCGCGACGTCAGCACGAGGCCCTCGTTGCCGAGCATCGACCAGAGCTCTTCGGTCACATGCGGCGCGAACGGATGCAGGAGTTGGAGCAGCGTCTCGTACGCCTCGCGCGACGGCGCGTCGCCGAGGACGTTCGAGAACTCCATCAGCGCGGAGATGGCGGTGTTGAACTCGAAGCGCTCGATGCGGCTGGTGACCGCGTCGATAGTCTGGTGCATTTTCCGGATCACGTGCGGCGACGGCGTGTCGACGAGTGCCTGTCCCATGTTCCAGACCCGTCCCAGGAATCGCGACGCGCCGACCACGCCCTCGTCCGACCACGCCGCTTCCTTCTCCGGCGGCGCGATGAAGAGCGTGTAGACGCGCTCGGTGTCGGCGCCATAGCGGGCAATCAACTCGTCCGGCGGCACGACGTTGAGGCGCGACTTGGACATCTTCGTCACTTCCGCGGTCAGCAACTCCTCCCCGCGGTACGGCTTCTCATCCTTCCACGTCACCTCGGACGGCGAGACCCACGAGCCGTTCTTGTCCTTGTAGCCTTCCTTGGTGATCACGCCCTGGTTGAAGAGGCGCGTGAACGGCTCCTCGAACGAGAGCAGTCCCATGTCGTGCAGCGTGCGCGTGATGAAGCGCGCGTAGAGCAGGTGCAGGATGGCGTGCTCGATGCCGCCGATGTACTGGTCGACGGGGAGCCAGCGGTCGACCAGCTCGCGATCGAAAATCTTCTCGTCGTCGCGCGGCGTGATGAAGCGGAGGAAGTACCACGACGAGTCGACGAACGTGTCCATCGTGTCGGTCTCGCGCTTCGACGGCGCGCCGCACTGCGGACAGTCGACGTTCACGAACGCCTCGTGCTTCGCCAGCGGATTGCCCTCGCGGCCGGTGAACGGCACGTCCAGCGGCAACTGCACCGGTAACTGTTCTTCCGGCACCGGGACCAGTCCGCACGCTTCGCAGTAGATCATCGGGATGGGCGTGCCCCAGTAACGCTGGCGCGAGATGAGCCAGTCGCGCAGGCGGTAACGAACCGTCCCCTTGCCGAGACCGCGCTCGTCGATCAGCTCGACGATGCGCTCGATGGCTTTCGGCACCGGCAGTCCGTCGATGGGGCCGGATTTGACGATCACGCCGCTGTCGTCCTTGACGGTGAAGGCCTCCCCTTCCGGCG
>DASVSV010000349.1:0-15088 GCA_036387915.1 Thermoanaerobaculia bacterium
CAGGGCGCAGAGGGCAGGGCGCAGGGCGCAGAAGCGATAGCGCGCCCAGTCCGACCGATCCCCTCTCCTGCCCCCCGCGCCCTGCCCCCTGAAAGGAGATACGTGTGTCCAGACGCAGCGGCTACACCCTGATCGAGCTCCTCATCACGGTGGCCATCATCGGGATGGTCGCCTCCATCGCTCTCCCGAACTTTCACCGGATGCGCAACCGTATGGCCCTCCGCGCGGCGGCCGGCGAGCTGCGCTCGACGTTCCATGAGGTCCGCATGCGAGCCCTCTCGCGCGGCGCGAACACGGGACTGAAGTTCGAGCAGATCGCCGGACAGTGGCACTTTTCGACGTACGAAGACGGCGACGGCGACGGCGTCCGCAACGACGACATCAAGAAGGGAACGGACAAGCGCATCACTGCCTCGCGCGTCGTGTTCCCGCAGGCGCGCCACATCACCATCGGCCTGCTCGACATCCCGGTGAAGGACGCCGACGGCGATCTGGTGAAGTCGCCGGTGACGTTCAATAACTCGACCATCTGCTCGTTCTCACCGATCGGCGAGTCGACGCCCGGCACGATCTACATCACGAACAACGACGGCGATCTCTGGTGCGTCCGCGTCTACGGCGCGTCCGCGAAGATCCGCACGCTCCGCTACAACCGGGAGATCAAGAAATGGGTTGCCTGACGGGAACGACGGGGGGCCTCCGGCGGGCCCGTACGACCGGCAGCGCTGATCGAGGCTCATGCCGCCGCGCAGCGCATGCGTCAGGCGACAGGCGTGCGTTCAGGCTAGGCCAACAAGCGCTGCCGGTCGCACCGGCCCGCCGGAGGCCTCCCGGTCGTCCCTCGCGACTACTGCGCGGCACGCCGCACGACCACGCGTTCGGCTTCGTACGTCTGGATGGCGGAGAGAGACGACGCGCGCAGCATCTGCTCGCTGAATGCGTCCGTGATCACGCGGCCGTCCATGTCGCGGCCGACCGGGAGGCCGGCGGCGAAGAGCAGCGTCGGCACTACGTCCACCACGTACGCCGGCTGCGGATTGCGGCGGTGCTCGGCGACGGGGCCCATCACGAGCAGAAAGCCGTCATCCGCGCCGGGGTCGGTTGTTGCGAGCTCGTTGCGCGCCAGGGCGAACGCGTTCGCGGGGAGCTCGGGAGGCACGACGCCGGAGGGTGCGCAGATCACGAGCAGGTGCTCGGGATACTGACCGGCGACCTGGCCGAGGGCTCGGTCGAGTTGTTGGGCGTAGGCTCGCATTGCGTCGCCTTTGATCGTGCCGGCGGGAGGCATCTCGTTGAGATAGACGTGCAGCGCCCGTTGCGCGGCTTCGAGACCGTCGAGGGCCACCGCGGTCAAGGCTGTGTCGCCGCGGACGCCGGTGAGGGCGCCGAGGTCGCTGGCGAGGGAGGTTATGACACGGTCGCGGGCGGCGCCGGTTGCGGCGAAGCGCGGCGCCAGCGCCGCGGTCTGCGACGCCGGTACGGCGGGGGTTACGACGGACGGCCACTTCGTAACTCTCGCCGACAACTGCAGTCTTTCGAAGAGCGCCCAGACCGGCAGCGCCTCGCCGGCGGGGAGCGGCGCGGAGATCCGCTCGACCGGCGGAATGAGGCCCCAGGCGCGGAAGCCGACCCCGTACGGCAGCAGCAGGAACGGCTCGTCGCGGTTGAGCGGCGTGCGGTACGAAAAGCGGCCCGTGACGCGGTGGCGGTAGGGCAGCTTCCCCGTCGCCAGCGAGGCCCAGAGCGACTTCGGGCTCGACGTGCGGAACGGCTCCAGCCGCGTGAAATACGAGTTCTCGGTGGCGCGCGTGAAGAAGGGGAGGATGCCCTCCCCCTTCATCGTCACGATCCAGTCGTACGGCAGATTGCGGATCGCCACCAGGATCACCGGCCGGTGTCCGGCCACCGCGCCGATGTTCGCCACGACCACGTTCTTCCGCTCCACGCGATAGCTCTCGCGGCGCTGGTAGAGGAACACGGCCGAGATGGCGATCAGGATCACGCCGGCGACGAAGATCGCCCGCGACGTGCGCCGGTCCGCGTTGCGCTGCAGTACCCAGAACAACAGGAGCACGAAGGCCGTCACGGTGATGACGTTCGTCGCCTTCGACAGGATGCGCACCGCTCCGCGCGGCAGATAGATCTCCACCAGATTGAGGTGCATCCAGTAGATGAACGACGAGACGAACGCCGCGAAGACGACGAATCCGAAACCGTGCGTGCGGTACGCGTCCGGCTTTCCGAACAGGCGCACGCGCAACAGGCGCAGCAGCCAGAGCGCGCTGCCGAACAGCACGCCGCAGGTCAAGCCGTAGACCAGCGTCACCAGCGCCAGGCGTCCGGCCGTGATCTCCACCTGCGGGTTCAGAAAATAGAGCAGATGGGCCATGTAGAGCCCGAACACCGCGCCGGCGAGGATGCGTTTGAGATAGGACCAGCGGATCATGTTCGTAAAGGGCGCAGGGGGCAGGGGGCAGGGCGGAGGAGACGACCGCTCCTGCGCCCCGCGCCCTGCTCACTGCCCCCTGGCTCGGAGAGGCGGCCATGCTGACCGCCGCGACTCTCCGACAATATACCGGCGAGCAGGGCGCCCTCGACCTTCTCCGCCACCTCGGCTACCCGATCGCTCCCGTCGAATGCGATCCGCACGAGTGGCGCCGCGGCGGCGTGACCATCCCCTGGAACGGCGACACGCGCCTGCGGCTGGTCTCCCGCCTGCGGCGTTTCGATCTCTTTTTGTTGAGCGGTAACGTGCGTGAGGAATCCATTGCTGAATTCATGCGCAGCTACGGCCGATACAATTTACTGACGAAATCAGCACTGCTTTATTGTGCTGATGAATCGCTGTCGATCTTCGACCTCTCCCGCGATCGTACACTCCGCCGCCTCGACGTCCACCTCAGCCACCCGAGCACGCATGCGCTCGATCGCCTGAACCTGCTCGCCCGCGGCGACGAGGACTCTCTGCCCCGCATCTTCGACCGCGCACTGGACCGCGAACAGGTCACGCGCGAGTTCTTCCACCGCTTCCGCGCCGCGGTGCGTGACGTCGCGGCCGCGCTGGCGGAAGCGTTCCCCAAAGAGGAGCGCACCGCCGTCGACGGCGAGGCGCTGCTCATCCTGTCGCGGTTGCTCTTCCTCTCCTTCGTGCAGGAGAAAGGGTGGCTGGGCGGGGAGCGGCGCTTCCTCGTCGACCGCCTCGAGCACGAGGTCCGCCGCGGGCGGGAGTTCTTCTCCGGCGTGCTGCTGCCGCTCTTCTTCGGCTGCCTGAACACACCCCTCTCCGAGCGCACGCTGCAGGCGCGCAAGCTCGGGCGCGTGCCGTATCTCAACGGCGGCCTCTTCGAGCCGTCGTCGTTCGAACAGCGTCACGCCGACCTCCATCTGCCGAATGAGCTGATGCAGCGCGTACTCGAAGACGTCTTCGAGCGCTTCGACTTTCGCATCGACGAGACCGACGCGGCGGGGACGCACATCGACCCGGAGATGCTCGGCCGCGTCTTCGAATCGCTGATGGCCAGCGACGAGCGCGCCGCCAGCGGCAGCTTCTACACGCCGAAGGAGGTGGTGGACGTACTCACCGAGCGCGCCATCACCGAGTGGCTGGGCGACGCCGGTGTCGAGAAGTTGCAGCGCATCACCATCCTCGATCCCGCCTGCGGCTCCGGCGCATTTCTGCTGTCGGCCCTCGGCGTCATCGAACGATTGTGGCGCAAGCTCAGTCCCGACAACGTCCCGCGCGATCTCCGCCGCCGCGTCATCGCCAACTCGCTGTTCGGCGTCGACCTGAAGCCGGAGGCGGTGCGGCTTTGCGAGCTGCGGCTCTGGCTGGCCATCGTCTCCGGCAGCGACGCCACGCTCGACAATGTCGAGCCGCTGCCGAACCTCGATCGCAACATCCTCCAAGGCAACTCGCTCCTCAGCCCGACCGATTTTCTCGGCGACGGGCGCATGGACATTTATCGCGACTGGCTGCACGCGCTGCGCGCACAACGCGACCTGCTCGAGCGCTATCGCTCCGCGCCGTTCGCGCAGCGCCCCGCCCTCTACCGCATCATTCGCGGCAACGACCAGCGCCTGGCCTCGGAGCTCCTGGCGCGCACCATCGACGACGCGGAGCGCGAGCTGCAGCACGCCTGCGCGCCGCAGCGCGACCTCTTCGGCCGCACCAATCTCGTCGACGCGGAGCGCTGCCGCGAGCTGCAGCAGCGCATCGCCGAGTCGAAGCGGATGCTGGACCGCGTCGAGGACGGCACGCTCGACTTCTTCTCCTTCGACGTCCACTTCGCGACGGTGATGGCCGCCGGCGGCTTCGACGTCGTGGCCGGCAATCCGCCCTGGGTGCGCAACGCGCGGATCGACGCACGCGTGAAGCGGATGCTCACCGATCGCTACGCCCTCTTTCGAGGTCACCGGGAGGGAACGGCGTTCCACCAGCCCGATCTCTCCGTGGCCTTCTTCGAGCGCGCCGAACAGCTCACCGCGCCGGACGGCGTGATCGCGCTGCTGATGCCGGCGAAAATCCTCAACGCGGCGTACGCGGCGCCGTTGCGGCGCGCGGCGGGGGGACGCGTGGTCTCGATCGAAGACTGGAGCGACGATCCGCGCCGGAAGAAGTGGTTCGAGGCCGATACGTTTCCGCTCGGGATCGTGCTGAGACGAACCGCCCCGTCACCGAGCCGGCGAGTCGTCGAGAAGGCGCTGCCGGACACAGTGGACGCCCTCACCGTCCTTGGCAGCGAATGGGCCCTCCTTCCTCCCGACGTCGCCGCCATCCTCCAGCGCCTGCGCGAGCAGCACAGGACGCTCGCCGAGGTCCTGCATCGCAAGCCGTTCATGGGCGTGAAGACGGGCGACAACCGCAACTTCTTTCTCGACGCGAAACGCGTCGTCGACGGTCATCTCGTCACGACGGACGGCGTGCGCATCCCACTGGCGTTCGTCTGCCGCTGCGTGCGCGGCCGCGACCTGCAGCGCTGGAACGTGACGCAGACGCAGTGGATGCTCTGGCCGCCGCCGCAGGGATTCAGGAAACCGCCGCGATGGCTGGAGAAACTGGCCGCGGCGCGGGGGATGGAGCCGGGTGATTTCCGGCTGTCGTTCGTGAAGCCGGAGCACGTCGGGATCAAGGTGGCGTGGAAGGACCTCTCGCGCGGCATGGCCGCGGCGGTGCTGCCTGACGTCGTGCACATCGACGAACAGGCGCTGCCGCTGATCCCGAACCAGACCCTCTACGCGCTGGATGCGACCACGCTCGACGAGGCCTACGTCATCACCGCCATCCTCAACTCCACCATCGCCGGCGCGCTGCTGGTCTGCGTGGCCGAGCGGGCCAAGGACGCGCACTACCGCTACTTCGGACGCACCGTCGCCGCGCTGCCGTTCCCGAATCCCGCCGCCGAGTACGACCGCCTGCTGCGGCTGGGACGGCGAGCCTGGCGCGGCACCGATGTCATGGAAGACATCGACGCCGCGGTGGCGCGGCTCTACGGCGTCGCGCCGGACGAGCTGGCGACGTTACGCGAGTTTGTCGATCGGAGACTCAGTGCTCGCCGTCCATCAGAGTGACGCCGTCGGCCGCGCGCTGCACCTGCTCCGCGCGCGGCGCGGCGTCCTCCTCGCGGACGACGTCGGCCTCGGCAAGTCGTTCGTCGCCGCGGAAGTGATGCGCCGCTTCGACGAAGTCGACCTGATCGTCCCGGCCGCGCTGGTCCGGCAGTGGCGCGAGACGCTGGCGCGGTTCGACGTGCGCGCGAACGTGCTCACGCACGATGCGCTCGTACACGACCGCTTCGTGGCCGAGCCGCGCGAGCGCGTGGTGGTCGTCGACGAGGCGCACGCGTTCCGCAATCCGCGCACGCGGCGTTACGCCGCGCTGGCGAGGCGCACCGCCGGCGCGTGCGTGCTCCTCGTCACCGCGACGCCGGTCTGCAACGGCATCGCCGACCTCGAGGCGCTGGTGCGTCTCATCGCCCGTGACGACCTGCTCGCCGATGCCGGCGTGCCGTCGATCGACGTCGCCTTCGCCACGCGAGATCGCGAGCTGATCGCGACGATCGTCGGCGCGTTGATCATCCGGCGCGATCGTAGCGTGCTGCCGGACGAGCTGCAGTTCGGCGACCTCGAGCGCCGCGTGCTCCGCCATCCGGTGCTCGACGCGCCCGGCGTCGACGACTTGCAGTTTCACTGGTTCCTGCGGCGCCGCCTCGAATCGAGCGAAGCCGCGTTCATCGACTCGCTGCGCCGCCAGAAGCGCTTCTACGAGCGCGCTCTCGCCGCTGTCGCCGCGGGACGGACGCTCCCGAAGCGCGAGTACCGCCGCGCCTTCGCGCACGAAGAAGAGCGCGACGCGTTTCAGGAGATCCTCTTCTGGGACCTCTTCGCGCCGCCGGGCGACGCCGATCCGCAGTCGATCCGCGAAGAGCTGACGCGCATCGACGTGCTGATCCAGCTCGCCCGCGACTCACCGTGCACCAAGCGCGCGATGCTGCTCGAGGTCCTGACGAACGAGCCGACGCTGATCTTCACCGGCTCCATCGCCACCGCGCGCGACCTCCACGCGCACATCAAAGGCTCCGCCCTCATCACCTCGAAAGAACGCACGCGCGACGCGGTCCTGCGCGCCTTCATCGACGGCAAGATCGACGTGATCGTCTCCACCGACATGGCCGCCGAGGGGCTGAACCTGCAGCGGGCGGGAGTGATCGTCCACTACGACATCCCCTGGAACCCGGTGAAGCTCGACCAGCGCAACGGCCGGGCGCACCGCATCGGCCAGCAAAGAGACAGCGTCCGAGCCATCTACTTCCTCCCCAACACGAGAGACACCGGAATCGTACAAACCGTCGCCAGAAAAAACCGAGTGCGCCGCACCGCGCTGCAGCCCCAGCAACCAGCAACCAGCAACCAGCAACCCACGCTCCGGCCAAGAGTCACTCGAGACGCCGCGGTCACAAGAATGACCAACCCACCGGGGATCCTCGAACGCCGTCACAAAGCAGGCATCGAGCTGCTCATCCGCGAAGACTGCCGCATCTCCGACCTCCTCGCGCTCGTCGAACTAGAATGCACCCGGTGAACCTGCTCATCGTCGATGACGAGGCATCGCTCCGGGACTTCCTCAGCATCGTCTTCGAGGAAGAAGGGTGGCGCGTCGACACGGCCGCCTCGCTGGGGGAGGCGCACGCCGCGATCCAGCGCCAGGAGCCCGACGTGGTCCTCTGCGACCTCATGCTCCCGGACGGTTCCGGCATCGACCTCATACGCGACGTCAAGGCGCTGACGCCGTCGGTCGTCTTCGTGATGATCACCGCCCACACCTCGACGCGCTCCGCGGTCGAGGCGCTCAAGGCCGGCGCCATCGACTACATCGCCAAGCCCTTCGACATCGAAGAGCTGAAGATCATCGTCCGCAAGGCGGTCGAGCGGAAAGAGCTCGAGGACGAGAACGTCCACCTCCGCACCGCCCTCGAAGAGCGCTTCACCTTCGCCAATATCCTCGGCAAAAGCGCGAAGATGCAGGAGATCTTCTCCATCGTCCAGCGCATCGCCAAGACCCAGTCGACGGTGCTGATCTCCGGCGAGTCCGGCACGGGCAAGGAGCTGATCGCGCGCGCCATTCACTACAACAGCGACCGCCGCGGCAAGTTCGTCTCCATCAACTGCGGCGCGCTGCCCGAGACGCTGCTCGAGTCGGAGCTCTTCGGCCACGAGCGCGGCGCGTTCACCGGCGCCGTGCGCGACAAGCGCGGCCTCTTTCACGAGGCCGATCGCGGCACGATCTTCCTCGACGAGATCGGCGAGACTTCGACCGCGATGCAGATCAAGCTGCTGCGCGTGCTGCAGGACCGGCTCGTGCGCAGGGTCGGCTCGAACAGCGAGGCCGCCGTCGACGTGCGCGTGATCGCCGCGACCAATCGCGATCTCACCGAGTCCATCCGCGAGGGGACGTTCCGCGAGGACCTCTTCTATCGCATCAACGTCATCCCCATCACCCTGCCGCCGCTGCGGCACCGGCGCGAGGACATCCCGCTGCTGGTCGACCACTTCATCGAGAAGTTCTGCACGCGCATGGACGTGCCGCGCAAGCGCATCTCGGCCGACGCCATGCGCGCCATCGAGAAGTACCACTGGCCGGGCAACGTGCGCGAGTTGGAGAACGTCGTCGAGCGGATGATTGCCCTCGAAGCCTCCGAGGTCCTGACCACTAAGTCGCTCCCCGAGCACGTCCTCCTCGGCGGGCGCATTCCGGACGCTACATACGAATTGCCGACCGACGGGATCTCGCTGCAGGACCATCTCGAAGCGATCGGGAAAATCTTCATGCTCAAGGCCCTGGAGCGGGCCGGCGGCGTGCAGACTCAGGCCGCGGAATTGCTGCGCATGTCCTTCCGCTCGTTCCGCTATTACGCGAAAAAATACGACCTCATCGCGCGCGACCGCGACGAAGAGGTAGTGGAGCTCGAAGAAAAATGAGGTTCGCACTCGTGATCCTGCTCGCGATCGGCTGCTCCAATCCCGCACCCGTCGCCACGACGACCACCGCCGCCGATCCCGCGCCTTCGACAGCTCCGGCGACGACCGGCCCGCGCGTCATCTTTCCCGACGGCTTCGTGGTGGCGGTCGAGATCGCCGCCGACGACGAGCGGCGCGCGCAGGGCCTCATGTACCGCGACCGCCTCGATCCCGGTCACGGCATGCTGTTCCTCTTCGCGAACGACAACGTGCTCTCGTTCTGGATGAAGAACACCCGCATCCCGCTGGACATGATCTTCCTCGACTCGAGCCGGCGCATCGTCGGGATCGTGGAGAGCGCGCCGCCGTGCAAGTTCGACCCCTGCCCGAGCTACGGGCCGAATGCGATCGCCCGCTACGTGCTCGAAGTCGGCGGCGGACAGGCCAGGGCGCACGGGCTGAAGAAGGGCGACGTGCTGCAGTTCGTGGGGACGGAAAACTTCACCGTGAACTGAAATTTTCGTATGTGAGCCCGGCTTCCGATCCGCAACGCCCATGTTCCGGTCCCGAGGGGAAAACCTCCGCAGCGTCTTCGTTCTGCTGTTTCTGAACGTCGCGTTTTTCATGCTGGAGCAGCAGGATCCGGAAAAGTACGCCCGCGTCTTCCGCTTCGACTGGAGCGCCGTGATGCAGGGCGAAGTCTGGCGCCTGCTGACGTGGCAGTTCACGCAGGCAGGCACCGGCTGGCTGGAAGCGCTCTCCCTCTTCGTCACGCTGCTGCTGCTCTATCTGATGGGCACGGCCATGGAGGAGGAGTGGGGCACGCGCCACTTCCTCACCCTCTTCCTCCTCTCGACTCTCGGCGCCGCGGGCGTGGCCGCCTGGCTCGGCATCCCGCTCCTCGGGACGTACTTTGTCTACTACACGCTGCTCTTCGTCTACGCGGCCGCGTTTCCGGGTCAGACGCTGTTGCTGTTCGCGGTGATCCCGATTCGCGTGCGGCTCATCGCGATCGTGTCGTGCGGGGCGCTCGTCTTCGGCGTCTTCGCCGGCGGCCGCGCCAACATCGCCGCGCTGACCGGCGCGCTGCTCGGCCTCGTCTACTTCCTCATGAACCGCGCGCCGGCTGCGTTGCCGCCGAGCGCAGCACCGGCGTTCCCGCCTGTTCCGCCCGTCCCGCCGCGCATCGACACGATCGCCATGCACAACGCGGCGCGATGGGCCGCGGTCAAGCACGTCAGCTCGCACGCGGAAGTGGAGCGTCTCATTGCGCAGTGCGAGCGGGACACCGTGCCGGGCGTGAACGTCTGCCCGCCGGCCGACTATAAGCCGGACCACACCGACGGCTACTGCATTCGCTGTGAGGGATTCGCCGAGTGCTCGGCGCGTTATTTAAGGAGCCGCGTCCCCGCCGCCACCAGCATTGCCGCCGCCACCACCGCCGCCCCGGCGCCTGCGCCGGAACCTGCGCCGCTTGTTTGACGCGGCGTCGCCGCCACCGCCACCCTCGCCGCCCGCAGCCTGACCTTCCGCCTGCGGCGGACGCTCGGGACGGGGCGCGCGCTCGGGACGAGGAGGACGCTCGGCACGCGGAGCATGTTCAGCGCGTTCCGCGTTGGGCGCTCCCTCCGGACGGGGAGGACGTTCCCCGCGCGGCGGACGGTCCGGACGCGGACCACGATCGGGACGGGGACCGCGCTCGGGGCGCGGACCGCGATCCTGCCGCGGTTGCTGCTGCTGGTTCTGCTGCGCCTGCTGCCCTTCGGCCGGGGGCGCGCCCTGCGCCGCGCCACCACGTCCGCGGCGCCGCTTCCGCTTGCGTGCGGCCTGCTGTTCGCCGCCCTGCGGAGGCGGGATCTGCGGAGTGCCGCCCTGTTGCTGCTGTTGCGGCGGACGCGGACCGCGCTGACGCTGCCCGTCGCGCGGCTGTCCCGGCTGGCGCTGCTGCTGTCCCTTCTGCTGCTGCTGGCCAGGACGCTGACGTTCGCCGCGGCGCTGGCCGTCGCGAGGCTGCTGCGGCTGTTGCTGGCCGCGCTCGCCCTTACGCGCTTTGCCAGTGCGCTCCTCGTACTCGCGCACCTTTTTCTCCATGAAGCGCATCGCCTGCCGAGCGTGTTTTGCGCGCAGCTCGTCGTGCCCGCAGTACGGGCAACGCTTCCATCCTTCCGGATAGGTCTTCTGACATGCGGAGCAAAGAACGCTTTTCGGGAGCGGCATCGTCGAAATCGGCGCGCATTGTACACTTCGGGCCGTGGACGAGACCCGCCGCAGCATGCTGACGACCCTCGTGCAACTGGCCGAGGAAAACTCGCCGAGCGCGTGCTGGGACGACCGGCGGGCCATCGAGCTGCTGCGCCGCGACTCCACGCGCGACGAGTTGCGCGAGCTCGGCGTCGACGAAGGGCTGATCGAGCACATCTTCGCGGAGGAGCATGCGGGGTAAATACACCGTCCGCGTCGAGGCGCGGTTCGAGGCCGCGCACTTCCTTCGCGAATACCGCGGCATCTCCGAGCCGCTGCACGGCCATTCGTACAAAGTCGAAGCCGATCTCGAAGGACGCGGCGGGGGCGTCGACTCCGACGCCATCGCGGTCGATTTTGTCAGCGCGAAGCGGAAGCTCGAAGCGCTGGCGAAGAAGCTCGACTACGGCTGCATCAACGACGTCCCGCCCTTCACCGAGATCAATCCCAGCGCCGAGAACATCGCCGAGTGGTTCGCGCGCGAGCTGCAGAGCGCCGTCGAGGACGAGGCGGCGGTGGTCGTGGCCGTGACGATCTGGGAAGGCCCCGTCAACTCCGTGACCTACGCTCCATGAACAAACTCGCGAATCACACCGCCCTCAAGGAATGGTCGAACGTCGTCGCCGCCCTCGGCCGCGGCGGGCAGATCGTGCTGATCCGCAAAGGCGGCATCGCCGATCCGTCCTTCGGCCTCGAAGCGGAGCGCTTCTATCTCTATCCCACCTACTTTCATCAGGGCGAGTCCGAGGCGCGGCCGAGCGTGACCGTCACGCACTGGTGCGAGGTCGTGCGCACGTGGAGCGTGCGCGACGAAGAGTCGCTGGCCAGGCTCGCGCCGGAGGTCGTGCTGCCGTACGACACGCTCGAGGCGCGTTACCGCTTCCGTCCCGATCAGGCCCTGTACGTCATCGCCGTGCGCACGTACGCGCTCGCTCAGCCGGCCGAGGTGCGGTTCCGGGACGAGTACGGAGGCTGCAAGAGCTGGGTGAGCGTCGACGAAGAGATCCCGATCGACGGCTCCACGCCCGTGCTGCAGGAAGCCGAGCTGCAGGCGCGCATCGACGCACTGCAGTTCTGATGTTACTTGACGCGAATGACAACCCCTCATCCGCCTTCGGCACCTTCTCCCCTCACGAGGGGAGAAGGGCAACAACCCGAGCGTTTCGCGAGACGCTTGTTTGTTGCCCCTCGCCCCGCGGTGAGCGGGGAGAGGGTGGCCGAAGGCCGGGTGAGGGGTCGTGCCACCGCGCTGAGTGAGCTCGGTGACCGCAGATGATCCCGATCATCTTCATCGTCGTGGCCGGAGGGGGACTGGCGGCCTTCGTGCTCGTGGCGATGACCATCGCCCGGAGGGAAGAGCAGCACGCGCGGGGCGGCGACGCTGTCGCGGCCGCTCCGCAGCGCGATTCGGTCGCGGCCTCGCTGCTCTACCACGTCGTCTCCTCTGGTGGCGCGTCCGACGACGACGCGCTGCGGCAGATCCGCCGGGGGACCGGGCTCGCGGCGCCGGTCACGCGCGGCATCGACGTGACGAACTGGGCCGAGACCTACGCGCGGCACTCCACGCCCCGGCAACGCGGCGAGCTGCTCGAGCTGGCGGTGCAGCTCGTCGCCGCGCGCAATCCGGTGTCGGTGCGGCAGTACGCGGCGCTACTCGATCTCAGCTTCGGGCTCGGCTTCCAGACCGACGCCCTGGCGCGGCTGCGCGAGCTCTACGGCTTCGAGTATGTGGATCACGCGCAGGAAAGTCGTCCGCGCGGGGCCGATCGCGCGCCGCTGTACGTCCGCGAAGCCCGGCCGCGCGAAGACCTCCTGCGCGTCCTCGGCATCACCGGCGCGACCACGACGCGGCAGGAAGTCAGCGCCGCGTATCGCCGGCTGGTTTCGCAGCACCATCCGGACCGGTTTCACGGTGCATCTTCCGAGGCGCAGAATGAGGCCGCGGCGCGGTTCATCGAGATCACGCGGGCGTACGAAGAACTGGTGCGTATGCTGCCGGGTTGAAATTCATTCCCGAGCTGTGTATCATTCGCCGGTTGCGGGAATTCGGGTCGTTCACGGGATGTTCACCGTCGACCTGCCAGCTTTTCCCCCAGTAGACCTTAGATTTACTCATTGAAGAGCCGCTTTCGCGGACGCACGTGTCCGTCAGTGATGACGGGCACCGGCATTTTTCGACGCGAGACGGGGCGTGACATGGCCGCGGCTCCTTCACGTAAACCGTTGAAGTGCAATCACTTCAGGAAACGTGTCGGGTAGCCGGTAACTATTTTATTTGCCAGCGCATCTAAGGATGCATGCGGCACGAAGGTTGAAGTTTCGTCGGTGGTTGTCGCCACGGGAGAGATCATGAAGAGCGCGGAAGTCTACACTCACGAACAGGGATGGGATTTCGAACAGGCAGCGATGCCCTACGTCGACTCCCTGTACAACACCGCATACCGGATGACGCGGAACTCGGAAGATGCCGAGGACCTCGTTCAGGAGACGTACCTCAAGGCGTACAAGTACTACGACAAATTCGAAGAGGGGACGAACTTCAAGGCGTGGCTCTTCAAGATCATGAAGAACACGTTCATCAACAACTACCGGAAGAAGAAGCTCACCCCGCACAAGATCGATTTCTCCGAGATCGAAGAGTCGTACGAGCGCGTCATCCAGAAGAACGCGCCCGACCTCATCCGCGACCCGGAGAGCGAGATCTTCCAGGACATGATGGATGCCGACGTCAAGCGTGCGCTCGACTCGCTCCCGCATGACTACAAGATGGTCGTCCTCCTGGCCGACATCGAAGGCTTCTCGTACAAGGAGATCGCCGAGATCCTCGACTGCCCGGTCGGCACCGTGATGTCGCGTCTGTATCGCGGACGGAAGATGCTCGAGCGCACCCTGCTCGACTACGCCCGCAAGTACGGCTACATCCGCGGCGAGGCCGAGCCGGCCAAGATGCGCTCCCGCAAGGACGAGACGAAGGGCCGCAAGAAGAAGGACGACGCCAAGCCGGAAGAGGGGGAGGCCGCCGAGCCGGACGAGAACGAAGAAGAGATTCTCTTCGCCGGGGCGGACGAGGAAGAAGAGTTCGAGTTCGAAGTCGAAGAGGAAGAAGAGACTTTCGAAGTCGAATAGGCCTTTGCACCACACGCAAATCGAATCGAGGGCGGCCGAAAGGCCGCCCTCGCTGTTTTTGGCCGGTCGGTTGCAGTAGGGGCAGATAGACGGTACGGCCCGGAATTCACCGTTTCGTAATGGAGTTCCGAGCAGGTACGAAGTCGTCACCTCAATGTCCGACGGAAGGAAACGCCTTAATGCTCTGTGACGATGTGAAACGCGTGATCTACTTTTTCCTCGATGGCTCCCTCGGCGATTCGAAACGGCAGACCCTCGAGATCCACCTGAACGATTGCCCCGACTGCGAAACGCGCGTGACCATCCAGCGCCGTTTGCGCGGCTTCTTCCGCAAGCGTCTGGCTCCCGTGACCGCGCCCGAAACACTGCGTGTCCGCGTCGTCCAGTCTCTTCGCGCCGCGCAGTAAACGAGTGAGTAAGAAAACGCGGTAGTGGTAAAGAAAACAGAGAAGAAAGAGGCAGGCGGGAAGCAGCTCATTCTCGTCTCCACCAACCCCAACAAAGGCATCGAGGCCGAGCGCATTCTCGGCGTCCCGCTGTTGCGCGTGTCGATCTCTCTCCCCGAGATCCAGGCGGCGACGGTGGAGGATGTCACCCGCTACAAAGTCGAAGTCGCACGCACGAAGGGCTACGAGCGCCTCATCGTCGAAGACGTTTCTCTCGGCTTCGACGAGCTCGGCAACTTCCCCGGTCCATATGTCCGCTGGCTGCTCGAGGCCGCCGGCGGCAAGGGGCTCGCCGCGATTGCATACGCGCTCAACAATCGCGCCGCGCGCGCGCAATGCTGTGTCGGCTACTGGAACGGCAGGGAAGTGAAGACCTTCCTCGGCGAGACACACGGCGAGATTCTGGTGCAGCCTCGTGGCGAGCGCCACTTCGGCTGGGACGCCTGGTTCCAGCCGCGCGACTCGAAAAAGACCTTCGCCGAAATGACCGACGAAGAGAAGGATGCGGTCTCGCATCGCGGCCACGCCTACCGCAAACTGGCCGAAGCCCTCCGCAAAGAGGGACAGGACTGAACGGGATTCCGGACACGCCCTGTGTCGGAATTGTCACCGGCCTGAACAAACTCCCGCCGCAAACGTTTCGTATTACAGTACATAGCGTTGCTGGTCAGATTGGTGCCAGATGGCAGGACCCTTGAACTATCCCCAGTCGCCGCATGGTGCGGCGCAGACGGAAAGGACAGCCAAATGTGGGTCTTCGACGGGGAAGAATGGACGCTTGATGACGGTGGCCTCGGGCCGGCGACTGTTAAGCCGGAAGC
>DASVSV010000350.1:0-15735 GCA_036387915.1 Thermoanaerobaculia bacterium
CCCCACGCCCTACGTTTCCACACTTTTGGCGTCAGGAACGATCCGCGCGAGCAGGTGGGGGTTAGCCCGCCAGACCGCCGGCGATCGTCTCCACCAGCACACGCGCCGCGTCGCCTTTCGGGTCGAGCGCCGGGTTGTAGATGGCGACGCTCAGTCCGGCCATGCGGCCCGTTTGAGCGGCGCGCCGCAGGAGCGTCGTGAGCTCGTCCGGAGTGAGTCCCCCGGGCTGGCGATAGTCGACGGCCGGCATGACCGTGTCGTCGAGGACGTCCGCGTCGATATGACACCAGAAGCGGCTCGCGGCGCAGACGACGTCCAGCGCCTGCGCGGCGACAGCGTCGATTCCGCGCTCGCGCACCGCGGGCAGTTCGAGCAGCGTGATGCCGGTGTCGCGGATGTCCTGCGCGCCCGCCTGCTCGCGCTCACCCGCATCGCGCGCACCGACCGCGGCGACGTCTTCGTCGCGCACCAGCGGCGCCGGTCCATTGAGCTCCGTCAGGATAGCCGGACCACGTCCCGTCGCCAGCGCGAGATCCATGTCCGCGACCTCACCGGTCGGCGACGCCTCGGGTTGATAGAAATCAACGTGCCCGTCGATGAACAGCAGTCCCACGCGGTCGCCCACGGCCATGCGCGTCCCCAGCAGCGCACCGAGGATCACGCTGCAATCGCCGCCGAGCACGATCGGGACCTCGCCCGCCTGCAGCACCTCCGCAACCGCGCGCGCCAGCGCACGCGCCGTATCGCGCAATCCGGGACCGTTCAGCAGACCAGTCTCCTGCGACCGCACCGCGTCATACGCCGCCGCCGGCGCAATCACACCGCCATCCCGCGCGCCCAGCGCCGCGCCAAGACCGGCACGCTGCAGAGCCGCGGGCAGTTGCTCCACGCCCCATGGCCGCAGGCCCAGGTTCGACGGGGACTGGAGGATGACGAAGGACATCGTGCGGACGAAGCGTAGAACATGCTAGCTTTCGGCGCCGTGAGCGAGTTCGCGTACGTCGATGCGGAGCCGACCTGGTCGAATGCGTACCTCTGGCCGGCGTTGCTGAAGGTGCTGGCGGGCATCGACCCCGCGGAACGGCGCGTGTTCGAGCTGGGTTGCGGCAACGGCGCGACGGCGCGCCTGCTGGCCCGCAATGGCTACTCGGTGACTGGTGTCGATCCCTCGGCGTCCGGGATTGCCATCGCCAAAAAGTTCGAATCGGAACGGCTGCACTTCGAGGTGGGTGCGACGTCGGACGATCTCGGCGGGCGTTTCGGCACGTTCCCGCTGGTCGTCAGTCTCGAGGTCATCGAGCATTGCCCCTCGGCCCGGGAGTTCATGCGCGCGTTCACGTCCGTGCTGGCGCCGGGCGGCGTGGGCATCCTCTCCACTCCGTCCCACAGCTATCTCAAGAATCTCGCGGTCGTGGCGTCGGGGCGGTTCGACCATCACTTCGACCCGCTATGGGAAGGCGGCCATCTGAAGTTTTTCAGCACGGCCAAGCTGCGGCAGTTGTCCGATGAATTCGAGCTGCGGTGCGAGCTCCATCGCATCGGCCGGATTCCAGTCCTGGCCAAGTCACTGCTGGCGGTGGTGCGCCGCAATTAGACGCCGCTCGTCGGCGCCGTGAGCGAGTTCGCGTAGCATGAGACGCGATCCGCCAACGATCAAATAGGAGAGAAGCATATGGCCGCAATCCGTTGCCAAGGATCGCCGCGGCTTTTTTCGGCTTCTCCAGTCGGTTCAGCTCGTTTTTTCGAAGCAGGACCCGATCGGTCGAAAGACAAGCCCGCCAATATCTGTCCGGCCTGATGCAGGCCGAGCGCAAGAACATGCAGCGCATGGACGAGATCGTGCCGGACAGCAACGAGCAAGTGCGTCAACATTTTCTGAGTAACTCACTCTGGGATGAATCCTCCGCGAGCACATCATCGACAGGACGCACTTCGAGAACCTGCGCCAGTACATTGGACACTACAACGCATGCCGCCCTATCCAGGAATTCAGTACATTTACGATATTTGGCTTGAGACGCAGCAGCGCAACTGGCAAGACTTCAGCTGGTGGCTTGGGGGATTGGAGTGGTGCGGATGCGATTGACAATCGACACCTTTGACGATTTCGTGAAGTTCTTCTTCGAGAACGGTGCTGAGCCATTCCGTCGCGAATCAGATGAGGAGCCTGAGCTGATGTATCGACCGGCACAAGCGGCCAAGTTTTATGAGATGCTCTTCACCGCTGCACGCGATTTGCCCAAACGCTATGACAGCCGTCAGATTGATGCCGGTTTCGCAGCAATGATCGACTGCAATGTGCCGATGTACGTGAGGGATCTCATATGGAATGAGCATGTAGAGATTGAAGCGAGAGAGGCCATGGTGAGCGCCATGGCTGTCCTTTTCCGTGATCTCTTCGATCGCACGCCGCTCTTCGGCACGCCTTTCATGTGGTGGGACGCAATTACCTATGACTTCGAGTGTGGAAATCGAAGACGGGCCGAAAGCGAGGACGTCCGAAGGCTTCAGGATCGTATGTTCGCAACACTCGTCAGCATCCTCGGCTTGCCGTCTTCCGAGTCACAGCGGGCGGCGCTGCACGGCCTCGGTCATCTCCAGCATCCCGACACAACCACGGCGATCGAAGGGTACTTGGCGTCAAAACCCAACCTCGCATCCGATCTGCGCGCATATGCGCGTCAGAGTGTGGCGGGACTCATACCGTAGCTCTTGTTTGAAGAACGCGGTTCATCGTGGCCACACTGATCTCATCTCCGCCGGCGGCTTCCCGCGCCGCATGTCCGTTCGAGTACCGCATCGTGCACGTTCCGCCCGCGCAACCCCGCGAATGCCCACGTACTCAAGTCCACCGCCCGGCCGGCTTGACTGTGCCGACATTCGACGCTGATCGATAACTGTGCTGGCGCCGGGCGGCGTGGGCATCCTCTCCACTCCGTATCACAGCTACCTGAAGAACCTCGCGGTGGTGGCGTCGGGGCGGTTCGACCATCACTTCGACCCGCTCTGGGAAGGCGGCCATCTGAAGTTTTTCACCACGGCCAGGCTGCGGCAGTTGTTCGACGAATTCGAGCTGCGGTACGACTTCCATCGCATCGGCCGGATTCCAGTCCTGGCCAAGTCACTGCTGGCGGTCGTGCGCCGCAAGTAGACGCCGCTCGAGGAGCGGGTGTGAGTGCCACCGCATTGGCACGCCCGGCGCACCGGAACGGTGGCATGACGAGAAATCACCGGATCGCACTTTTTCTGATCGCACTCGCACTTGGTGGCTGCGCGTCTTCGGCCACGAGCGAGAGCGCGAACCGCGTCATCACCTGCACCGCCGGTGCGCAATGCGATCAGATGTGGTCGCGGGCGATGCAATGGCTGCAGCAGAACTCCTCGTGGAAGGTCACCACGGCCACGGACATGCTCCTCACCACCGAGGGACCGCTCACGACTGAGAAGCCCGCGTTCGAGGTGACGAAGGTCGAGAAGGACGACGGCCGGAGCTTTCAGATCACCATGCGTGCATGGTGCGGAGCCGGAGACTGCGCCGCCCTGATCGAGCGGCTGGATTCGGACTTCTACACGTACGTGACGGCGAAGTAAGCGATCCGCACGGCGGGGGCTCGACGCGCTCGACCGCGCGGTGAAGATCCGGCAGAATGCGCCCGTTGAAGATCACAGGCTTCATCTGGGTCGAAGAGATCGTCGCGAAGCTTGTCACGAAGCACCGCGTCGAGCCGCACGAAGTCGAGGAACTTTCAGCGGCACGCCAGAGTTCCGATTCGTGGAGAATGGGCATCGGGAGGGCGAGGACGTTTACGTCGCGCTTGGGCAGACGGATGCGGGGCGATATCTCGTGGCCTTCTTCATTAGAAAAGCCGAGGATCACGTTCTTCCGATCTCTGCACGCGACATGACAGTAGCCGAGCGAAAACGACGTGCCCGAAAATAAGTCATCAATCTCGCACGCGTCGTCGTATGCCGAAATCGGCGAATACTGGGATGCGCACGATCTCGCTGATCACTGGGACCACACGCACGAAGTGAGCTTCGACGTCCAGATCGAATCGTCAGTGACGTATTTCGCTGTCGAAAAGACCCTTGCAGAAAAACTGCGCGCGGCAGCGAAGAGCCATGGCGTGTCGCCTGAGACTCTTTTGAATGTGTGGGTCCAGGAACACGTAACCGCGGAGCAATCGTCAGAAACCGGCCGCGCAACTTCACGCTGACGCTGCCGCGGCCGGGCGGCAACCGGCGCGCCGGCAGAGCTTCGAGGCGGATCGGAGGATGACGAACATCGTTCATTCGCTTCGCGACCCCATCACCCGCGCCGGCACTCCCGCCGCGATTGCGTTCGGGGGGACGTCCTTCGTCACCACCGCGCCGGCGCCGATGATGGCGCCGCTGCCGATGGTGATGCCGGGGAGGATGATGGCGCGGGTGCCGATCCAGGCGTCGTCGCCGATCACGACGGCGGCGTTGCGGCTGCCCTGTTCGTCGAGGTGTGCACCGGCGGCGTGATTGTGGGCGTGGTCGGTGATGAAGACGTTCGGGGCGATGAGGGCGTGGGCGCCGATGGTCACGGAGAGTGCGACGTCGATCTCGCTGCCGGTGCCGATGAAGGCATGGTCGCCGATCGTGAGGGACGCGTGGTCGTCGACGATCTTGAGGAAGACGTTGTGCTCGACCTCGACGCGCGTCCCGATGTTGATGCACCACGGGCGGCGGACGTGAAGACCGGCACCGATGAACGTTTTCGCGGCGATCCGCGCGCCCCGCAGCCGCAGCGTCGTCGCGCGCAGGCGGCCAGTCGCGACGAGCAGCAGGGCGTGCAGGCGATCCATCGCTTTCATCGTGAGTCTCATCGCTGCAGCACCATGCAGAGCTGGTGGGCGAGCTTGCGTTTCGCCACGCGCAGCGCGAGCCGGTCGGCCGCGCGCAGGAGCGGCAGCGGCAGCCAGTGCAGGTAGCGGACGAGGAAGTGTCCCGAGATCGCGGGCGTCTCGAAATAGATCATCTCCCGCACCTCCAGCCCCGCCGCCCGCGCCGCGGCCCGCAACTCCTCTTCGGTGTACGCGAAGAAGTGGTCGCCGCCTCCGGCCGAGAACTGGCGATGCTCGTGCTGCCGCGGGTCGCCGAGCTCCGTGTAGGTCGGCAGGTCCGATCGGAAGTAGCCGTGATTGGGCGTCGACACGACCAGCGTGCCGCCGGGACGCACGTACGCCGCCAGCGTTTTCAGGAACGCCGCGGGATAGACGAGGTGCTCGATGATCTGGTTGCCGAACACGAGGTCGAACGTCCCGAGGTCTGGCGCATCGAAGATGTTCGAGGCCAGGAAGCGCACGTCGCCGCGCTCGTAACGCGTGGCCGCGTAATCGAGGAACGGCTGGCGGATGTCGACCGCGGTGACGCGCACTCCGCGCTCGGCGAGCAGCAGCGCCAGCGTGCCCTGCGCGCAGCCGACGTCGAGCACCGATCGCGCGCCGTACTTGTCGACCAGGCCGAGGTAGAGGTCGAGCTGGTTGTGGTACTGGTTGTAGACCTGCCGCTCGATGCGCGGGTCCCACATCTCCCGCATGTCGTTCTTCCAGATCTCCACGACCTCGGCCGGCCACGCCGGATCGAACCGCGGCGGCTTCATCGCGCCGGCCTCACGAACAGCAGCCACGCGCGCAGCAGCAGCGGATTGCGGCGGATGGCGCTTCGCGCATACGGCACCCATTGCGGGTCGCGCCGCCGCCGCAGGCAACTGGCGATGAAGTACATCGCATCGGCCTCGGCGCGCCGCAGGCTGCGCGGCCCGGCCGGACGCACGGCCGCGGCCCGCGCCAGCAGCGCCTCGGCGTCGCCGCCGTCGCGCAACTGCAGCGCGATGCGCGCCGACTCGAGCTGCTCGTCGCGATTGCGCGCGCTGATCGCTCTCGCTTCCATCGTCGCTTCATACAGGACTTCGGGAACGAAGGCGATCCGTCCGAGGGGAGCCATGCGCAGCCAGAGATCGAGGTCCTGCGCGACGCGGAACTGCGGGCGATAGCCGCCGGCCTCGATGTAAACGTCGCGGCGGAACATCGCCGAACCGTGATGACTGAGGCCGCGGATGTGCTCGACGCCGTCCTCGCGGAGGCTGCGCCGCACCTCCTCGCCGTCCCCCTCGGCGACGTACAGCGTCTCGCCGGCCGGGGCGTGATAGGTCGTGTGACAGGAGACCAGCACGACGTCCGGCTCGCTCTCCAGCACGGCGAACTGTTTCGCCAATCGCTCCGGACGGGAACGGTCGCCGCAGTCCTGCCGCGCGATGACCACGCCGCGCGCTTCGTCGCAGGCGCGGATCAGGGCGCGCGTGAGGCCGCGGTTCTCCTGCGTGATGACACGGATACGCGGGTCGCGATAGCGGCGGAGGATCTCCGGCGTGTCATCGGTGGAGCCGTCATCGACGACGATGAATTCGAAGTCGTCGAACGTCTGCGTGAGGATGCTGTCCAGCGTGGACGCGAGCCGCTGCGCGCCGTTGTAGACCGACATCACCACACTGACGCGCGGCGGCGTCATTCCGACGGTCCTCTGCTGACGGCCGGCGATGAGGCCGCACTTCCCCCGCGGAGGGCGGCGCACGCGCACCAGAGCATGGCCGGCCAGGCGACGAGCACGTAGCGGTGCACTTTCCAGTTCAACACCAGTCCGACGAGCAGTGAGCGCGCCAGGATGAAACCGGCCATGAGCAGTGTGAGGCGGTCGAAGATGTCGGCCTCACCGCGCCGCAACCGCACTGCCGCGCGCACGGCAGCGAAGGCGGCCGCCGCGTAGATCGCCAATCGCAGCAGGAGCAGCGCGCCGTAAAGCGGGCGCCGTGCACTTTGCGGGACTGGCGCGAGCGCGTCGAGGATCGGGTTGGGATTTTCGTTGTTCAGCCAGAGGTGCGCCGTGTGCCAGAGGCGCAGCGACGCGACCAGGACCGGGAAGCGCTGCCTCCGCTCCTCGCTCAGTGCTTCGAACGTGGCGTCGTCTTCCCGCGTGTAGCGGCCGCGCGCGCGTACGCGGTCGACGATGCCCTGCACGCGCTGCCTCTCGCGATCGTCCGCGAACGCACGGTCGGGCAGCGCGATCGGCCGCCCTTCG
Source organism: Thermoanaerobaculia bacterium (assembly GCA_036387915.1). Classification (GTDB taxonomy): domain Bacteria; phylum Acidobacteriota; class Thermoanaerobaculia; order Gp7-AA8; family Gp7-AA8; genus QHVT01. The sequence continues at coordinate 7,105 of DASVSV010000350.1, forward strand.
GTCAGCAGATAGACGAAATCGTAGCCCTCTTTTTCGGTGCCGGGCCACGTCTCGGCCCAGTGAAACGCGCCGCTGTTCACGATCTGCTGCATGCCGCCGTAGATGCCGGGCTTGCCGGTGAGCCAGGTGCGATACGCGACCTGCACGCCGAGGACGAGCGCGAAGGCGGCAACGGCGGCGAACAGTTCGGCGCGCGTGAAGGGGCGGCGCAGCAGCATGGCCAGTCCGATCATGACCGGCGCGAGCACGAGCATCTCCGGGCGCACGAGCAGCGGAAAGCTCGCCACGACCGCGGACCAGAAAAGCCAGACCGTGCCGCGCGGCGGGTCGGCGATCCATCGCCAGAGGAGCAGCAGCGCGACCGACGTGACGAAGGCGTTCAGGCTGTCCGCGCCGATCTCGTTGACGAACTCGAAGGGCCATGGCGCGATGCCGAGAAGTACCGCCGCCATCCAGCGCGAAGCGCCGGCGCGCACGGCCAGTCGGTAGAGCGCCATGACGATCGCAGCGAGCAGGAGGAAATGCACGACGGTCGCGCGCAGCCGCAGCGTAACGTCGGGATCGTCAAAGTCGCCGAGACTGCAGAGCGCGAGGAAAACCGTGTACGCCTGCGGACGCCAGTCCGAGGCGGCCCACGCCTCACCTTTTTCCGCGGCCAGCGCGGCAGGGTCGATCGGAGGAAGCGAGCCGTGCTCCACGAGATGACGCGCGTTGCGGACCCAGTAGATCTCGTCGGTGATGAGCGGGTGGTGATAGTGGGTGAGGGTCACCGCGAAATGCGCGGCCAGGAGGACGACCAGCAGCGCCAGCGCCGGATCGAAGCGATGCTTCATGAGCTGATCCTGCCGAGCACGCGCCATCCGAACAGACGCGCGAGCACCGCGTAGATGCGGATGTCGCGCGCGGGTGAGATCGACTCCGCCGCCTCGATCAGCGCGCGGGCCTCGGACGTCAACCCGAAGGCGCCGCATTGCCGCGCGAGGTGGAAGAGATCGCGTGCGAAGAACTGCTTTTCCGGCGTGTCATTGGCGATGCCGCGCGCGTGCTCGAGCATGAGCAGGTGAGCGCGCGTGCGATCGCGGAACGCGGCCGCCGTCGCATGACCGGAGGTGTGCGCATCGTGGCGGCGCACCTCGCACACCCAGTCCGGGACGTACGCGAGCCGCACGCCCTGCGCGGCGATGCGGCAGTCGTACTCCCAATCCTCTTCGATGCGGAGCGGCGTCCACGGACCCGCGGCCGCGATCACCGAGGCGCGGTAGAGCGGGTTCGGCGTGTCCCACCAACGCGAGGCCAGCATGGCCGGGAACATCGTCGCCAGCTGCTCGCCGGAACGTTTCCACGGCGCGGGCTCCACGCGGCCGTCGGCGTGGCGGAGGCGCGTCCAGCCGTATGCGGCGCCGCACTCCGGCGCGTCGCGCAGCGCGGCGAGCTGCAGCTCGAACTTGCGCGGCAGCAGGAGGTCGTCGCTGTCGAGATGCTGGATGAACTCTCCGCGCGCGAGTTGCCGTCCCGCCTCGCGCGCGGCACCGGGGCCGCCGTTGGCGATGTGCACCACGCGCACGATCCCGTCGTGCTCGCGCGCCAGCGCATCGGCCACGGCGCCGGTGTCGTCGGTCGAGCCGTCGTCGACGACGATCACTTCGACGGGACGGTGCGTCTGCGCCAGCACACTGTCCAACGCTTCGCGCAGCATGGCCGGTCGGTTGTAGACGGGAACGATCGTCGTCACCAGCGGCGCGGACACGGGCTCAAGGATACCGTCATAGAATCGCGGCGAATGACCAGTCTCACGTTCGCCGTCTGCGTCGAGCCGGGCTCGCACCGGCTCGAGGAGAAGGCGGCGGCGCTCTTCCTGACCATGCGCCACAACATGGGGGCGATGTCGAATGCGGCCATCTGGGCGTACGCGCCGCGGCCGGGGCGGGTCGTGGCGCCGTGGTGCCGCGAGCTGATGGACCACTTCGAGGTCCGGCTCATCGACGGGCCGCTGAACGCCGCGCACGCGGACTATCCGCTGGCCAACAAGCCGATCGCGCTGGCGCACGCCGAGGAGCATTGCGGGACGGAGTACGTGGTGTTTCTCGACTCCGACATCCTGGCGTGGCGCGAGCCGCGCGAATTCCTGCTGCCGGACGGAGTGGACCTCGCGCTCGTGCCCGACGGGACGAAGACCACCGCGTCGGCCGGCCCTGGCGACCGTTTCGAGGATTACTGGACGCGGCTTTACGACCTCGTGGGCGCGACGGCCCGTCCGTTCGTGACCACCATCCTGACGAAGGAGCGCGTCCGCGGAACCTGGAACAGCGGCGTGGTGCCGCTGCGTCGCAGCGCGGGGATCGCGCGGCAGTGGCGTGCGGCGATGGAGGAGTTGCTGGCGAGCGACTTCGCGCCGCGCGAAGCGTCGTACCTGCGCGAGAACAACCTGCTCAGCGCGCTCGCCGCGGCGCACTATGACCGCTACCGCGAGCTCTCGTTTGCGTACAACTATCCGGTCCAGAACTGGGATCGCATGACCGCCAGCGGGATCGCCCCCGAAGAGGCGGTGTTGTGGCACTACCAGCCGTTCTTCGACCGCGCCTTTCGCCGCTTCGCGGAACGGATTCCCGGCGCGGGCACGCTCCGCGCGCGGCTCGCGCTCACGGAGTCGCTGGTGAACGACCTGCGGCGCAATTACCGGCGGCGCATCGGCATCGACGAGTCGTGGCTGCAGAGCGTCCGCCGCCGCGCCCGTGTCGGCCCGCGTCTCCGCGCCCTCCTCGGCCGTTCCAGAGAAACGGATGCCCAGTTCGACTGAGCCGCCGCTGCGGCGGCTGCGCCAGCGCGCGGGGGCGCTGCTCTACGACTGGCCGACCTTCGAGCGGCGGCTGCGCACCGGCGCATGGCTGGAGATCCGGAACCGCAACGAGCGCGTCGTCAGCGACGGCCGCGGCGTGCGATGCGAATGGCGCTACACCTCGGACCTGCACATCGCACGAGTCTTTCCGTCGGCCGGCGCGCGGCTGATGCGGCGCGCGTTCGGGGAGTGGCCCGTGGTCATGCGCGATGCGCCGGTTGCGGGCGCGCCGGTCGTGTCCTTTCTGATCGGGCATCGCGGCGCGGAGCGGATGCCGCATCTCCTGGCCACGCTGCGCAGCATCGCCGGACAGAGTGTGCCGGTGGAGTGCATCGTCGTCGAGCAGTCGGCGTCGCGCGAGCTCGACGTGCCGCCGTGGGTGCGATACGTCCAGACGCCGGTTCCGGCCGAGCAGCCGTACAGCCGCGCGCGGGCCTTCAACGCCGCGGCCCGTCATGCGCGGACGGGCGTCCTGATCTGTCATGACAACGACATGCTCGTGCCGGAGCGCTACGCCGAGGAAGCGCTGGCGCGCATCGAGGAGGGGTGGCAGTTCCTCGACCTGAAACGCTTCCTCTTCTATCTCGACGGGCAGGAGACGGCGCGCGTGTTCGCGGGGGCGGCGTTGCGGACCAACGTCGCCACGACGATCGTGCAGAACGCGCGCGGCGGCAGCATCGTCGCGGACGCGGAGGCGTATCGCGCCATCGGCGGCTTCGATCCGGCCTTCGTCGGCTGGGGCGGCGAGGACAATGATTTCTGGGATCGCGCCGAGACGACGGGGAAGGTGTACGCGTTCGGGTTTCTGCCGATGATCCACCTGCATCACGCGTTTCAGCAGGGGAAGTGGAGCGACTCGAGCGAGGCCGTGGCGCGGTATCGCGCGCTGGAGTCGGTGCCGCCGCGCGAGCGCATCGCCCGGCTGCTGCGCGAGGGCGAGCCTTGAAGTGGCTCGCCGCGACGCTGCTGGTCGTGGCCGTCGTCTACACGCCGCAGCTCGGCACGCCGTTCGAGCTGCAGGACGACCATCGCATCATCGCGCCGCTCGTGAAGCCGCACACCGGCGCACTGTCGATGTACGTCGGCGAACTGCGGAGCGACATGGAAAACGTGGGGCGCTTCCGCCCCGTCAATCAGGTCTTCGACGTGATCGGCCCGGTCGTCCTCGGGCCGCGCCCGCTGTTGTGGCACCTCGTGTCGCTGCTGCTGGCGATGTCGGTCGCGGCGCTGCTGTTTCACGTCGGGAAGACCGCCTTCGCCTCGCCCGCGGCGGGCGCGGTGCTGGCGCTGGTGACGCTGCTCGCGCCCGATCCCGGCCCGACCTCCACGTGGTACCGGCTCGGCCCGAAGGAAGCGTGGGGGATGCTGTTCCTCGCCGCGGCGCTGGCGTTGATCGTGGCGCGCCGGAATGAGGTGCTGACGTTCGTCCTGGTCGCGCTGGCGGTCTATTCGAAGGAGTCGTTCCTGCTGTTGGTTCCGGCGATCACGTTGCTCAGAGGCTGTGAAGCAATCCAGCGCGCCCCGTTTTCCGGCGAGAAAAGGCCATCTGCTTCGCCGCGTCTCCTCCGCGATGTCTCCACGTTCGCGTACGCGGCATTGTTCGCGATCGGCACGATCGCGTTGGTGGTCGCGGTGAACACGGCGGGCGCGCAGAGCTATGGCGGGCAGAGTCTCCGGATGACGCCGATGGACCTGCTGGGCGTGCTGGGCAACGACATCCTGCGCGCGCCGAAGCTCGCGGTCTGGTTCATCCCGTTCCTGCTGGCGCTCCGCTATCGGCGGCCGGCGCCGACTTCGGTGCTGATCTTCCTGGCCTGGGTCGTACCGCAATACGCGCTTCACGCAACGCGCGGCGGGTTCTGGGATCACTACTGGCTCCCGTGCGTCGTCGCCTTCGCCGCGGCGAACGCGTGGGGGATTTCCGTCCTGCGCGGGAAAATGCGCGCGGTGGCCCTGGTCGTCTTCGCGCTCTGGACCGTCAACGCCATGCGCATCGACGTCACCGCGGTACGCAATCATCGCGAGAAAGCGCGCGTGCAGCAGGAGGCGGTGCGCATCGCCGCGGAGCACGTCAGGACGGAGGACGATCTGGTCATCGTCCACGATCCGTCGACGCAGAGCGAGATCGCGCTGGCATTCGCGGACTTTGTCCGCGCACGCGGCGGCCGCTATCGCCGCGCGATTCTGCATGACCCGAACGACGGGCCCGTTCGGGACGGCGCCGTCATCGTGCATCTGCGGGAGCCGGCACCGCCGCGCGCGGGTTACGAACGGCGAGACGCGAGCGGCCGGCGCGAGTATCTTTCTCTTTGTCAATGGGAGTGGGTGAGCATCCCCTTCGGTCTGCAGGTCGACGTCAAAAGCAAATGAGCGAGCTGTGCGTGGTCGTCCCGGTGCACAACGAAGCGGCGCAGATTCCGCGCTTCGTCGCGGAGCTGCGGCGTCTCGTCGACGAGGTGATCGTCGGCACGGCGGTCATGTTCGGCCTGGCCGTGCTCGGGCTCTACGTCTCCCGGCTCTTCGACGAAGTGAAGGGGCGGCCGCGCTCCATCGCCATGGAGAAACTGCCGCCCGCATGAAGACCACGCTGCGCGACCGCTGGCTCGACTTCTGGCACGCGCTGCCGCCGTTCCGCGGGCGGCTGGCCATCGCACGCGTCGTCGCGCAGCACCTCATGACCACGCGCCGCACCTCGGTGGCGTGGGCGAAACTGCCGAACGGGTTGCGCCTCAAAGTCGACGTGCGCTGGCGCGGCGGCTACGACAACCTCTACTACTTCCGCACGTACGAGCCCTCGCTGACGTCGCTCATCCGCGCGTCGCTGGAGATCGACGGCGCCGCGTTCATCGACGTCGGCGCGAACATCGGCGCCTTCTGCCTGCTCGCCGCGGACGTGCTGCAGCGCCGTCACGGACGCGCACTCGCCGCCGAGCCGCTGCCGCAGAACCTGGCCTTCCTGCAGGAGTCGATCGCCACGAACGGTCTCTCCGCGCTGATCGAAGTCGCGCCGTACGCCGTCGGCGACAGCGAAGGCGTGCTGGCGCTGGAGGTGATGGCGCCGGGCGACATCGCCAACGCGCGCCCGACCACGTGGTCCCAGGCCACGAGCGACGCAGCGACGATTGTCAGCGTGCCGATGACGACCCTCGACCTGCTGACGCGCGACTGGCGCCTCTCTCCCTCATCCAACGTCCAGTTCGTGAAGATCGACGTCGAAGGGGCGGAGCTGTTCGTGCTCCGCGGCTCGTCCGAACTGCTGCGCCGCGAACGGCCGCTCGTCTACTGCGAGTTCCACCGCGAGTTCATGGCCGCGAACGGCACCACCTTCCCCGCCATCGAGTCCTTCGCCGCATCCCTCGACTACGTCATTCACTACCTCGGCCGCAACGGCCGCATCGTACGCAGCCATCCCGACCCGCACGGGCGCTATCTCGATCTCGTGCTCGTGCCGCGCCACGCGACGCCGCACCAGCGCGCGCTCATCGAGGCCTGAAGCCGAGGGCCTGCTTGAGGCGGGACATGGCGCGCATGAACGGAAAGCCGAACGGGATCAGCTCACGCACGCGCACGTCCGGATGGCGCAGCAGCGACGGGTCGGCGGCGATCATCCGGTAGAGCAGGTAGCTGCGCCGCGCCCAGCGCGCCTCCGGCGTGTACGCGTGCTGGACCATCCAGACGCCCGCCCGTGCGCTGCGGCGCGTGCGCGCGTCGGAGTGCCGCGTCCACGGCTCGATCGCCTTCGCCCAGTCGCGGGGGATGCGCGCCGCTTCCTTGTCGCGTTGTGCCGGGTGGTAACGGTAACCGGCCAGAGTGCGGTCGAGCTTTCGCACGGGGAAACGCTCGGCGATGCGGAGGAAAAACTCCGCGTCCGCGGCATAGCTGACGTCCGCCCGCCAGGGACCGGCCTCGCGCATCGCAGCGGCGGTGAAGAATGCCGCCGGCTGCGGGATGTACGTCAGCTTGCCGACGTATTGCCGCAGGTCGAACGGCGGCAGCTTCGTCTGCCCCGTGGTCCGCGACTCCGCGTCGATGTACTCCACGTCGCCGTACACCAGTCCCAGCTCGGGCGCCGAACGGAACGCTTCCACGACGGGCGTGAATGCGTCCGGCGCGTACGTGTCATCCGAGCTCTGGATCCCGACGATCTCCCCTTTCACGCGCGCCAGCCCCTTGTTGACCGCGTCGACCACGCCTTTGTCCGGCTCCGACCACCACTGCAGCTCCGGCAGGTCGCCGTAGGAGCGCAGCACGTTCACCGTGTCGTCGGTCGAGCCGCCGTCGATGACCAGCACCTCCAGCGGACGATGGTCCTGCGTCAGGATCGAGTCGAGCGTCTCCCGGATGTACTGCCCCTGGTTGAAGCTCGGCACGATGATCGAGATCAGCGTCATCCGATGTCCGCGACCGCCTCGAGCCACGCGCGCATGTGCCCGGCCGTCTCGACGAGGAAGTCGCGGCCGCCGTCATCCCAGACGAAGCCGGACATCGACGCGCTCTTCTCCTCCAGCGCCGCGGCCAGGGAGGCGTACAGCTCGGGGTACGTCGAGCCGCTGATGGTCGTCTCCGTGAGCCACGGCAGGAGGTCGTCGAGGAGGACCATCCCCGCCAGCTCGTGGTAGAGGTCCTTGAAGAGATTGTGCGGCGTGCGGCGATGGTCGGCGATCGGCGAGCCGATGCGGATCGCCTCGCCGCGCGCCTTGACGCATTTGGCGATGAGGTAGCCGCTGAGGATGTCGCCGTAGCGGTCGATGCGCAGGCCGCCCAGCGAGAAGCCCATGCGCACGTAGTAGTACGCGGCCATGGCGTCGCGGGCGATGGAGGTGTTCTGCGTGTTGATCGGCGTCCAGGTCTGCTCGCCGAGGCGGATGGAGTGCGGCTCGGCGGAAGAGATGCGCGGCGCCTGCGTGAGGCGCGTCATCGCGTCGACGTCCGGGTCGCTGAGCCAGAGGCCGGCGTTGATGGCCACGCGCGCCGGAGTACCCGCCGACACGCGCGACTGCCGGTCTGCCACGCGCCGCGCGTAGTAGGGGAAGCCGCGCGGGAAGATCTCGTCCTTCGTCGACGAGTGCAGCAGCGAGCAGATGTTGAACCAGCCGTCGCTGCTCTCCGTGGCGCCGAGGTCGATGGTCGTGCCGGTGACGAGATGCTCGCCGACGAAATCGACCTCGTCGAGCACGTAGTTGTCGTCGTCGATGCTGATCAGCACTTCCGCGCCACGGGCAAGCGCCATCAGGAAGCCGACGTTGCGGCGGTTGTCGGTGTTGTACGGAATACGCCCCGCCATCGACGGGAAACGCGCCAGAAACGCCTCCTGCTCGTCCAGCGTCGGGCAGAGCACGCTCATCCCCGCGCGGCGATGGTGCTCGCACCGCTCCGCCACCGTCGCCGGCGTCTTCCGGTCGATGATGACGATCAGGTCCGTCGCTTCGTGCCCGAAACGGCGGAGGTTCTCGACGTAGCCGTCCAGAAACCGCGGCTCGAAGATCGTGGTGACGACGATGGCGACCTTCGGCTCCGGCATGGCGGCGCATTGTACTGAGAATGCCCGGCAGGGGCGGTGGTAGGAGCGGGCTCACTTCTTTCCGCCGAACAGGAGACTCGCAGGGGATCGCTGGTTGCAGCGATATCCAACCTCCGCTGAGGGTGCCGAACGTAGGGCGTGGCTTCAGCCCGCCCCTCCGCCGATGGACAGGCGCCGATAGTGCGGTGATACGCCATCTGGAGTGCGGCGGCAAGGCCGCCGCTTTCGTATTCGCGAGCAGCACTGCCAGGCCGCACCAACACGGCAAGTTGCT
>DASVSV010000351.1:0-2417 GCA_036387915.1 Thermoanaerobaculia bacterium
TCCGTGGAACACCTCGCTTCGACTTGTGAAACATCGCACGCTTTCCCGCTCGTTTCTGCCCAGGTGTTCGCGTTCGGGAATCGCGACCTTGCGAGTCAGCTTGCGAGTTACAACTTTCTATGCAACTCACTGAAAACACGAAAGCCGCCGAAGTGGCGGCTAGTGAGTGCTTTAGATTGGCGGGGCCGACGGGGCTCGAACCCGCGACCTCCGGCGTGACAGGGCGACGTTCCATCGAACTGAACTAGAACGCGGCGGTCGAGCGAAATGCGGGCAGCCCCCGGCGCGTTCGTGCAGGTGTCAAACCCCATGCGAGCTGCGCTGACAGCAGTCGCGGTCGCGCTGACGGTGCTCGCGTGCGGGTTTCCCTCGCGGTCGCCATCCTCCGAGGCCGAGCGGTTCAAGATGCGCATTGCGGGCTATTACTGGCCCGGCATGTACTGGGTAGACGTGGCGAAGGAGAAGGGCTTCTTCGCCGAGGCCGGGATCGACGCGGAGATCGTCGACGCCAGCGGCGACTACCTCGGCTCGCTCGACTGGGTGGCGGCCGGCAAGGTGGACACCAACGTCTTCAACCTCTATGACGTCCTGCGCAGGAACGCGGAGGGATCGCTGCTGCAGCTCGTTCTCCTGTCCGACACGACCCTGGGCGCCGACGTCCTCCTGGCGAAGTCTCCAATCCGCGCCATTGCGTCCCTCAAGGGCAAGCGGATCGGCCTCATTCCGGGCTCGTATCAGGAAGCCGTGCTCGCCTCGGCCCTCGAATCCGGCAGGGTTGGGCTGGACGAGGTGACGATCGTGCCGTGGAGCGGCGACCCCATTCCCGCACCGGACGCACCGATCGACGCTCTGGTGACGTGGGAGCCGTTCGCGACCGATGCCACGGACAGCCGGCAGTGGAATCGTCTGTTCGACACGTCGCGGATTCGCGGCGGCCTGCCGTTCGGCTACGCGTTCCGAAGCGACTACGTGGCCCGTCACCCGATGGCCGTGCAGCGGTTCGTCGAGGTGTGGCATCGCACGTCGGCGTATATGGAGGCACACCCGCTGGAGGCGCACGCAATCGTCGCGCGGAGATACGGCCAGTCACCGGATGCGGTGGCGGCGTTGGCGAAGTTCGACATCGTCTACACCCTCGATGACAACGTCCGGGCATTCGCGTACGGTGCCGGCCCGGTGTCGATTCACAACACGGCGCGCAGGATGAGCCGGCTGCTGATCGCTCAGGACCGCGCCGCGCGAATGATCGACTCCACATTGATCGTCGAGCCGCGTTTCGTCCGTGCACTCGCAGCGGTCCGGGAGTAGAACCCCGCGTGACCATCGTCAGAAAGCTCATCCTCGCGGCGGTCCTGACGGCCACGGGCTGCGCCGCGTTCCTGTACGTGGTGCTCTTCAACAGTGTTGGAGGAATCCTGCGGGACGTCATCGGCAGCCGGCAGGAGGACGCTGCACGCCACCTGATGAGCCGGATCGACGACGCCCTCAACGACGCGACGCTCGACGTTCAGGCGATCGCCGAGAGCGCCGACATCGAGGCCTGGATGGCGATGGCGCCGCCGACCACGCAGCCTCCGCCGGAGGTGGTGCAGGGGATCCGCGACTTCCAGGGAACGACCGGTCCATGGGAGAACATCAAAGTCCTCGATCTGAATGGCGTCGTCCGCTTTTCCGAAGATCCGGCGGAGATCGGAAGGCGTACGGTCATGCCGCCCGAGCAGGCCGCAGTGGCGGAGGCACGCGCGACGCGGCCGTACGTCGCTCCCGACGTCGTGGTCTCGCCTGAGTTCAACCGCCCGACGCTCGTCTTCGCGGCGCCCATCTTCACGGATCCGCCGAGGCACGACGTCCTCGGCGCGGTAGTCGCGTACTACGGCTGGCCGACCGTGACCGACATCCTCGACTCGAGCCGTACGCGTGTGCGCCTGCTCGACGGGGGCGGCCTCGTCATCGCGGCGCGGAGCAGCGACCGCGCCGGGATCATGCGTGACCGCGTCACGCGGCCGGAGATCCTGCAGGCCGGCGCATCCCGCCGTCCGGTGCGCCTGTCGTGGGACGCGGACGGGCAGTCGTTCGTGGTGAATTACACACCGCAGCGGGGCTCCCTCTCGTTCGCACCCCGCGGCTGGGGCTTGCTGCAGGAATCGAGCGTCAGTGAGGTGTACCAGCCCCTGACGCAGCTCCTGCGGAACATCGCCGGCGCAACGTTGGCCATGGTCGTGCTGTTCTCGATCGTCATCGCGTGGTTGTCACGCGGCCTGACGCGGCCGATCAGCCGCCTGACCGAGGCGGCCCAGCGCGTCAGCGCGGGCGACCTCTCGGTGCGCGCGGAGGTGTCGGGCCGCAACGAGCTCGGCGTGCTTGCCGCGTCGTTCAACACGATGCTGACTTCGCTGCACGAGGAGATCGAGGGACGG
>DASVSV010000352.1:0-6678 GCA_036387915.1 Thermoanaerobaculia bacterium
GGTAAAGCGTGGCGAGGTAGCGTTTACTCTTCGGTTCGTTCGACTGCATGCGGTCCGGGTGAGGACGCTAGCACAAGACGGGCCGGGATGGGTCGGCGTTGCTGGTTGCTGGTTGCTGGTTGCTGGTGCATCTTCGCCTGAAAGCGCTAAGCAGCACGCTGTGGATGGACCCACGTATCTCGCGGGGATCGTTCCTGAAGCCAACAGTGCGGAAACGTAGGGCGTGGCTTCAGCCCGCCTCCCCGGGGGTGGGCGGGCTGAAGCCACGCCCTACGTTCGGCAACCGTAACGTCGCATGCGCGTTTGCTGGCGGTGTCAGTGCGTGCTGCTTAGTCACTGGAAACCAGCAACTACGCGGAAGCAGTCGCGCGCGTGCACAGTACTGCCGAGACGCACCCGAATGGCACGTCGCACCCGGATATGAAAGCGGCGGCTGGGCCGCCGCACTCCCATATCAGAGCTGTTCGTTGAAGAGGAAAGACGCGAAGTCGCGCAGCTTGTGGGGGACGGGGCGGTTTTTCCAGGGGTGGAAGTGCACTTCCGTGGCGTGCTCGAGGTCGCGCGTGAACGTCTCCTCCAGCTCCTGCGCGATCTGTTTGTCGTAGACGACCAGTGACACTTCGTCGTTGACCTCGAACGAGCGGTCGTCGAAATTCGTCGAGCCGACCGAGGCCCAGCAGCGGTCGATGACCATCACCTTCTGGTGGAGCAGCGTGCGCTGGTAATCGAAGAGCCGCACTCCCCCTTTGAGCAGCGTCCCGTAGTGATGGTGGCTGGCGTGCTGCACGATCGGTGAATCGGTTGCGTGGTCGGCAGGGATCATGATCCGCACCTCCACGCCGCGCTTCACCGCGTCGAGCAGCGCCTTGCGCGCGTCGGGATCGGGGAGGAAATACGGGTTCTGGATGGTGATGCTCTTCTTCGCCGCGTGGATGGCCATGTAGTGCAGCAGCTTCACCGTCGACGGGCTGCCGGTCGGCGAGGTCCAGACCACGTGCGCCTTCTTGTCGCCCGTGTCGCAAAGCGCGGGGAAAAAGCGCTCGCCGCCGATGACCTCCCCCGTCTCCTCGATCCAGTTCTCCGCGAACGCGGACTGCAACTGCGCGGCAACCGGTCCCTCGACGCGCGCGGAGATGTCGCGGAAGTGCTGCTTGTCCTCCGCGTCGCCGAGCCAGTTGTCGACCAGACAGTGTCCGCCGACGTAGCCGATCTTCCCGTCGATGACGAAGATCTTGCGATGGTCGCGATTGTTGATGATGCCGAGGTTGCGGAGCTCGAGGGCGTGGTACTTGCCGACCTTCACGCCGGCGTCGCGCAGTTCCTTGATGTCCTCCTTCGGGTAGTGCCTGCCGCCGGAGCCGTCGAGCATCATCCGCACCTCGACCCCTTCCGCGGCCTTCTTCTTCAGCATCGCGGTCATGCGCGTGGTGAGCTTCCCCTTCCGGGCGAGGAAGGTCTCGTAGTTGATGGTCAGCTTCGCATTTTCGAGATCGCGGAAGACGCGCTCCCAGAACTCGCCGTTCTGCACCAGCTCGACCGTGTTGCCGCTGCAGATGGTCCCCTGCGTCAGGCCGGCGATCGACGGGATGAGGTCTTCGATGCCGTCCTCGCTCTGCAGCTGGAGGTGCGGGCGGCGGCGCCGCTTGACAGACCAGAGAATGAGCAGCAGCGGCAGGATGGGCAGCCCCACCACCGCCAGCGCCCAGAGCGGAACCGTCACGGTTTTTCTGGGCTTCTTCGTCTTCTTCTTCATCGCAGGTTCAGCTCCGCGACGATGGCCCAGTGATCGGACGGCCCGCGTCGAATGATTTCCGTCCCCACCGCTTCCCAGCGAGCGTCGGCGAAGATGTAATCGAGACGCTGCCGCGTCATCGGAAAGGTGGACTCGCGCTGGTCGCCGATCACGCGCAGGTGACCGTGCTGGAGCAGGTTGCGGATCTCGTCCGCGCCCGGCGGGACGTTGAAGTCGCCGACCAGCACGTGCGGCAGCGAGCCGCGCGCGATGATGTCGCCCAGCTCGCCGATCTGTCGCATGCGAGCCACGCGCAGCAGCCGTCCCCACGCGGCGAGGTGCGTGACGAAAAACGTGAACTCCTGGCCGTCGAGGGCGATGTCGGTCTGCAGCAGCGAGCGCGGCTCGCCCGAGCCCGGCAGCGGATGGACGTACGCTGACTTGATCTCGCCGCGCGTGAGCACCGCGTTGCCGTACTCACCGCCGTCCATGACCGTGCTGCGGCCGAACTGGAGGTTCATGCCGGTCAGCGACGCCAGCGCTTCTCCCTGGTGGGTCGGCCCGACGCGCGTGCGCCAGTGCACTTCCTGCAATCCCACCACATCCGGCTTCACGGCGGCGATGACCTCGGCCAGCTTCGGGAGGTGGTCCTCCCGCCGCATCGCCGCGTGGCCCTGGATGTTGTACGACATGAATTTCACACTGCTCATCAGCGATACTGCCTCCGGAGTCAGCAACTTTTATGCAGCCTCGTCCTCCTATCACGAACAGCGCGCGGGCCGCGAATGCTTGAGGACCTCGACCGCCTCATGCGGGACCGCGGCATCGACGCGGCGATCGTGCCGATGCACGAGGCCATGCACTCCTCGTTTCGCTGGCTTTCGCGCGGCGCGAAGGTCACGCGCGGCTACGCGATCAAGCTGGCTGGAGGCGCGCCGCTGCTCGTCACTTATCCGATGGAGCGCGACGAAGCGCTGGCCTCGGGGCTGGAAGTGCATCTCGTGCACGAGTACGACTACGAGCGCATTTTCCGCACCGCGGAGAACTCGGCCGAGGCGTACGGGGAGCTGTTCACGAACGTGCTGCGCGCGTTTGGTGCAGGAGACAGCATCGCCTTCTTCGGCAACGTCCCGGTGCACCTCTACCTCGGCATGATGGAGTCGCTCGAGCGCCGCGGCTGGCGCGTCTACCGTTCGAACGGCGAGGACCTGATCCAGCTCGCGCGCAAGCGCAAGGAGCCGTGGGAGGTCGACGCGATCCGCTCGGTCGGCGAACGGACGGAGCAGGTCGTCGACGGCGTTCGCGATCTGCTCCGCCAGGCGGAGCGCGGCCGCGACTTCACTCTTGGCGACCTGAAACGCTTCGTCTCGCAGGAAATCTCCCGCCTGGGCATGATCGAGGATCACGAGACCATCCTCTCGCAGGGACGCGATGCGGGAGTGCCGCACAGCCGCGGCGACGCCTCGGCTCCGTTGCGCAAGTCCGTGCCGCTGGTGCTGGACATCTTCCCCGCCGATCGCAGCAGCGGCTACTTCTTCGACCTCACGCGCACGTTCTGCATCGGCGACGTTCCCGAGGAGCTCGCGCGCATTCACACGCAGGTGCTGGAAGCCTTCACCCGCGCGCGTGACGCGGTGCGTCCGAACACACCCGCGGCCTCGTATCAGGCGCTGGTGTGCGACTACTTCGCGTCTCTCGGCTACGCCACGCTCCGCTCAAATCCGAAAACCTTCGAAGGCTACGTGCACGGCCTCGGGCACGGCGTCGGACTGGACATCCACGAGAAGCCGTCCTTTGCCCTGACCCAGCATGACCTCATCGAAGAAGGAGACATCATCACGATCGAGCCCGGCCTCTATTTTCCCGATCGGGAAATCGGAGTGCGGATCGAGGACACGTTCGTCGTGACCAGTGACGGCGTCGAGACGTTGTGCCGCGGCGACTACGGGCTGGCGCCGTGAGTGGGCGGGCCGGTTGCTGGTTTCTGGTTGCTGGTGCCGCGGCGCGAGAAGGCACAGCCGCCGAGCAACGCAAACGTAAGACGTCGCTCGTTGCACGGCTGGTGTGCCGCAGCGCGTTGCCGCACCAGCAACTAGAACCCAGCAACTAGAAACAAAACGAAAACGCCGGCCCACTTGGAGCCGGCGTTTCCGAGACGCGAACGTCTCTTACAGATTGCGGTCGATGAAGTTCTGCAGCGCGCCCTTGGGGGCGGCGCCGACGATGCGGTCGACGAGCTTGCCGTCCTTGAACATCATCATGGTCGGGATGGAGGTCACGCCGAAGCGCTGGGCCACCATCGGATTGTCGTCGACGTTCAGTTTCCCGATCACGGCCTTGCCGTTGTAGGACGGCGCGAGCTCTTCGATGATCGGTCCGACGATGCGGCAGGGGCCGCACCACGGCGCCCAGAAATCGACGAAGACCGGCTTGCCGGCGCCGAGGATCTGGTCGAAATCAGTGTCCGTGATCTGCTGTACTCCGTTTGATTCTGCCATCTGCTAGATCTCCTAATGATCTGACTCAAAGTCGAGCCCGGCGAGACAAATTCCACGGCCCTCGCCCGCTCTCCTGTGCGCATTCGGTGCCGACGCGGGAGGCTGGCACGCCCCTCGCCTATGGTGAACACAGCAATGCCCGAACGACGGAACGAAGGCCGGCCCGGCGCCGCGGACCGGCGGTCTTTCCCCAGACCTCCACTGTGGCTCAATCTCCTGTTGCTCCTCCTCGGAGTCGGTGGAGTGCTCTACGCCCGCTACCACCGCGAACAGGTCTCGAAACAATTCGCGCACGTCATCGCCGAGGAGGCGCGGACGCCCGCGGATGTGCGGAAGCTGAAGGAAGAAGTTGCCGAGTTGGACCTCAGCCGCGAGCAGCTCCGCAAAGAGCTCGACGGCCGGATGAAGATGGTCGCCGGCCTCAAGTCGGAGGAGTTCTACCTCTCCGTCGACACCAAAGCGCGCAAGCTGCGGTTCTACTATGGCGACACCGTCCTGCGCGAAGCCGACATCGCTCTCGGCGAGACGCGCACCATTACAACACCGCAGAAGTCCTGGACGTTCGTCCCGGTCAAAGGGGCGTTTCCGATCGAGGCAAAAATCGTCGGCCACGCCTGGCGCGTCCCCGAGTGGGTTTACGCGATGAACAACCAGCCTGTGCCTGCTGAACGCCCGGTGATCGAGAACGGCCTCGGCAAATACGTCCTCTTCCTCCCGAACGGCTACGTGATCCACACGCAGCCGAGCGCCGACAGCCCGCTGCAGACAGTCAAGCCCGGTTCGTACATGGTCCCGGAAGAGGCGCTCGCGGCGATCTGGCCGCGAATACATGTGGGCAAGACACAGGTTTACATCTTCTAGGAGACACACACATGCGGCGCTGGGTTGGACTATTGGGATCGTGGGCGTTGCTGGTGCTCGGACTCTGCATCGTCGGCTACGCGGTGGCGGCGGAAGCGATCACCACGACGGATGCTCGCAAGCTGAAGCGCGTCGAGGAGATCGACCGCCTGTTGCAGCAGCAGATCAAGCAGCAGGTCGCGAACCTGCAGAAGCAGATGTCGCAGAGCTCGACGCAAATGAGCACGCTGCAGTCCGAGGTCGTGACCACTGAGAAAACGATCGAAGACCTGCACGACAGCAACTTCGTGATCACGGTTTCGACCGCGGAGAATCGCGTATACGCGCGCCGCAACGGGCAGCTCGTGTTCGAGGCCATCTGCTCGACCGGCAAGAACGAGACCCTGCGCGCGCAGGGGCGCACGATGGTCTTCCGCACGCCCATCGGCCGCTTCCGCATCAAGTCGAAGGAAGAAGCGCCGAAGTGGGTGCCGCCGGACTGGCACTACATCGAGGAAGCCCAGAAGAACGGCCTCGACGTGGTCCGCCTCGAGCGCGGCAAGAAGATCGCCGACCTCACCGTCAGCGGCAATGACGTCTACGCCAGCGGCTACCCCGTCGATTACGGCGCGCTGCTCGTCCGCGGCGGCGCGGTGGTGATCCCCCCCATCGGCACGCGCGCGCGCCAGTTCCCCGACGTCCTCGGCACGCACCGCCTCAACCTCGGCGACGGCTACGCGCTGCACGGCACGCAGTCCGTGAAGCAGCTCGGCCAGAGCGTCTCGCACGGCTGCGTGCGCCTGCACAACGACGACATCGCGCGGCTCTACACGATGGCCAACGTCGGCGACGAAGTCATCATCTACTAGCGACTGCTGTCATCCCGAGCATGAGTCGAGGGACCCGGGTGGGCGGGGACGCTCTGCGCGTGCCGCAAGCCGCTGGCATCCCCACCCGCCCAGGTCCCTCGACTCACGCTCGGGATGACATTGCTAAGATCGCTGCATGAACGTCTGGCGCGGCCGCCTCTCCCGCTGGTTCGCTCCCCTCGCGCGGCGGTGTCCCCTGTCGCCGAACGCCATCACCGTCATCGCGCTGCTGCTGAACGTCGCCGGCGCGTGGCTGCTCTACGAGCGCCGCTTTCTCCCGGCCCTCGGCTTCATCGCCGTCGGCGGACTGGCGGACGCCTTCGACGGCATCGTGGCGCGCGTGCAGGAGAAAAGCTCACGGTACGGCGACTTCCTCGACCACTTCTGCGACCGCGTCAGCGACCTGCTGCTGGTCACCGGCTGGCTCCTCGGCAACGACGTGCGCGTGGAGATCGCGATGACCGTCGTGCTCGCGGTGATGCTCAACGGCTACATCGGCACGCAGATCGAAGCGACGTGGCACGAGCGCAACTACGACTCGGTCGGACGCGGCGAGTTCGTGCTCGCACTGATCGTCTTCCCCGCCGTCTCGCACATCCTCTTCCAGGGCGGCTGGGCGGCGGTGAAACCCAGCGGGCTGCTCATCGCGGAGTGGATGTCGCTGCTGCTGCTCGTCTTCGCAATCCTCGGCATCGTGCAGCGCTTCGTGCTCGCCTCACGCCTCAGCCGCGAACCGCGC
>DASVSV010000353.1:0-5096 GCA_036387915.1 Thermoanaerobaculia bacterium
CGCCCTGACCCACTTCGAGGACTTCGACCCGGTAACCCTCCAACCCTGAGCGCAGCGAAGCGTCAACGGAGCCCCTCACACAGAACGTGCTGGGAACGAGCCTCGTGAGGGCTCCGATGATCCATTCGTCGTCTACGCGACTCAGGATTCGTTAGTGGCCGCCGTACACGATCTCCCCACCCACCACCGTGTACCGCACCTTCGCACGATACAGCTCCGTCTTCGGCATCGCGAACAGGTCGCCCTCGACGATCGTGAGGTCGGCGAGCTTGCCCGGCTCGATGGTGCCGCGCGATTTCTCCTCGAACGCTGCGTACGCCGCGTCGAGGGTGAAGCCGCGAATGGCCTCGGCCAAGGTCAGGCGCTGCGACGGGTACCAGCCGCCGGCGGGCCACTGCTTCTGGTCCTGACGCGTGACCGCGGCGTGGATGCCGAGGAACGGGTTCACTTCCTCGACCGGAAAGTCGGAGCCGAGGGCGAGGCGGCCGCGCGACTCGAGGATCGTGCGCCACGCGTACGCCCCCTTCACGCGCTCCGGCCCGAGCCGCGCCTCGGCCCAGTACATGTCCGAGGTCGCATGCGTCGGCTGCATCGACGCGATGATGCCGCGCTCGATGAGCCGCGGCACGTCCGCCGGCGCGATGACCTGCAGATGCTCGACGCGGAAGCGGTCCGCGGGAGCGACGCCGGCCTTCGCGTACGCGTCGATCACGTTGCGTACGCCGCGATCGCCGATCGCATGCGTGTTGATCTGGAAGCCGGCCGCGCGCCCGCGGCGCGCGACGTCTTCGATGTGCTCCGGCCGCGCGATCATCAGGCCGCTGTTCCCCGGGTCGTCGGTGTAAGGCTCGAGCAACGCGGCGCCGCGGCTGCCGAGGGCGCCGTCGGCGTAGAGCTTCACCGAGCGGACCGTCAGGCGGCCGCCGTAGTCAACTAATGGACCACCGGCGAACCACTGGCGCAGCAGCGCGTCGTTGTCGCCGAGCATCGCGTAGACGCGGATCGGGAAGCGTTTCTCGTCGATCAGCTCCTTGACGGCGGTGATCGTCGCGCCGTCGATGCCGGCATCGTGCATCTCCGTGAGCCCCGTCGCGGCGATGGCCTGCGCGGCGGCGAGCACGCGCGCCTTGCGCTGCTCCACCGTCGGCGCGGGGATGTGCGTTTCGACGAGGTCCATTGCCGTGTCGATGAACGTCCCGGTCGGATTGCCGCTCGCATCGCGCACGACGCGCCCACCCTCGGGATCCTGCGTCGCCGCCGTAATGCCCGCGGCACGTAGCGCGGCGGTGTTGGCCACCGCGGCGTGACCGTCGATCCGCGTCAGGAACACGGGATGGTCGGGCAGCGCCGCGTCGAGCATGGCCGCGGTCGGAAACTCCTTCACCGGCCAGTCGTTCTGGTCCCAGCCGCGGCCGACGACCCACTGGCCGCGCGGTGTCGTGGCGGCGCGCTCTTTCACGCGCGCCAGCACTTCGTCGAATGACTGCGTGTTGACGAGGCTGACGGTGTCGACGGCGACGCCGAGGCCGTAGAGATGGCCGTGCGCGTCGGTGAGGCCGGGGAGGATCGTGCCGTCGAGCACGGCCACGACGTTCACCGCGGGATGCGCGCGCTGCAGGTCGGCCGCGGGGCCGACCTCGCGGATGACGCCGTCGACGACGTAGACGCCGTAGTTCGTCTGTGGCGTCTGCTCCGGGCCGATGAGCACGGTGCCGCCGATGAAGATCGTTCCGCTTTCTTTAGACATGGGCACGCTTTCTGCGGTCTGCTGTTGCACCGGAGCGCAGGCAAACAGAGCGGCGAAGAGGATTGCTGCAATGAGTCGCATGCGCGGAATGCTACACGTCAGACCCCGGTTGCGTGAGTGCCCAAATGAAAATCAGGAATGTGATCGCGGTCACGCTGCTCTTCGCAGCGACAGCCGGCGCGGATGACACGCGCCGCTTCACCGCGTCATCTGTGCCGAATGCCGCGAAGCTGAAGAAGGGCGGCAAGGTCGTGGTCACCAACGACAGCCGCGCCATCACGGCATACCGGTTTTTCGGCGACATCCGCGAGTCGCTCTTCTCGCTGCGCAGCACGCGCGTCCTCAACACGCGCGCGTTCGGCCGTGCGGTGTACGACTCGCAGAGCTCCGCGAAAGTCCCGCTCGAGCTCACCGCCGCGATCCACGACGCCGCCCGCGCCCACGGCGTCGACCCGCGTCTCGTCGCAGCGGTCGCGCGACGTGAGTCGGCGTACAACCCGCGAGCGATGTCGAACAAAGGCGCCTGCGGCATCATGCAGCTCATGCCCGCCACCGCCCAGTACCTCGGCGTCCGGAACGTCTTCGACGCGCGCGAGAACATCTTCGGCGGCACGCGCTACCTGCGCACGCTGCTGGACACGTTCAACGGCGATCTCGACCTGACGCTGGCCGCGTACAACGCCGGCCCCGGCGCGGTGCGGAAGCACAAGGGCGTCCCGCCGTATCACGAGACCCGCGCCTACGTCGCGGCGGTCCGTGCGGCGTACGAAGCGTCGCTGCGGTGAGCGGCAGTCTCACAGGCTCATAGGCGCACAGTCTCACAGGAGCTCATCGCGAGAGGCACTCCTGTGAGGCTATGAGGCTATGAACCTGTGCGTTGAGCGGCAGTCTCACAGGCTCATAGGCGCGCACAGTCTCACAGGAGCTCGTCGCAAGAGGCACTCCTATGAGCCTCTGAGACTCTGAGCCTGCCTCTCAACTACTCCGAGTACCACTCCGAGATCGCGCTCACCACGCCTTCGCGCATGAACACGCTCGTGTGCCGCGCGCATCCTTCGCTCACGCGGCAGATGTAAAAGTACTCGGTGTCGCCGAGCTTGCGCAGGGCGCCGTCGGGCGGTGCGGAGGCGTCGGGGCGCTTCATCTTCTCGAGCACTTCCAGCGATCTCGATCCGAGGTCGATCTCTTTGCGATGACGGACGTCGAGCGCCACCGGAGTGTCCTCGGGGCGCCGGCACGGCGCGACCGACGACAGGATGACGCGCGCCGGTTTCTGGTCCTTCTTCTCGATCTCGATCAGGAGAAAACGGTCCGCGCCGATGCGGTAGCAGCCTTCCTTCCGCAAGGTCGGGAACTGCTGCTGCAGCTCGGTGAGCTGCATCTCCATCATCGCGTCGAGATAAATCGGCTCGGCGGTGAGACTGCCCGCGATCAGCAACGCCCCCAGAAAAGCGACGACTGTGAATGCGATTCTCATCCTTCGCCCCATTTCAGCTTGTTGCGGAGAACGTCGAAGTAATTCTTGTCCGGCGACTGCACTAAGAGTACCCGTTCTTCCGACTTCCGCACACAAACGCGGTCGCGGTCGCTGATCTCGAAGCCTTCCTGGCCGTCGAGCGTGAGGAAGATGTCTTTCGCGTCGGGAGTGACCAGGCTGACTTCGATGTCGAGCTCGTCGGGGAGCACGAGCGGGCGGTTGGTGAGCATGTGCGGGCAGATCGGCGTGATCAGCACGGCGCCCATCGTGGGATAGATGATCGGGCCGCCCGCGGAGAGGTTGTAGCCGGTCGACCCCGTCGGCGTGGCGATGATCATCCCGTCGCCGCGGAACGTGGAGACGAAGAGGCCGGCCACGCTGACGCGCATTTCGATGATCCGCGCAACCGCGCTCTTGTTGATGGCCACGTCGTTCAGCACGCGGTAACGCTTGTTCGCGTCGCGCTCCGGGCCGCTGACGCTCACGGTGAAGGTGACGCGCGGCTCGACTTCGTAGTCGCCGTCCAGCACGCGCTCGAGCACGTTCGGCAGCTCTTCGACGCGGATCTCGGTGAGGAAGCCGAGCGTGCCCATGTTCACACCGAGGATGGGGACGTGCTCGGGAGCGTGGCGGGCGACGGAGAGGAGCGTGCCGTCGCCGCCGAAGGTGATGAGGAGGTCGCTGTGGCGGCCCAGCTCCGACTTGGGCTGCGTCGCGAACTGACCATCGCAGAGCGCCGCCGTCTCGTCGTCGAAAATGACCGAGAGCCCCCTCGCCTGTAGTTCGTTCGCGATCTGCGTGGCGAACGCCAGAGCTTCGGGTGCGGTGACCTTCGCGGCGATTCCGATCGTCTGCATGTGTGCGCGGAGTGTAAACGAAAGGGGACCGACCAGAGGCCTCCGGCGGCGTCCGGTACGACCGGCAGCGCTGCATGGCCCAGCCTGATGCACGCCTGTCGCGCGGCGCACGCGTCTCGCGATGCATGTGCCTCCTCGTGCGCTGCCAGCCGCACCGGCCCCGCCGGAGGCCGCTCGTTAGTCGGCGTGCTCGAGCCGGTCGGCGAGCACGCGAAACGCGAGCGCTTTCGCCTTTGCCACCGCCTCGTCGCGCGAGCCGCCGTAAACGAGCACGCCCGGGAGCTCCGGCACCTCTCCGATCCACCGGCCATCGGTTTCACGCTCGACGTCGACGGTGAAATCGCTCATGCCGGCATTGTAAGCGCCGCGAAAAGCAAAATCTTTTGCATCCCGCCTGAACGCGCTCGCGATTTGGACATCGCTGGTAGCGCGCGGATCGCTTAACTCCAGAGTCATCAGTAAGTTGCCAGCTTTTGCGGCGTGGCGGTCCGCTTGAACTATGCCTCCGGCGAAAGGAAGGTGATCAAGAGGAGAAAGAAAGACGACGCGAAACGGAAAGCGGTCCTGAACAGACCGGAAATCAGTGGGTGAACAGCCAAAAACAGTCGGCCCGAAACCAGACCCCAACAAACAACCAACCAAAGAAAGAAAGGAGCAAGACCCATGCGGAAGTCCCTCCACATTCTCACGTTTGCTCTCCTCCTCGCGATGTCGACCGTGGCCATGGCCGACGCGGAACCGGGCGGCAGCGCCGCCGCCGCCGGCGTCGTCAACATCAACACCGCCTCGGCCAGCGAGCTCGCTCTGCTGCCGCGCGTCGGCGAAAAAGGCGCGCAGCGCATCATCGACTACCGCCAGGAGCACGGGCCCTTCAAGAAGCCCGCGGACCTGATGCAGGTCAAAGGCGTCGGCGCGAAGACGTTCGAGCTGATGCAGCCCTACCTGGCCGTCTCCGGCGCCACCACTCTCTCGACCAAGGTCAAGAGCCCGCGCAAGCCGCGCGCGAAGAAGTCCT
>DASVSV010000354.1:0-9309 GCA_036387915.1 Thermoanaerobaculia bacterium
TCGATACCGACGACCGTGCCGATGAAAATCAGGTCGGCCTCATCGACCTGCGCGGCGACGTCCATCGGAATGACGGTGGACGCGTGCACGTGCACGGCCGCGGTCAAAAGCAGCGACAACAACAGTCTCGGTTTCCACATCTCTCAACCTCCGGGCAAGGGTTCGATTCGGCAGCGCTCTTTGCCGCCGTCATTGGAGACCGATGGGAAAACGAGCGCGACGTTCCGACGCGATCGCACAAAAAAGAAGCGGCGCCCGTAATGGGCGCCGCTTCACACAATCAGCGAGGTGCGGGTTAGTACGGTTCGTCGGGGCAGAAGCTGCCGCAGGAGACCGAGATGGTCCGGTACGCCGTCGAGGACGCGCCGGAAGGATCGGTGACCGTCAGAGCGATCTGGAAGTTGCCCGCGTAGTAGTAGGTGTGCGCAGTCGACTGCCCGGTTCCGCCGCTGCCGTCGCCGAAGTCCCACGTGTAGGTCAGCCCGGTACCGTCGGCGTCTGAAGAGCAGCCGGCGTTGAGGCTCACGTTCAGCGGGGTGGAGCCGCTCGTCGGCGTGGCGGTGAAGCACGCGTCGGGCATACGGTTCGTATGGATGAAAGTCGGGTTGACGAGACCGACGCCGTTGTTCACGTTGTTCAATTCCGCGACGATGACGTTGGTCGGGTCGGTAAACCAGCCGATGTACTGCGTCCCCGTGGGCGCGTACGCCGGAATGGTCAGGTTGGCCGTGGCGGTGATCGAGCGTCCGTACTGGAGATAGATGGACGTCGAGCCGATGAAATAGTCGTCGGGGGTCACGTTGCGATCCGACGACAGATAGAAGTGCACCGGGATGTTCTCGTCGGTCGTGCCGCGGTTGAGGATCGTGAACTGGAACGAGACCGGGGCGTTGCGCAGCGTCGACGCCGGCGCGGGAATGGTTCGCGACGTGCCCGGCGACGTCAGGCGAACGGCGGAGGCGGCGACGTCGCGGACCGTCCCGGAGGTGCCATACGCGTTGCGCGCGCCGCGGGCATCGTCGCCCAGCGGCTGCACTTCGTTGTTGTTGCCGATCGGGCCGCCGACCGGACCGGGGAAATTGGAGTTCATCGTCGCCAGGACGTCGTCCTCATGGCCGAGGCCGAGGACATGCCCGTGCTCGTGCAGCAGCATGAGCGTCGTGTTCTGCATGTGATCGCTCGGCACCGGATTGGTCGACTTGTCATAGCCCTGCACCTCGGACGCGATGAGGATGTCGGCCTCGGTGTAGTGCGAGCCCGCGCCCGGGAAGGCATAGCAGAACGTCCGCTTGGTCCGGACCAGAGCCTTGAATCCGGGGTCGAGCTCACCGGTGTAAGCGATGTCGATCTCGTTATCGCCGTTGCCGAGCTGGTGATACATGCTCGGGACCCAGTTGTAGTAGATGCGCCAGTAGCTGCCGGGCGCGTGGATGTTCCAGCCCATCTGCGCGGTCTCGAGCGAGTTCTGCCACGCGGCGCCGCCGACCGTGGCGGAGTTCACTTTGAACTGGATGCTCGCGTTCTGCCAACGGATCCCGCTGCCGTTGCAGGTCTCGGCGTATCGGAATGCGGCCGCCGGCTGCGCCACGAGCACGCTCAGCGCGAGGACGAAGAAGAGTGCGATGGTCTTGAGATTCATGTGCGGGTTCCTCATTTCGCGTCACGGTGGAGCTGACGCTCCCGGTTCGTTTCCGGGACGTTGGCGGGCGAGGCGGATTGGACGGCCGGGGCGCGCTGGAACTCCGGCGCGAAGGCACGGCTCTGGATCAGCGAGCGCAGCTCGGCGAGGACGTTCGTCGCCGGCGGCGCCACGTCGACGGTCTCCGGCGCGGCATCGCGCGGATCGAGCTCGATCGTCACACCTTCCTCGGAGACGACCCGGGCCACGGGCTTCTTGTGCCGGATCTCGCCGGACCGATCGAGCTCCAGTCCGGAGCGGGACCAGCTCTTCTCCCGCACACCGCCGATTGCGTGTCCGGCCTCATCGACCGCGATCAGTTCCTGCGTGACCGGATGCGCGACCAGATTCAGCTTGCCCTGCGGGCCGCCGGTCAGCGGGATCATGTTGCGCTCGTTCCGCTCGACGAACAGCACGTGCCGTCCGCCCGCGGTGAATTGCGGCGCGCCGGGAATCTCGTAAACGTACTCCGCCGTCGCACCTCCATCGAAACGGAGCGTGAGCGTCGGCGCGTTCGCGGCGCCCTTCAGCGTCTCCTCGACGTCGAACGTCACGTACGTGTACGCATACGAACCGTCCTTCACCGGCACGCTCTGTACGTCGATGACGGTGCCGACGAAGATCAGCTCGGCCCGGTCGACCTGCGTGGCGACGTCGATCGGGGTAACCGTCATCGCGTGCACGTGGACGGTTGCGGTGAGAAGCAAAGACAACAACAGTCTCGATTTCCACATCTCCAGGTAACCTCCAGGAATTGGTCACGGCAGCGGGACTGCTGCCTTCATTCGGGACCGATGGCAAAAGGAGGCCGACGTTCCGATGCAGTCGAAAAAAAAGCGGCGTGCGTAGTGGGCGCCAGCGTGCGGCTCGAGCCGCGTGCGCGCGCTTTACCGCAATGGACCTGACTCAGCGCAATTTGCACGACCCCTCACCCGCCCTTCGGGCACCCTCTCCCCGCTTACCGCGGGGCGAGGGGCAACCAACACGACTCGCGCGAGACTCGCCCTTTGTTGCCCTTCTCCCCTCGTGAGGGGAGAAGGTGCCGAAGGCGGATCAGGGGTTGTCGCCGGCGCTGAGTTACGCGTTGCGCTTTACCGCGCGTTTCCGACTACGACGAATGGCGCCCAGTAGAACGGGTGGCGGTAGCTCGGCTTCGTGCGCGTCGCCAGTGCGGCTTTGCGCAGCGCTTCGGCGACGCTCGATTGCGAGCCGCGCAGGTTACGGTGAAAGTCGACCATCAGTGCGGCGGTGCTCGACGAGTCGACGTTCCACTGGCTCACCACCGTCGTCGGCACGCCGGCCACGAAGAGAGCCCACGACAATCCGATCAATCCTTCGCCGGCGCCGACGCTGCCGCGCGCCGTCTCGCATGCGGAGAGCACGGCCAGCCGCGCCTTGAGGTCGAGGCGCATGATCTCGCGCGCCTCCAGCAGGCCGTCTTCCGTCGCCGAAACGGGCGGCGAGAAGACCAGCCGCGAGTAGAGTGCGTTGCGGTCGTCGAGCACGCCGTGCGTGGCGAAGTGCAGCACGTCGTAGCGCCCCGCTTCCGCTTTCACCACTTCCTCGCGCGCGTCGCCGCGAAGATGCACGCGGCTGTTGCCCGGGCCGTAGAGCGCGGCGATCGCGCGGACCTCGGTCTCGGCATGCGGCAGCGGTGCGAGTGATGCGTCGCGGCGCACGCCGGCCGCGCGGTTCGCCGTTTCCCTCGGCACGAGCGGATTGCCGAATGCGAGCAGCCGCAGCTCGCTGCCGCGCGGCGCCGGCTCGCGTGTGGTCTCGCGCAGCACCGTCAGCGACGGGGCGAAGTAGATGGCGTGCCGGTCGAGAAGAAACGCGTTCGCGGAGGGCTGCAACGCCTGGAACGGGAGCTCCCACAGCGGCCCGTCGGGCACGATGCAGAGCGTCCGCTTGCCGCGCAGTTGCGCCGCGGCCGGAGCGAGGAGGCGGTCGTAGAGCGATCGCGCCGCGGCGGCGTACGTGAGGTCGTGTGTCGCCAGCAGCTCGCGGAAGCGCAGCACCTCCGTGCGCAGCTGCCGCTTTCCGACCGGGACGGTGTGCACGCGCACGCCGCCGCCGGTGGTGATGACGAAGAGATAGGTTTGCTCGTCGCCCACCACGAACTCGACGAATGCGTCGGCCGCGCCGCTCGCCAGGAGCACCGAGGCGTCGGTAGCGCGCGCCGGCAGGAGCTCGCCGGTCTCCTTCCGCAATTGCGGGTGCGCCGCGAAGACCGCGTCCACGAACGCTTCGTAATCGAGCCGCGCCTTCCGCATCCGCGTCAGCAGCTCCGGGGCGACGTCGCCGCGGACGAGGGCTTCGCGGTACTCGCGATTCACTTCCGCCACTTGCGTCGACAGCGTGCCTTCCCGCGCGCGTTCGGCGTCGGTGAGCGCCTGGGCGAGCTCGGGACGGCCGTGGCGGAGCACGTCCAGAAGTGCGCGCGCTTTCGCGCGCTCGGCGTACGCCAGCGCGCCGCCGGCGTCCCCCTCTTCCACGAGCACGCCGACCATCTCCACATACGGCATGACCATGCTGGCGAAGGCCTGCTGCTGCTCGATCTCCTCGCCCGGCACGCTCCGGCGCAGTTCCTCGGCGATGGCCACGGCGCGCTCCAGCTCCGCGCGGGCCTCGGCCAGACGTCCGGTGCGCCGGTATGCGCGGCCCAGTCCGACGTACACCGACCAGAGGACCTGCGGCGCGAACGTGGGGCGTGCGGCGGCGTACATCCGCTGCGCGATCACGAGCGACTCTTCCGGCGACTCCGTCACCTCGGCCAGCATGCCGAGGGAGATCACGACCTGTTCGGGATTCTCCAGCTCTTCCGCGATGGCGCGGCTTTTTTCGAACGACGATCGCGCCCTGGCGCGGTCGCCGGCGGCCCAGTAGACGCGCCCGAGGTTGTGCAGCGTGCGGGCGATGTCGTCGCGGTTGCCGAGTTCCTCTTCGATGGCCAGCGACTTCTCCAGCAGCTCGATGGCGCCGCGCAGGTCGTCCTCGTTGAAGTGAATGAGGGCGAGGTTGTGCAGCATCAGCGCGACGCCGGGCTTGTAGCCGGACTTCTCGGCCATGGCCAGCGAACGGCGGGAATGCTCGCGCGCCTGCTCGGAGTCGCCGAGGTGGTTGTACATCTCGCCGATGTTGCCGAGCACGATCATGATCGACTGAACCCGGCCCAGGCGCTCGTGGACCTTCAGCGATTCGGCGTACGCCGTCACCGCTTCCGCGTATTGCCCCTGCGCGGAGAGGGCGATGCCAAGATTGCCCTGCGCGTTGCCGATCCCGGCCAGATTGCCGGTCGAGCGATGGAGCTCGAGCGCACGGCGCAGCACCGCGGCCGACTCGGCGTACGAGCCGCGAATGCGCGCGGTGACGCCGAGGGCGTTCAGTGCCGTACCGAGTCCGTCGATGTCGCCGAGCTCCTCGAGCGTCCGTGCGGCGTCGGTGAACAGCAGGTGCGCCGATTTGTGGTCGCCGCCGGTGTTATGCATGATGCCGAGGCCGATCGTCGCGTGCGCGGCGGCCAGCCGGTGGCCGCGATCGCGGAAGATCTGCAGCGCCGCGCTGAAGTTCGCCGCGGCGAACGGATTGCCCATCGTGCGCGCGACGTGGCCGAGCTGGATGAGCGCCCGTCCCTCGCCATGGCCGTCGCCGGCGGCACGGGAGATCGCCAGGGCGGCCTCCAGGTGACGGACCGCCGACTCGGAGTCGCCGCGCGTGAAGGCCAGGCTGCCGAGGCCTCGCTGGGCGAGCGCGCGGGTGGAGGCGTGGCCGTTTGCGTCCGCGAGCTCGGCGGCCCGCGTGAACGCCGCCTGCGCTGCTTCGAGCTCACCGGCGTCGAGATGCTCGACACCGCGGTGGATCTGCTCGCGCGCCGTCGCGAGCGGAGTGGCCGGAGCGGGGCGCAGCAGCGACCAGACCCGGTCGTCCTTCATGGCCAGCTGGTACTGCTCGAGCAGCGTCCCGGCCGGGTCACGCACCTCAAGCCTGTCCGCGTCGACGGCAATGCGTACGTCGTCGAGCGCGAGGAGCGTCAGGCGTTTGCGATCGGCCACGAGCGTCGGCGACGCCTCGTGCCACAGCTGCATGATGCGGCCGACGTCGTGAGCTTCGAAGGCCGCGGGGAGGTCCGCGGCCGGGGCGGAGAGGATCGCGAGCAACAACACCGGGTACGTCAGCATCGCCCGTTGGTTGTAGACCTTTTCCCGCCATTACGCCATCAGAACATCCGAATGTTTTCCGTCTCTCACCAAGTCGCCCGCGTTTCCGGAGGAATCCCGATCCGGCCTGCCTCTCACGCTTTTTCGCGCAGCGGCACGAACCGCACCGCCTCCATCCTCCTCCGGTGTAACTGGCCGTCCCTTCTCTCGATCAGCCATAAGTACTGGAGGTCGGCGGCGCCGACGGGGATGACGCAACGTCCGCCTTCGGCGAGTTGGTCGAGGAGCGTTTCGGGGAGGAGCTCCGGCGCGGCGGCGGAGAGGATTGCGTCGAAAGGGGCGTAGTCGCGAAAGAGCTCGACGCCGTTGCCAGTGCCGAGGACCACGTTGCCGATGCCGAGGGCGGTGAGGCGCTCGCGCACGGTCCCGGCCAGTTCCGGCTCGACCTCGGCGCTGTAAACGATGCGCGCCAGGCGAGCCAGGATCGCGGTCTGGTAGCCGGAGCCGGTCCCGATCTCCAGCACCTTCTCGTCGCCGCGGAGGCGGAGCATCTCCGTCATCAGACCGACGATGAAGGGCTGGGAGATGGTCTGTCCCTTCACCAGCGGCAGCGGCGTGTCGTCGTAGGCCGAGGCCCGGAGTTGCGGGGGGACGAACCACTCGCGCGGCGTCACGCGGAACGCCTCCAGGACCCGCGGATCGCTCACGCCGCGGGCGGCGATCTGCGTCCGGATCATCTCATCATTCGCTTTTGTGACCTGGCTCACACTACGAAACCTGCCTCTTTGTGTTA
Organism: Thermoanaerobaculia bacterium; assembly: GCA_036387915.1. Taxonomy (GTDB): domain Bacteria; phylum Acidobacteriota; class Thermoanaerobaculia; order Gp7-AA8; family Gp7-AA8; genus QHVT01. The sequence goes on from DASVSV010000354.1 coordinate 6,629, forward strand.
TTTTGCGTTCAGTCCGAACGAGACGTGGTCGAGTTCGCTTTACGCGTTCAATGATTTACGGAACATTCGGGAAGAAGAACGGCGGGCGATGACGTTCCGCCGACCAGCTAAAGATAAGCAGCGGTCACACGATAAGGGCAAACCTCCGGCGACGGGGGGACGCAAAGCCAACGGGTCTGAGAAACTTTCAGATGGCTGGGCTGCCGAAAGTGATTGAAGGCAGCGGAGTTTCATTACCGCTTCTCCTTTGATTCACAGCCAGCATTCAGGGCATCCGGCGCAGTTCAAACGTGGCCGCACCGGAGGCTCTGATGCGTTTGAAGGCTGCCGCTGTCGCCGTTCTGATTCTTGTTTCCGCCGCCGCCCACGCGGCCGAGCGCTTCGTCGCCACGAGCGGAAACGATGCCAATGCCGGGACGCTGGCCTCCCCCTTCAAGACCATCAACAAGGCCGCCGCGGTCTCCCTCCCCGGCGACGTCGTCAGCGTTCGCGGCGGCATCTACAACACCGCCGTCTCCGTCTCCGCCAAGGGCACCGCCACGGCGCGCATCGTCATCCGCTCCTACCCCGGCGAGAAGGCCGTCATCGACGGCACGGGCCTCGGCACCTCCACCATCCTGGTGAACTTCTCCGGCACGCAGTACCTCGACTTCACCGGTTTCGAAGTGCGCAACGCGCCGTACATCGGCATCAACATCCGCAACGGCCACTCGACCCGCATCGCCGACAACGTCATCCACCACACCTACCGCGGCGCGGTCTACTTCGGCGCCGACGCGATGGGCGGCAGCACGGACGCGATCATCGAGAACAACGTCGCCTACAACAACGTCCTCGAGAACACGGCGCACAGCACGAGCGGCGGCTGGGCCGGGACGCTGGTGATCACGCGCACCAACGGCGCCACGATCCGCGGCAACCGCGTTTACAACAACGACGGCGAGGCGATCATCGTCAACCGCAGCGACAACGCGCTGGTCTACGGCAACGAGCTGTTCGACAACTTCAGCCAGGGCGTCTTCCTCGACAACGCGCGCTTCACGACCGTCGACTCGAACCTGATCTACAGCACCGGCAACACCCGCTACTTCCGCGACGGCTTCCCCGGCCAGGGCATCGCCATCGCCAACGAGACCTACACCGACTCGAACCCGAGCACGGACAACACGATCGTCAACAACATCGTCGTCGGCACGCGCTGGGGCTTCTACTACGGCAACTTCGAGAACGGCGGCGGTCTGAAGAACACCCGCGTGGCCAACAACACGTTCCACAAGACGGCCCAGGAAATCGTCCGCATCGCCGTCGACGCGCACGCGAACAGCGTCATCGAGAACAACATCTTCCACACCGCGGGCGGCTCGGGCACGAGCATCGCCGGCAGCGGCGTGACCTTCCGCAACAACAACTGGTACGGCGTGAACGCCGGTGCGGCGGCCGGCTCGGGCGACGTGATCGGCAACCCGAACTTCGCCAACGCGGGCGGCTTCACCGCGAACGACTATCGCGTCCAGACCGGCTCGGTGGCCATCGCCCGCGCCGCCGACCTGCTCGCGGTCGTGAAGAACGACTACTTCGGTGCGGCGCGCGCGCTGCCGTTCGACATCGGCGCTCACCAGTACAGCACCGGCGCCCCCGCTGACACGCAGGCGCCGACCGTCCCGGCCGGCGTCCGCGCCACCGACGGTCAGGGCAGCACGATCAGCATCACCTGGAACGGCGCCACCGACAACGTCGGCGTCTCCGGCTACACCGTGCTGCGCAACGGCGTGGCCATCGCCGACGTGACCACGAACAGCTACAACGACCGCTCGGTCTCGCCGAAGGTGCTCTACAACTACCAGGTGGTCGCGTATGACGCGGCCGGCAACCGCTCGGCGGCCAGCTCCGTCCTGAGCGTGGCCTGGAAGGCCAGCGAAGGCCAGAGCGACGCCGACACCGTCGCGCCGAGCGCGCCGCTCAACTTCCGCGTCGCCGACAAGGCCGCGTACACCGTGACCATGGCCTGGACCGTTGCCAACGACAACGTGGGCGTGACCAAGTACCGCGTCTACCAGAACGGCGTCCTGATCGGCCACTCGGTCGCCAACGCCTTCACCGCCACCTCGCTCGAAACCGGCAAGACCTACTCCTTCACGGTCGAAGCGGTCGACGCGGCCGGCAACGTCTCGCAGCAGAGCGGCACGCTCTACGTCGCGATGGCGAAGAAGCGCCGCGCGGCGTAACGGGAGGCAGGGCGCAGTGAGCAGGGCGCGGGGCGCAGGAGCCCGCGCCGCGGCCAGTTGCAACCGTTTATAGGTTGCGTGCTCCCCCGCCCTGCAACGCGGCAGCTCGCCCGCTGCCGCACTTCCGTAGCCTTCAGTTAATGAAGTGTCGGGTGAGCTCGATCGCGTGCGTAGCACGCTGAAAGACAATAGTCCCCGGCTTCCAGCCGGGGGGACGAGCATGCTCTTGGTACCAGCCCGTGTAGCGGGCGACAGATCACCTCTGGACGTGATCTGTCGCCCGCTACGCAGGCTGAAGACTTGGGCGTCGCGTTTCCCCCGGCTGGAAGCCGGGGGATCGGGATAGGAGGGCGCCTCGCGGCGCACCCCCTCCCACACCACCGTGCATGCGGGTCCGCACACGGCGGTTCGGATGGTTATGCCTTTGCGGCGAGTCGGACAAGGTGCAGCGAGTCG
>DASVSV010000355.1:0-3508 GCA_036387915.1 Thermoanaerobaculia bacterium
CCACGTTGCGGGTGGATACGACCGGTGGCGCGGGCGACGGCATGTATGCAGCCGTAACCTGCCAGACCGCGGACGTAGCGTTCTTCTTCTCGGCGACCAGTGCCTTTTCCGCGCGTTCCAGCTCGCCGAGCTTTCGATTGAGGTGCTGCATCAGCAGGGTCTTCTGCGCGTTCTCGGCCCGCACCTCGACATACGCGGCGCTCACCGCGACGTAGGCGCGCCAGAGAATTCCGAACAACAGCACGACCACTCCAACCGCCGCACCGATCATCAGGTGCTTCCTGCGGCGATGGCCACGGGCGGTTTCTTCGTGCAGCTCGCGGCTCGCCGTCACGAGCGCGCGCAGCGACTCGTGCACGCCCAGCTCGGAGGCCTCTTCGCTGGCCATCCACTGCTCCGCGTCCACGATCTGCGCGGGATCGAGGAAGCCGCTCTCGCGTCCGTAGCGCTCCCACTCCTCGGCCAGCGCTTCGAGACGGCGACCGTGCAGCAGTTCGGCGCGGCGCTCCTCGAGCCAGTTGCCGAACCGCGGCCAGTTGCGGATCAGGGCCTCGTGCGCGACCTCGACCTGCGGATCGGTGTCACAACCGCTCTTGCGCACCAGCCGCGCGGCCAGGAGCTTGTCGAGCACGCGCATGACGTTCGCCGGCGCGTGTCCGATCTTCTCCAGCTCCGCGATGCGGATGCGGCGGCGCGTGGTCTCCTCCCCTGCCGCGGGCCGGACCATGCGCATGAGGATCTTGCGCATGATGACCTGGTCCTCGGGGAGCAGTTGTTCGTAGAGCGCATCGGCGGCGCGGCCGAGGGCGACGCGGCTGTTGCCGAGGCGGCGGTAGGCCTCGAGGGTGATGCGGTTGTGATCGCGGTCCTGCCAGAGACAGAGCATCGCGAACTGCAGCAGCGGCAGCGCGGCCGGCTCGCCGAGGACGTCGTTGACCATCTCGTCGACGAGGCCGGCGTCGAGCTTGAGGCCGATGCGCTCGGCCGGCTTCTCGATCGACTCGCGGAGCTCCGCGGCGCTGAGCGGCGTCGCGCGCAGCATGCCTTTTTCGACGAGCTTCTGCAGGCGCGGATAGCGGTTCAGGCGCGGCTCGTAATCGCTGCGCATGGTGACGAACAGGCGATGCTTCGGCGACGGCGCCTCGGCCAGCGTGGCGAGGTTGGCCACGAACGCGTCGCGCGCGGCGTCGTCCTCGCAAAGCGTGAAGATCTCCTCGAGCTGATCGACGACGATCACGGCCGGCTCACCGTCGCCGAGGAGCTTCAGGAGCGTGGACTCGTCGCGGCGGAATTCCGCGACGAGGTCCGGCTCGCCGTCGAGCAGAGAGTCGAGATTGGCCAGTGGATCGGAGCCGGGGACGATCGGCGGAAGGAAACGCCAGTTGCGGCTCCCCTCCACGCCGCCGCACCTCAGCATCGGCAGGATGCCGGCCAGGACGATCGAGGACTTGCCGCTGCCGGAGGGGCCGAGGACGGCCAGGAAGCGGTCTTCCGCGAGACGCTGGCGGACGTCGCGCAGCATCTGCTCGCGGCCGAAGAAACGGTCCGCGGTCTGCTCGTCGAAGGACGAGAGGCCGACGTAGGGACAGAGGTGATCGGCCAGCGTTGGCGCGGCGGCGATGTCGAATTCCTCGAGGTCGGTGCCGGGGATCTTGATGTCGAGGCGATAGAGCGTCGTGCACCAGTAGTCGATCAGTCCCTGCACGGCGTCGCGATGATCGTCGACGTCGAGGATGGCGCCGGTGGCGCGGGCGCGGCCGACGAAGAGCATCACGTCGCCGGAGATCGCGTTCAGCGGCTCGCCGGCGCGCTGGCGCTGGAGCAGCGTGCGATGCATGGCGCGCAGGTCGAGCATGGTGTCGAAGGGCGGCGGCGGGGGCGCGGACGGCATCACCAGCGAGACGGTCATGCGAGGCTCTCCACGAGCGCGGCCAGCGGCTCGCCGGCATTGCGAAGCTCGTCACACTGCAACTTCAGGGTCGTGTCGACTTCGAAGAAACGGGTGCCGGCCTGGCGCCGGTAGCGGCGGAAGTAGCGGGTCATGGCGCGGTCGTCGTTCGCGGCGATGGCTGCGTCGACGTGCGCCGCTTCCTTGCGCAGCGTCTCGGCCCACGGCTCGAGATTCTTGTCGGAGAGTCTGGCCACTTTGGACTTGAGGTCGGGCCAGGTGTCGATGAGCTCCATCGAGTCGGCGGCGAGGGTGCTGTCGACGCGGCGCATGTCGACGTCGGCGTCCTGCCAGCGGCTGTGATCGCGGACGAGCGCGGAGAGATGGTCGTCGAGGGCGACCATGGTCTCGAACGCGGTCTCGAGCGCCTCCAGCCGCGCGCTCTCCAGTCCTTTGGCGCGCGCGTGATCGGAAGCGGTGGTCACGGCGACGATGAGGTCCTGCAACTCGAGCTCACTGGCGGCGGCCTGCAGATGCGTGTCGATGACGGGCGGGTATTTGGCGAGCACGCTGTCCATCGCCCGCGCGGCCTTTTTGACGACGTCGCACTTGCGCGCTCGCACGCCTTCGATGAGCTGCGCGTAGGCGCGCTCGAGCGCGGGAATCCAGGAGAGCGGCGTCCTGGTGAAGGTCGGCTTCTGGGCCAGACGGCGGACGTTGGTGAGGATGCCGTCCAGCGTCTGCGCGTAGAACTCGAGCGCGTCGGCGGCGTCGTCGTCGGTCTCGAGGCGCGGCAGGTCGCGCACGATCGCGTCGTGGCAGTGGAACTGGAGCTGGTGGAGCTGGTCGTGGACGTATTTGTAGTCGGCGAGGCGCTCGATGCGGTCGGAGATCGCTTCGAATTTGTAGCGGAACGCGAGCAGCGCGTCGCGCACCGGGCCTTCGCGCAGGAGGTCGGCCAGCGTGCGCAGGCCCTCGTTGACGGGATCGACTTTGACGACGTCCGCGGAAACGGTGAGCTGCTTGAGCGCGCGGATGAGGCGCGTGACCTGCTGGTCGAAGCGCGTGTCGTCGGCGAAGTCGAGCCACGACCGGTAGCCGACCCATTCGGGCGGCTGACACTGTTTGCGCATGATGGGGATGACGCGGCGCTCGCGGCCGCTCGGGTCGCGCTGCGTGGCCAGCAGGGCCTCGAAATGCGTCCAGTCGCTGCCGACCCATTCGGGAGTGAGCACGACCAGGGTCTTGCGGGAGCGCTTCACCGCGTTGGTCATGTTCTCGATGGAAGGAGCGCCGGGCTCGAAGTCGTCTTCGTCGAGGAGGACGTTCACGCCGCCCGCTTCGAGCTTTCTGACCAGGACGTCGGCCACCCACCCGCGGTCCTGATGGCTGTAGCTCACGAAGACGTCGTGGGTGTAATCGGACACGGGTTCGGGTTCGGGCATATGGGGGTCCGTCCAGCCGTCAGGCCGGAGTTCGGGACTTCGTCAATTGGATAGTGCGCCGATTATGCGCTTCGTTTCATCGAAGTGTCATCACGCTGGCGCAAGGGAGACGACCGGAGGCCTCCGGCGGGCCGGTGCGACCGGCGGCGCTTGTTGGCCTAGCCTGAACGCACAC
>DASVSV010000356.1:0-5909 GCA_036387915.1 Thermoanaerobaculia bacterium
GGGCGGCCGCCCATCGACGCCGAGATCACGAGATAGATCGCCGCCGGCACCCAGACCGCGGCCGCGCCGACCATCGGGATCAGCGACAGCAGCGCCGCGACCGCGCCCCAGAATCCGGCGCCCGGGACCTGCGCGATGGCCAGGCCGATGCCGGTCATCAGTCCCTGCGCGATCCCGGTGAAGACCTGGCCGCGGAAGGTCGCGTCGATGACGTCCTTGAATCGTGCACCGAACTCGCGGTCGTACCGCCGCGGCAGCGGCGACAGCACCGAGAGCTGTTGCACGATCTCCTCCCCTTCCACGTAGAAGAAGAACATCGACAGCAGCACCAGCGCGAAGCCGAGGACCATTCCCGCCAGTCCGCCCACCACCGCCCCGCCGTGCCGCGCGACCCAGCCCGGGATCTGTTGCAGCGCCGGCAGAAGCAATCGCTCCGGACTGAGCGTCTGCGGATCGAACTGCGGCGCGACGCGCTTGATCGGCGCCAGGATCGAGGCCACGTCGATGCGCCGGATCATAGCCTGCGCGTCGCCCGACTGTAGTTTCTCCACGACCACGTTCGCCTGCTGCACGAGCATGATCGCCAGGATCACCGTAGGGATGACGAGCACGAAGGTGATGCCGAGGAGCATCACCACCGCGGCTTTCATCGAGCTGCCCTTGAAGCGCTTGCGCACCTTGCGGAAGATGCCGAAGGTCAGCGTGCAGAGGATGGCCGCGAGCAGGATCGCGGTCATGAACGGCCAGATGATCCGGAACGCCGCGTACAGCAACAGCAGCGCCAGCAGGCCGAAGCTGATCACGCCCGCCATCTGCCATTGCGGCTTCCGCTCGATCGGGGTCACCGATTCGGTCGATTCTTCAATCACGAGACGCCTCCTTCGAATACCTCGCGACGCGCCGCGCTGGTGATGGCGCTGACGATCGGGTTCTTGATTTTCCGCTCCGCCGAAATGGCGTAGAACCGTTCCTTCACCTCGGGCAATCGTCCCACGACCCGCACGTCGTACTGCGACTCGATCTCTGCCTCGATTGCCGTCGGTGCGGGAAAGATACCCGTACCGGCCCGTCCGAAGGCAGTCATCAGCGCGAGGTCGTCGAACTCGCCGACCCGGCGCGGCTCGATGCCGCTGCCGTCGAGCCAGAGCTCGAGCGCGCGGCGGATCTGCGTCGCGGCGCCCGGCAACAGCAACGGCGCACCGTGCAATGACTTCGGGAAACGCTTACGCGCGGCCGTGGCCAGTGAAGGTGCGGCGAACAGCGACGTGCCGCTTTCGCCGAGGAGATGGTTGTACGCGCGCAGCGGTCCGCCGGCGGCGGGTGCGTCGGTCAGGACGAGGTCGACTTCATGCTGCCCGAGCAGCTCGAGCAGGTTCTCCGGCGATGCCTCGCGGCACACCATCTGGACCTCGGCCGCCATCTCGAACGCCGGACGCAGCACGGCGTACGCCACGAGCTTCGGGACGACGTCGGCGATACCGACGGTCACGCGCGCGGGGCGGCCGGTGGGACGGTCGCGCAACGTGTCGCGGAGCTCGCGCCCGAGGGCGAAGATCTCGTCGGCGTAGCGGAGCGCGACCCGGCCTGGCTCGGTCAGGACCAGCGAGCGTCCCGACTTCTCGAACAGCTTCTCGCCCAGTGACTCCTCGAGCAGACGGAGTTGCGAGCTGATGGTCGGCTGCGTCAGATTGAGCTTCTTCGTCGCCGCGGCGATGCTTCCCTCGCGGGCCACCACCCAGAAGTACAGCAGGTGGTGATAGTTCAGCCACTCCATGCTCATAGACTAAATCAATCGGTTCCATTCAAACAATCCATTGAATCTATGAATGGCATCGACTCCGCAACGGTTTGGCCGCGCATGGATACGATCGCCTCACCGATGCTCTGGACGATTTTCAGCGTCTTCGTCCTGGGCATGCTCGCTCTCGACCTCGGCGTCTTCAACCGCAAGGCCCACGAGGTGCGCTTCAAGGAAGCACTGACCTGGAGCATCGTCTGGGTCGCGCTGTCGATGGTGTTCAACTGGTGGATCTACCACGAGTTCGGCAGCCAGAAAGCGCTCGAGTTCCTGACCGGCTACGTCATCGAGAAGGCGCTGTCGGTCGACAACATCTTCGTATTCGTGGTGCTGTTCGCGTCCTTCGCCGTGCCGAAGATGTATCAGCACCGCGTCCTCTTCTGGGGCGTCATCGGCGCGATCGTCATGCGCGCGATCTTCATCGGCCTCGGCGCGGCGCTCGTGGCGCGGTTCCACTGGGTGATGTACATCTTCGGCGCGATCCTGATCATCACCGGCATCAAGCTGATGAAGGAAGGGGACGCGGAGCCGCATCCGGAAAAGAACCCGCTCTACAAGCTCGCGCGGCGCCTGATGCCGGCGACGCCGGAGTATCACGGCAAGCAGTTCACGGTCGTCAAGGACGGCCGGCGTTACGCGACGCCGCTGCTGCTCGTGCTGGTCGCGATCGAGGCCACGGACGTCGTCTTCGCCGTCGACTCGATCCCCGCGATCTTCGCCATCTCCACCGATCCGTTCATCGTCTACACGTCGAACATCTTCGCGATCCTTGGATTGCGGGCGATGTACTTCCTGCTCGCGGGCGTGATCGACAAGTTCCACTTCCTCAAATACGGGCTCGCCATCGTGCTGCTGTTCGTCGGCGTGAAGATGATCGTGGCCGAGTGGTACAAGATCCCGATCCTCGTTTCGCTGGGGGTCATCGGGCTGGTGCTGCTGGCGTCGGTGATCGCGTCAATGATCTGGCCGAGGCATGTGGAGCTGGAGGTATCATCCGACGCGCTTGAAGATATCCGACACGACCCTACCGGGCGTCTTGACGATTGAGCCACGACGCTTCGAGGATCCGCGCGGCTGGTTCATGGAAACGTTCAACGCGGCATTGTTCCGCGAGCACGGCCTGCCGGACGTCTTCGCGCAGGACAATCAGTCGCGCTCCAGCGGCGGCGTCGTGCGCGGCCTGCACTATCAGCTCGAACAGCCGCAGGGAAAACTGGTCCGCTGCACGCGCGGCCGGATCCTCGACGTCGCCGTCGACATCCGCCGCAACTCGCCGCATTTCGGCAAATGGACGAGCGTCGAGTTGACGGAAGAGAGCCCGCGGATGGTGTGGATTCCGCCCGGGTTCGCACACGGCTTCGCGGTACTGAGTGACAGCGCGGACGTGATCTACAAATGCACGACGCTGTGGCACAAAGAGAGCGACCGCAGCCTCCTCTGGAACGATGCCGCGATCGGCATCGACTGGCGCGTCGCCGACCCGCAGATCTCCGACAAGGACAAGGCCGGAAAACCGCTGGCGGGGGCCGAAGTCTTCCAGTCTTGACACCCCGGGGAGCGGCAGTTACGATGCGCCGCCTTGTAGAGAAAAGCGTCGCAAAAGCGTCGGGAATGCGGTTCGTTCCGGCGCAGTTAACACGGCTCTAAGCGGGGGCGGTAGTTCAGTTGGTTAGAACGCCGGCCTGTCACGCCGGAGGTCGCGGGTTCGAGCCCCGTCGGCCCCGCCAAATTAAAGCAACTGGAAGTCACACACACGCCGCTACTTAGCGGCGTTTGGCTTTTCTGGGACAGAAGAAACCTCGACGCTCCCCCGGTGCAAACTCTCATTAGCACTCTCATTACCCGATTTTGAGGGCCGCGAGCTGCGAGCGTTTGCATAGTTATTCTGCGTGGTTCTGGAGCGGTTTTAAGTGACGACGGCGCGCGTGCCTGCGACCTCGCCTAGTTGGTGAGTTCGGGCGAGTCGTCGAGCATGTCGAGCGGCGGCGCGAGCGATTCGAGCGTGGGCGCTTCCCAGCCTTCGATCATGTCCGCCATCATCTCGTCGTCGAAGTTGAAGTAGTGCTTCTCGACCGTCTTAACGTTCGTGTCGCCCATCATCTTGACGATCTTGATGATGTGGGCGCCGTCGCGGGCCTGCTGCGCGAGGTGCGAGGCGCCGGTATGGCGGAACGTGAAGAAGTCGCCCTTGCGGCCTTGCAGCGGGTACCCGAGCATGCGCGCGGCGATGGCGATGAGGCGATCCCATTGCTTGCGGATGTTCGTGTACGGTGCGCCGGTGGCGGGATTGGGATGGATCAGGCCCGTTGCAAACTGCGGCCGGATCGCGAGCAGGTAGTCGACCAGTGGCCGATTGATCGGGCCGCGCGCCTTGATCCCCTTCCGCGCGTTTTTGTGGCGCTGCAGCCTGAAGAACCCGGTGCGCTTTTCGGGATCCAGCGTGACCTCTTCCCACGTCAGCGCGAAGTTGTTGTTGGGCCGCATGAGCGTGTAATACGCGATCAGGATCAGGCCGCGGAGCGGCAGGTACGAGGCGGTGCGCAGTGACCCCGTTCCCTCGACGTTGCCGACCTTCTCATTCCAGGCACCCTGCCCCCGCTCCCACTCTTCGAGCGCCGGCCCCATGATGATGGCGAGCTCGCGCTTCGTCCATGTCACGGGCGCGTCGTTCTTGATGACGGTGGGGAGGCGCACGTCGTTGAGGCTGTGCGAGCTGATGAGTCCCTCGGCTTTGCCGAAGTTCATGATCGCGATCAGCATCGAGCCGTAGTGGCGGCGGGTTTCAGCCGCTTTGCCGGCGACGGTAGACAGGACCGCGCGATACACGGAGATATCGACGGCCTGCGCGTCGCGCTGCCGGCCGACCACGGTCTCTATTTTGTTGATGAGAGACTTCGCGCGGTCGTAGCGCTTCCCTTCCTCGATCATGTGACGGCGGTACGCGTCGACGATCTGGCCGAAGGAAATCGCGGTCTGCTTGGCCAGGCGATCGGCTTCGGCCTGCTTGACGGCAGCAGCGAGGCGTTCTTCTTCTTCCTTCTTGATCGCGCGTGCGGCGGCGCCCGATTCCGCGCGGCTGTCTGGATGCGGCGAGGCGCGGCGCGCGCGGATGATGAACGGCAGCGGCCACAGCGCCTCGATGGGTTTCCCTTGCTTCTCGGCCGCTTTCTGGCGGTACTTGGGGCAAAGCGTGCAGACGCAGAACGGCGGATGCTCGATCGGCGGCTGCAGCTCGAAACGGCCCTTCTTGCCGCAAACGAAGTCGGGATCGGCGACTTTCATCCGACGCGCTCCCCCGCGCGGCGGTGGCGCCTGCCGATCGGCGCGGCGACAGCCGCGGTGCTCGGCCGAAGAAAGGCGACTCTCGAGCGCGGCGACGGGGTGGCTGTGGCGGTATTTTGCCTGCTACCCGACTGTTCTGATGCGCGCGCGACCATGAACCACCTGTCAAGCGATAATTATAGGTTACATTGGTGTGTAACGCAACAGGTATCGTATGATGTAACCGTGAGTGAGCGAGGGCGGGGCGGATCGGATCGGCGGCGAATGCGGCCGATACTCTCGGCGATGGGAACTCGACGACCGAAGAAGAAAACGCCGAGCCTCGCGATGGAGTTTGGCGCGCGGCTGCGGAGCCTTCGCGAGCTCCGCGGCCTGACACAGCAGCAGCTCGCCGACCGGCTCAAGGCGGCGAAGTCGCGCATTTCGAGATACGAGAGCGGCAATGCTCTACCCGAGGCGGAAACGCTGGTCACCCTGGCCGAGGTGCTGGAGGTTTCGATCGACGAACTGCTCCTCGGCCGCACGAACGGCGCCGGCGATGACGGCGTGCAGGATGTGCGATTGCGCGAACGCGTCCGCGAGCTGGAGAAAGTGGACCGCAAATACACGGAGGCGGCAATCGAGGTGATCGACGCCTTCGTCGTGAAGGGCACGCACGAGGCGATGACCGCGCGGCTGGCGAGCGGCGGGAAGAGCTGACCGGCCGGCGCCTACGACGAGGCGCGCGCGTGCAGAGGGGTTGCGCGGTGGAAGGGCGAGCTCCAGAGGCCAGAGCACGTCGCGCTCCGTCGGCCGTCGCTACACTCCCCTATCCGATTCGGGCGCCGCC
>DASVSV010000357.1:0-18378 GCA_036387915.1 Thermoanaerobaculia bacterium
GATCGGTGGATGTTTCTCACCTTGGTCGAGCAGGCGGCGAAGCGCTTCGGCTGGTCCGTTACGGCATACGTCCTGATGACGAATCATTTTCATCTCGTCATCCAGACACCGGACCCGAATCTCTCGCGCGGGATGCAGTGGCTGAACGGCACCTATGCCGCGTGGTTCAATCATCGGCACAAACGTACCGGGCACTTGTTTCAGGGAAGGTTCCACGCATTCCTGGTCGAGAAGGAGACGTACTTTGCGGAACTGCTGCGGTACGTCGTGCTCAATCCGGTCCGCGCGAAGATGGTCGAGCGGCCGGAAGATTACCTATGGTCGAGCTATCGCGCGACCGCGGGACTGGCAGTCGCCCCGCCGTGGCTCGATGTGGCCTCGGCGCTCGGCTGGCTGATCATGGAGCCGGCAGAAGCGAAGGCTGCCTACCGCGAATTCGTCATGCAGAAGATCGGCTGCAACGATCGACTCTGGGACAAGGTGACGAACGCGATCTACCTTGGCGGCGAGCAATGGACCACGCGGATGCGGAAGCTGGTGGAGTCGCGGCCTCGCTCGACCGACCACCCGAAGCCGCAGCGCGCCGTCGGCCGGCCCGACCTGCACGCCATTGTAAAAACAGTCGCGGTCGTCGGCAGCACTTCACAGGAAGTGGTGCGATCGGTCAGAGGTGGCCCGTTGCGACGCCTGATCGCCTGGCTCGGCTGGCATGAAGGACTGATCACCCTTCGAAGCATCGCCGCCGCACTCCGCCTGAGAAGCGAAGGATACGTCTCCAATCTGATTCGACGATGCGATCGAGAGCTCGCCGCTGACAGCCGGTTGCTCGCTGATCTCGACGCGACACTGGCCATCCTTCGCGCCTGACAGAACCGCAGGACATAACCGATCGCAGAGACGCGACGCCGTAAATCGCGACGCCTGTAGTGCGACTTTGCGCGCCTCCCGACGGCCGGCACGCCACCGCAGCCCACCACGTCTCCGGTGGCGGCGGTGCGGTGGGGTCACACCCTCGTTCTTCTTGCGGCATCTTGCGGTGCACCCGACATATTCAGCGACTGGTGAACTGGAAACAACTCAACTGGTGACCCGCCGAAAGATCGAAGGTGTGACCCCACCTGGAACCGTGGAACCGAACTTGAACTCGCATCCCTGGCGGAGGCTCCAGGATCGGCACTTGCACGACGTTGACGCTGATGCGTGAGGCCCGCTACAGGTTTTCTGACGATGTGCGCTTGGCGACGCGTGCCATTGCGTTGCGCATGATTCACGCCGGAACGGTGGCGGCATCGCCGGAGGCACTCGAAGCGTGGATCGCTCGCACGGACGACCTGCGGGAGAAGCTGACGAACGACGGTTACGGCTCCGCGTTCGCGGCCGACGATCTCTTCCCTCTGTTCCAGGGTTACGTCGCCAGGGCAACTGCCGCTGCGAGTCCCACTCCTTCCGGAGCGGGGCGCGCGAGGTGGCTCTGGATCGGATTGATCGTCGCCATCGTTGCGATCGTCGCCGGCGTCATCGTCGCGAGCAGAATCGCTTCGTAATGGCCGGATGAAGCGCGACGCGGCTCCAGACCGTACTCCGCGGCGCAGTCTGCGGAGCCATTCTTCCTTTCCGCTTTCCGCCCGCGTCTCTCCCTCTTGACAGCGAACGCACACAGGGAACGGCTGGCCGGAATCGTCGTGGATCACAAGCCGGGCTACCGCCTGCGCGTGCGCCTGACGGGAGAGCTCCCCGTCGCCGCACAGACCCACGCCATGGGCGGCAGTGAAATGCCGGTCGCGTTCGAAACCGGTGCGAAGGTGACGCTCGCCGCATTACGCGCGTCCCTGGCGAAAAATCACATCGCGTTGCGGACGATCTTTCCGACGCTCGGCGGCGTCGGCATCGACGAGAGCCGAAGCGAGATCGTGATCGAGGTGGTGGCGACGACCGCCGCCGAGGGCGAAGCCGTACGAGCCAGGCTCCCCCAGGCATTGGAGCTCCTCGGCGTCCCGGCGAGGATCGAGCTCGCTGACACGTATCCGACGAATCTGGATGTGCGCGGCGGATCGAGAACCGTTTCGTCGACGGGCGGCCTCTGCACGACCGCATTCGTCGTGAAGAACACAGGCGGAACTACGGCCGTCTCGACGGCCGCACACTGCCCGAACGCGACGACGTACTACAACCCTAATGGCACGTCGATCCCACTGACGATGGTCACCGGTACCGAATACCACGATCCCGATCAGGACGTGCAGGTCCACACGAGCGCGTATACCGAGCGGCCGGAGTTCTATTGGGACGACGGAAAGACGACCGTACGCATTCTCAGCGGCAAGCGCCTTCGCACGAGCACGGCCTACAATGACAACGTCTGCCATCGCGGCGAGTCGACCGGCTACAGTTGCGGCTATGTGCAGCAGATCGACTATGCGCCGTCCAATGCCACGGCGACGAATCCGACGAACACCTTGTGCGGCGGCCAAGCCTGCTCGCCGGTGTTCATTCGCCTGACGGGGGCGAGTCTCGAATGCGCGGGCGGCGACAGCGGTGGACCGTTTTTCGCATCGACCGTCGCCTTCGGGATTCTGAGCAGCGGACGGATCGACGCCGCCGGGCAATGCGTTCACGCGTACTACATGTCTACCGACTCTCTCCCGAGCGGATGGTCGCTGCTTTATGGCCCATGAGATGAAAGTCGCGGCGCTGTTGATTCTGCTGGCCGCGGGCTGCTCCGGTGGAGGCGATCCGTCGCTCTCCACCGGGAGCACCGCGAGCACCGCGCCACCCCAGGCCTCCGAAGTGCGCGTGCCGCAGCTCCCAGCGGGTGGTGACACCAGACTGGTAGCCGCGATGGGCACGCTCGAAGTCGACGGGCCGTGTCTCTATCTCCGCGCGCCGGACGGCTCGCGCACGCTCCCCCTCTTTGCCATCGATGGCGTGCGCTGGACATCGGGGACGCTCGTCGCCCGCAATCGCACTTTCGGCGCGGGGCAGAACGTCACCCTCGGCGGCACCCCTCTCGACGCGATGCCGCCGAATGCGCCGTGGGTACAGGCGCCCGATCCGCGCTGCAGCGCGCCGCGTTATTTCATCGCGCACCAGATCGATTAACGCACCTGTGCTGCCCTGAGATCTGACTGTGGGGTCACACCTTCGACTTCCTGCCAGTCCCGGCAGGAAGCTCGAAGGTCTGACCCCACGCGCGCCAGACCCCACGCGCGCCACTCGCGCGCTACGCTGTCGTACGACCCGACCAGAGTGCACGGCGGGTCGACTCGCCGTTGGCGAGGCGCTCCGCGAATTCGGTTTCGGTGAGCGAGCGGTTGGGGTTCGGGACGTACCCGAGGCTCTTGCGCTCCTTCGGAATGTCCGCGAGATCGTCCCCGGTGTGCGTGATGAAGTAATCGGGGTCGACTTCGAACAGCTCGAAGCGGTCCGGCCTGGCCGGGTCGAGGTGGTAGTACACCGGTTGCGCACCGGCCGGGAGACAGATCGCCTGGATGGCCACGCGAGGCTCCGCGGAGTCGTTTTCCGACGACCAGTGAATGAGACTGTCGTCGAAAAAGAGGCTCTCTCCGGCCTTCATCGGAACCGGCCGGAGGTACTTCTCGATCAGCGTTTCCTCGAATGCGTCGAAGAAGGGGGGCATGTTCGTGCAGGCGATGTCCGGAACGATCTTGTGGCTCGATGGGATCACTTCGATCGTCCCGTTATGACGGTCGGTGTCGACGAGCGGGCACCAGATGCTGATGGTCGTATCGGCCATGTCGGTCAGATGCGGCCAGTTCTGGTGCACCTGGAAGACGCCGCTGCCGGGCGGCTTCACGTAAAAACTGGCGTTGAGGAAGTCGTAGCCGTCGAGCACCTCACCGACGCGTGGCCGGAGCAGCTCGAAGATGAGCTCGCGCGTGCGCCTCTTGTATTCGACGTTCCGGTCGAGGAACGTGCAATGGTAGGTGAGTGAGCCCGGAAGGAAGCGGCGTTTCAACCGGCGACGGAAGTTGTCGGCAGGGCGAAGTTTCTGCAGCTCCGCGGCGACATACCGCACTTCGTCGGGGGAGAGCAGCGGGACGGTGACATAGCCGTCGCGGACGAAGCTCTGCTGGAGCTCGGAGGAGAGGAAGGGGGTGCGCACGCCGCATTTCAACATTTTCTTCAGGCGCTGGACAAGACGTGCTCGAGGCGAATTCCCGGCTTCCGATCTGCCGGCATCTAACGTTCAGACCCCGCCGGAGTGGCGAGCGGCATCGGGTCGTGCCGGAGGATCACTGGTAACGCCCTGCGCCGCCGCACCCTCCACAACCAGTAAAACATCGCCCCGAACAGCAGCAGGAACGGCAGCGTGCGCATGGCACCGGTCGTAAATGGCTCCGGGAGGATTTTCGCCACGCGTGCGCGGATGGAGAAGAACGAGCCGGCGGCGATGAAGAGGGCGAAGCACATCCGCCAGAGGTGGCGCGCCAGGCGCGGGCCGCCCCGGGGCATGCCGGAGCGCATGACGCGCACGTCGCCCGCGGCAGCCATGAGCAGGACCGTGGCCAGGATGAACGACATCACGCCGATCGTGCGGAACGGAACGCCGCCGGACGACAGGCCGGGGTTGCTCACGTTCTCGATCCCGCCCACGATCGAGGCGAGCGCCAGTCCGACCGCCACGGTCAGCGCCGCGACGTTGATCGCGCGCGTCCATCGCGACGGCGGACGCACGGTGGTCAGCGCGGTGCCGACGAAATAGATCGACAGGATCGCGGCCACCAGATTCGCAACGCCCGCACTCTGGAGGAACTCCAGGATCGAGGCGGTCGTGCCCATGACCAGCATGGCGTAGACGAACAGCATCCCGCTGCGGCGGTGGAGGGTCCCGCCCTTCTTCACGAACAGAGCGGTGAAGCCGAGCACGATGGCCAGTGCGCCCGCGGCAATGTGGATGGGTAAGAGCATGTGCATGGTACGGCCACGGTAGCGGGATGTTGCTGAACGGGTTCCCTGACTGCGGACATGAAGAAGGAGAGCACCCGATGAAAAGACAACGTCATCCCTGACCGTGACGTCTCGGGCTGGCGATCGTCGACGATCTCGCCAAGCTGTACCGCGGTTCGGTCACGACTGGTCCTGACGCGCGGGCGCCGGTTCTACAATGTGCGTGTCATGCGTGGCCTCGCTGCAGTCGTGCTGATCCTCCTCGGTTGCAGCGGCGAATCTCCGGCGCCGGCCGCCGACGACGCTGGCGACCAGCCGCCTGTCATTACGGTCACCGCACCGCTTTCCGACCTCCACTTCAACGACGACCAATTGCAGCAGATCGCCGTGAAACTGATCGAAGAAGCGCGGCTGCGCGGCATCGACGCCGTGCCGGGACAGAATCGCGTCGAGCGTCTGCTCTGGCTGGAAGGACAACTCGGCAACTCCAGTCATGCACTGGCGCGCACAAACGCACTGGTCACGCAAATGACGGCCACCGATGCCAGCCAGTGGGGAAAACTGCGGCAGCAGGCGGCGCGCGAGTTCGGCACGCGCGACGACGAGGTGGCGAAGCGCGTCATCGACTTGCTGACGCGCTGGCAGCAGCGAAAATCAGAATCGGTCTTCCGCTATCTCTCCTCCAACTACAAGACCACCTACATCACCAGCTGGAACTGGGAGCAGCGGTTCCACGACTTCGTGGCCGAGCGTCCGGTCGATGCCGCGACCTGGGGATGGTTACTGCTGCGCATCCATGCAGCGGACGCGCAAAAGCAGTACGGCCGGGCCGACTCCGAATCCGCATACCGCTTCTATCTCGAGTTCTCCGGCCTGGGGAATGGCCGCGAAGCGAGAGAAATCTTCTCGGTTCCGGGGGTCGAGATCAGCGACGCGCACTAAGTACTCCATTCGCGCATTGCGGGCATGCGAGAACGACGGGTGCTGAAAGAAGAAAGAGGAAAGAAGAAAGAGGAAAGAGGAAAGAGGCGCCGTGAGGTTCGCGGTGTTCCTCACGGCGCTCCTGTCCCTAGTCCCAGTGGAACGTCAGCGACGGAATGACGATGATGTTGCGGTCGCGCAACTCCAATGCGGAAGGGTCGTAGTAGACGCCGAGCTCGGGGCTGATGGCGAAACTCTCGCTGACGCGGAGGCGCACCCCTCCGAATACGCCTGCGGTCGGATCGTCGCTGACGGCGCCGGAACTGATCGGCACGACATGCATCGCGCGGATGCCGCCATACGGTACATGCCGTCCCTCGCGGCCCGATGCGATCAGACCGGCTTCGAGGAAGGCGTGATTGCCGAAGTTGACGATGCCGGCGCCGACGATGGTCGCAACAGCCGGGCGGGCCGGATCGTTCGGGCCGTTGATGAGGCGCTTGTAATTCACGATGGCGCCGCCGATGGGAATGCGCAGGCCGAGGTCAGACTGACTGTCGAGGCCCCAGCGCCCTTCGAAATCAGCGGACGCATACGCCAGCGAGTCGCTGACGGAACCCTCGCTGGTCGTACTCTCGATGCCATCAGGGACGACGTACGCCGAGAGGCTCGGCTGAAACTCTCCCGGTGCGACAGGGCGGGCGGTCGTCCCGACCGCGTATGAAATGCACGAGGTCAGGAGGAGGGGGCTGACGAGCAATGCGAGCAAGTGTGTGGTTCTCATCCGGGCATCGTCGGAGAACGGCGGAGGCGAGTCTTCGGGATTTCCTGTGATTCCTGTGAGGAAGCGAACCGGGCGTGCGCGGGGCAAGCCCTCGAGTTCGAGTCGTTCGCGTATTCCGTCGAGGCGACGCTGACGCGCTCGTCGACGGCGGCGGACGTACAACTGGTCATGGTCTCGGTCGGCTACTGCCGCACTTCTGAAACGCCCTCGAATACCCCCGCGCCGTCCGCTGGAAGTGAACCGGGCGTGCGCGGGTTATTCAGGGGCCGCCCCGACCGTAACGTTCATGTCACCGAGTCGTCCAAGTCGTGGCGAGGGAAAGCTTTCGAATGCCTGAATTCATCCTCAGAGTGGGAACCCAAGACGGCGAAGTGATCGAGCGGCAGGTCAGTGCGGCCTCGCTCCGCGCCGCCCAGGAGGAGATGCGCCGCCAGGGGCTGCACGTCTTCGGCGCACGCCGCGGCGCCTTCCGCATGCGCGACCTGATCCCCCGCATCGGCGGCGCGGTCAGCATCACGCACTTCCTGCATTTCAACCAGGAGCTCCTGGCTCTCGTGCGCGCCGGCCTGCCCATCGTGCAGTCCTTCGACATCATGCTGGAGCGCCAGAAGAACCCCCGCTTCCGCGAGATCCTGGTCGACATCAAAGAGAAACTGACCTCCGGCGTGGCCCTCTCGGACGCGTTCGCCTCGTACGGCGACCTCTTCCCGCCGATCTACTCGACCTCGCTCCGCGCCGGCGAGCGCTCCGGCGACCTCGAGGGAGTCATCCGCCGCTTCCTCCGCTATCAGAAGATGATCGTCAGCCTGCGCAAGAAGGTCATCGGGGCCATGATCTACCCGGTCATCCTGATGGCGCTCTCGTTCGGCATGATCTTCGTGATGATGACCTACGTCGTCCCGAAGTTCGCCGAGTTCTTCCAGGGGTTCGGCGAGGAGCTGCCGTGGTTCACGCAGCTCATGATCGACGTGGCCGACGTGCTGCAGAAGAACGCCATCCTCTTTTTCGTGACGACCATCGCGGCGATCGTCCTGCTGCGCCGCTGGATCAACACCAGCGGCCGCATGGTGTGGGACCGCTTCAAGCTGCACATCCCGCTCGTGGGGGGCATCCTGCACCGCTTCGCCATCATGCAGTTCACCCAGTCGCTGGGGACGCTGCTGGCCGGTGGCACGCCGATGGTCCCGGCCATCGAGATCGCCTCGCAGTCGGTCACCAATCAGAGCGTCTCCTCGAAGATCGCCGGGATCGTGCAGAACGTGCGTGAAGGGGAGCCGCTGTGGCGCTCGCTGGACAACACGAAAGTAGTCAGCGACCTGGCGGTGGAGATGATCAAGGTGGGCGAGTCGACCGGCGCGCTCACGGAAATGCTCGCCAACGTGAGCGAGTTCTACGACGAGGAAATCGAGTCCCGTCTGGCGCGGATGGTCGCCGCCATCGAGCCCATCATTCTGGTGTTCATGGGCGGCGTGATCGCCGGCCTCCTGTACGCCTTCTATCTACCGCTCTTCCGCCTGTCTCAGGTCGGAATGTAGGTTTTTTTCGTCGAACGCAAATCATGGTCGCAGATCCCAACCGCACGCTCTACAAGAACGCCGATCCCACCGGCGAGGCCTCCCGCGCCCGCCGTCTGGCGGAGCAGTACGGCTTCGCTTTCGTCGACCTGGAGCACTTCCAGAGCGACCACCAGCTCTTCCGGGACATCCCGCTCGACCTGATGATCCGCTACCAGTTCATCCCCGAGCACCGGGAGGACGGGCACATCTCGATCGTGGTCGGCGACCCGACCGACGTGCTGAAGCTGGACGAGCTCGAGCTCCTCCTCGGCGCGCCGCTGAAGGTCAAGGTGGCCTCGCCCGCCGCCATCCGCGACAAGCTGCAGAAATCGGAGTCGACGCAGCGCGTGCTCGACGAGGCCACGGAAGGCTTCCGCATGCAGCTCGTGGCGGAGACCGAGGACGGCGAAGAGACGCTGACCATCGACTCCATCACCCAGCAGGAGTCGTCGCCGATCATCAAGCTGGTCGACTCGATCGTCTTCAACGCCATCCAGCGCCGGGCCTCGGACATTCACATCGAGACCCGCGACAACGAGGTGGTGGTCAAGTACCGCATCGACGGCGTGCTCTACGAGGCCCTCGACCCGATCGACAAGCGCCATCACTCCACGATCATCAGCCGGATCAAGATCATGTCGGAGCTGGACATCGCGGAGAAGCGCGTGCCGCAGGACGGCCGCTTCAAGCTGCGCATCACCGGCCGCACCATCGACTTCCGCGTCTCGATCGTCCCCACCGCGCACGGCGAGGACTCCGTCATCCGTATTCTCGACAAGGAGTCGATGTCGAAGGAGTTCAAGAACCTTCGCCTGGACATCCTCGGCTTCGACCAGGGCATGCTGGCCCGCTTCCGCAAGTTCATCAAGGAGCCGTACGGGATGGTGCTGGTCACCGGTCCGACCGGCTCCGGCAAGACCACCACGCTGTACGCCGCGCTGTCGGAGATCCAGTCGCCCGAGGACAAGATCATCACGATCGAGGACCCGGTCGAGTACCAGCTGCGCGGGATCACCCAGATCCCGGTCAACGAGAAGAAGGGGCTCACGTTCGCGCGCGGCCTCCGTTCCATCCTCCGCCACGATCCCGACAAGATCATGGTCGGTGAGATCCGCGACGAAGAGACGGCGCAGATCGCGGTGCAGTCGGCGCTGACAGGCCACCTCGTCTTCACGACCGTCCACGCCAACAACGTCGTCGACGTGCTGGGCCGCTTCCTGAACATGAAGGTGGACCTCTACAACTTCGTCTCGGCACTGAACTGCGTGCTGGCCCAGCGCCTGGTGCGCAAGATCTGCGACCACTGCAGGCGCGAGACGAGCTACGCGGAGAAGCTGCTGGTGGACTCCGGACTGGATCCGTCGGATTTCCGCGGCCGGACGTTCTACGAGGGAGCGGGCTGCCTGGAGTGCAACGGCACCGGTTTCCACGGCCGCGCGGCGATCTCGGAACTTCTCGACCTGTCGGATCGTATTCGAACCATGATTCTCGACCGGCGTCCCGCTTCGGAGATCAAGAAAGCCGCGCACGAGGAAGGCATGACCTTCCTGCGTCAGTCGGCGCTGCACAAAGTACTGGATGGACAGACGACGTTGCGCGAGATCAACAAGGTGACCTTTGTCGACTGACGTCGTTCGTGCTCCGTCGGTCCTCCGGGGTGCCTTTGCGCTCGATCCGGACAGCACCCCGAACGAGCGACGAGCAACGAGGCACGCCCATCATGGCTAGATCCTTCCCACCCGACGTCGTCGTCTTCGACAACGACTCCATCGTGCACGCGCGGCTGGCGCGCGGCAGGAGCGGGCCGCGCATCGTCAATGCGAAGAGCTACCGCCTGGCCGCCGACACGTTCACCGCCGCGCCGGTGACTCCGCAGCTCGCGAATGAGTCGTCCATCGTGGAGACGCTCCGCCGTCTGCGCATGGAGACCGGCAAGTGGGAGAAGGTGTCGCTGCTGCTGCCCGACTCCTGGTTCCGCATCAACATCGTGGAACTGCCGACGGTGCCGGAGCGCGCCGCCGACGCCACGGAAGTGGTGCGCTGGAGCCTCAAGCGCACGCTGCCCATCCCGCCCGAGCAGCTCCGGGTCGCCTACAGCGTGCTCTCGCGCACGCCGGAGGGGGGCGCCAAGGTGCTCGTGCTCAGCGCGCTCGAAGCGACGCTGACGGCCATCGAGCGCATCTTCACCACGGCCGGCTTCGAGGTGGTGCTGATCGAGCCGGTGGGGCTCAACATCTGGAACGCCATCACGGTGCGCGAGGGTGCGGACGGCGCGGGCGACCGCCTCTTCTTCTACCTGCGCGAGACCGAGTTCACGACCGCGGTCTTCCGCGGCGCACAGCCGCTGTTCATCCGCTCGCGCAACCTCAGCGCGCAGCGCTCGATCGACCAGGAGATCCGTCTCTCGGCGAACTACCTCCGTGACTCGCTGAACGTGGAGACGTTCTCGCGCTGCTACGTGGCCGGCCATCGCGGCGAGGACGTGCACGCGACGCTGGCCGAGGAGTTCGGGGCCGAGGTGCGGCCGGTGCGGCTGCGCGATTACGCGGAACACGTCACCGCGGCGGCAGACGGCTGGGACGCCGAGCTGACCGCCTGCACAGGAGTATTCACCGGGTGAAGCCGATCCATCTCAATCTCGCCTCGCGGCCGTATCGCGACTACCGTCCGGTGTACGCCGTCGTGGTGGCGCTCTCGCTGGCCACGGCCTTCCTGATGCTCAACAACGTCGAGACGTACTACCGCTACATCCACGAGACGCAGGCCACGCGCGCGAAGATCGCGCAGGTCGAGCAGCAGGCGGCCGTGGAGAAGCGCCGCGAGGACGCGGCCCGCCAGCGTCTGGCCGGTCTCGACCTGAAGTACCTCGACGAGCAGACCCGCTTCATCAACGCCAAGCTGGCCGAGCGCGCGTTCTCGTGGAGCCGCCTGCTGGACGAACTGGAGTCGATCCTCGCCGACGACGTCCGCCTGGTCTCGGTCACTCCCGATTTCGGCGACGACGGCGACATCGACCTGACCATGGACTTCCGCACCAAGTCCTCGGACGGCATGATCACGACCATCAACCGGATGAACGCCGACCCGCAGTTCCGCGACGCGTTCCCGAGCAACGAGACGCAGGAGGAGGGCGGCGGCTTCGCCTTCGCCCTCTCGGCGAAGTACATCCCCGAGAACGCTACGCCGCTGCAGCGGACGAAGGTGGCCCGATGATCTGGCGCGAGAAACGGACGCTGCTGATCATCCTCGGCCTGCTGCTGCTGGGGAACGTGGTCTTTTTCCTCACGTACCGGGTCCAGTACCAGACCCGGCTCGACGAGATGGACCAGCGCCTGGCGCAGGCCGAGGCGCAGCTCGAGAAGTCGAATCAGACGCGCCTCGACGCGGAGGCGGCCATCGGGTCGTACCGGAAAGTGGAGCGCGACGTGGAGACGGTGCTGGACCAGCACTGGTCGACGCAGCCGCGGCGCCTGACCATGCTCATCGCCGAGGTCAAGCGGCTGGCCGAGGCCAGCAACGCCGTGCCGAAGACGTACACGTTCGCCAACAGCGAGAGCGTCCGCGCAGTCCAACGGGGCACGCGCGGCGCGAAAAAAGACATCGGCGCGAGAGAAGTCACCATCAACTTCTCGGTCGAGGCGACATACGATCAGGTGCGCCGGATGATCAACCTGCTCGAGCTCTCGCAGCAGTTCGTGATCATCGAGAAGATCGCGCTCAACTCCGGCGAACAGAACCTGCTCACGCTGACTCTGCAACTGAAGACTCTTTTCCGCGACGACGAGTCCGGCGCGGCGAGCAACCGGCTGTGATGGACTGGATGAACTGGAAGACCTGGACTGCCGCGGCGCTGCTGATCGTCGCCGCCTTTGCGATCTATACGACCGCGGCGCCGGACGTGCGGACGGGCGACACGCTCACGCCGGTGGCCACGAGCACGGCCACGGCGACGAACGCCGCCCGCACGCGCGGCCCGAAGGCTCCCCCGGGCGTCGAGCCGCTGCGTCTCGAGCTGCTGGAAGCCGAGAGCGGCAGCTACAGGAGCGAGCGGAATCTCTTCGCGTACAAAGAGCCGCCCCCCCCTCCCCCGCCGCCCCCTCCTCCGCCTCCCGTGGCGGCGCCGCCGCCGCCGGACCAGGACAAGGACGGCATCCCCGACTTCCGCGACAACTGCGTGGCCGTGGCCAACCCGGACCAGCGCGACATCGACGGAGACGGCATCGGCACGGCCTGCGACCAGCAGCCGGAGACTCCCCCTCCGCCTCCGCCTCCGACGCCGCCGCAGTTCACCTACAAATTCATCGGGACTTTCGGACGTCCGCAGAGCCCGATCGCGACGTTTGCTCGCGACGGGGAGATCGTCAACGCACGCATCGGCGACGTCATCGAAGGAAAGTTCATTCTTCGCCGCATCGGCATCGAGTCCGCGGAGATCGGCTTCGTCGGTTTCCCTCCGGACGTCGTACAACGCGTGCCGCTGGGCCAGTGACGTTTCGCTGGCCCGCCCGTCACATCGTCATCAGGACCTTTGAACAAATGAATCGACTCAAGTCAATTTTCGCGGCACTTCTGATCTCGCTGACCCTGGCGTCCTGCGCCAGCTATCACGCCTTCAACCGGGCGCGCGCCGCGGAACAGTCGAAGGACTGGGACACCGCGGTCCGCCAGTACGAAAAGGCGATCGAGATCGACCCCGACAACCGCGAGTACAAGCTCGCCTACGACCGCGCGCGCCGCGAGGCTTCGCGCATGCACTTCGAGAAGGGCAAGGTCCTCCGCAACGAGGCCTCGCAGGCCACGGGCACGGACCAGTACCGCCTGGCCCAGATGGCCGCCACCGAGCTCCAGCTCGTGGTCAAGCTCGACCCGTCGAACCAGTTCGCGGCGGTGGAGCTCTCGAAGGCCTACCAGATCCTGGAGGACTTCCAGAAAGCGGCCGCGGAATCGGTGTCGATCGACGAGATCAAGCGCCGCTCGGCCGCGAACATGTCCAAGGCCCAGCCGCCGCAGCTCAACCCGGCCTCGGACGAGCCGATCTCGCTGACCTTCTCCCGCGACACGCCGGTCAAGGACATCTATAAAGCGCTCGGCAACGCCTTCGGCATCAACGTCCTCTTCGACCAGGCCGTCAAGGACGACCGCATCACCATCGAGCTCCGCGACGTCACCGCGCAGCAGGCGCTCGAGCGGGTCATGCAGGCCGGCAATCACTTCTACAAGGTCCTCGACGAGAAGACCATCATCGTCGTCCCGGACAACCCGCAGGCGCGGCGCGATTACGAGGACCTCGTCATCCGCACGTTCTATCTCTCGAACGGCGACGCCGAGCAGGTCACGAACGTCGTCCGCACGATGATCGAGGCCCGCAACGTCTTCCCGCTGAAGGCCCTCAACGCCATCACCATCCGCGACACCGCGGACAAGGTGCGCATCGCCGAGAAGATCATCCAGGCCAACGATAAGGCCAAGGCCGAAGTGGTGGTGCAGGTGGAACTGGTGCAGCTCGACCTGAACCGCATCCGCGACATGGGCATGGCCATCTCCGGCTTCACCGACGCGGAAGGCGCGCAGAGCTCGTCCGCGAATGCGACGCCGATCGTCGGCGGCAACGTCTTCCGCGGCGGCACGCTCTCGCAGATCCAGGAAGTGGCCGGCAGCCTCTCCAAGCTGCGCGGCAACCTGAACTTCTCCATCCCCACGGTCACGTACTCGCTGCTGAAGACGTACGGCAACAGCGAGCTGCTGGCCAACCCGGAGCTGCGCATCTCCGAAGGCGAAAAGGCCACGCTGCACATCGGCCAGCGCATCCCCGTTCCGGTCACCACGATCTCCGGCTACAACCCCGGCACGCAGCAGCCGGGACAGAACCCGCAGCTCAGCGTCCCCTACACGTCCTTCCAGTACCAGGACGTCGGCATCAAGGTGGCGATGGAGCCGCGCGTGCACCACAATCGCGAGGTCACGCTGAAGCTGACGGTCGAAGTCTCGAACCGCGGCACGGACGTGGAGTTCGCCGGACAGCGCCAGCCGACGTTCGCCACGCGCACGATCGAGTCGACGATCCGTCTCAAGGACGGCGAGACGAACTTCCTGGCCGGCCTCATTCAGACGAACAAGGTCCAGAGCGCGACCAAGACCCCGATCCTCGGCGACATCCCGCTGATCGGCCGTCTCTTCACGAACGAGCATCGCGACGAAACGCGCACCGACCTCGTGCTGACCATGACGCCGCACATCGTGCGCATCCCCGACATCACCGAGGAAGACGTGGCCCCGATGTGGGTGGGCACGGGCAACAACCTGACCTTCCGCGGCGTGTCGCCGCGCATCGAGTCGCAGGCCGGGGTGGATCCGTTCGTGCCGAGCCGCTCGGGCGCGCAGTTCGACGCGGAAGGACGCCAGCTGGCCGAGGACGGCGAGCCGGGGAACTACATCCAGCCGCAGCAGCCGCAGCCGGCCGGTCTCGAGACCTCGCCGCGCGGCCTGGCGCCGACCGACCCGTTCCGCCGCCAGCCGCCCCCGAACCCGAACAATCCGCCGGAGACGGCCCCGCCGCCGCCTCCGCCCGACCAGTCCAGCTCCACGAACGTGAACTCGACCGACCTCGTGGCCGATCCGGCCATGCGCAGCGACGAGCAGGCGGCCCTCCGCCTCTCCCCGCGCATTGCCCCCCAGCCGTCGACGATCGCCCTCGGCGCCGGTGAAACGAAGCTCTGGAGCGTCGTCGGCATGGACCTCGACGGCCTGACCGCGAACGAGCTGGTGCTGCACTTCAACCCGAAAGCGATCAACGTGAGCGACGTCTCGGTCGGCACGGCCATCGTGGTCGACCCCGCGCTCCCGCCGATCGTCACGGTCGACCCCAACACCGGCACCATCCGCGTGAAGTCGTCCAACGGCAAGCCGCTGAGCTTCGTCTCCGGCGGCGACGTGCTGCTGCTGCGCGTGCACGGCGGCGCCACGGGCGAGACCTTCCTGGTGATGCAGGACCCTGCATTCAAGAACCGCGGCGGCCAGGGCATCGTGGCAGCAGTGGCCGGCGGGAGAGCGCGAGTCCAGTAGCAATGTTCACGACCTTTCGGAAAACGCGCAGCGGCGGCTTCACGATCGCGGAGCTGGTCACGGTCTGCGCGATCATCGCCATCCTCGCGGCGGTGGCCATGCCGGTGGCGCGCTTCGGCCTGCGCCGGCAGAAGGAAGTGGAGCTGCGCGACAAGCTGCGCAAGATCACCGACGCCATCGACAAGTATCACGAGCTGATGATCATGGGTCAGCCGGGCGCGCCGGGACAGAATCCGACGCAGCAGCCCGGCCAGCTCCCGACGCTGCGCCCGGCCCAGATGCAGGCCCTCGGCTCCGACGGCTATCCGAAGGACCTCGAGGAGCTGCTCAAGGGCGTGAAGATGTCCGACGGCAAGACCATCCGCCTGATCCGCGAGCGCGACCTGATCGACCCCATGACCGGCCGCAACGAATGGATCACGCTGTCGACCACCGACGATCCCGACACGTCGATGACCGACGGCAACAATGTCTTCGAGGTCCACTCGACCTCGACCGCGCTCTCGCTCGACGGGAAGACGCGTTACAACGAATGGTGAGCCCTGTCATGAATGCGACGCTCCTTTCCCGACTCCGTGCCCGCCGCAATCAGCGCGGCTTCTCTCTCATCGAGCTGATCGTGGTCGTGACGATCGTCGGCATCCTGGCCTCGATCGCACTGGTCAACGTGCGCACCGCCCAGCGGAAGGCGCGCGAGGCCGCCCTGCGCGACAACCTCTTCAACATGCGCAAGGCCATCGACAACTTCTACGCCGACAAGCAGCGCTACCCGGCCGACCTCAACGAGCTGGTGCCGAATTACATCCGCCGCATCCCCAAAGACCCGATCACGATGCAGGACGACTGGGAAACGGTGATGGACGACCCCATGAGTCTCGACGGCGAGATGTCGGCCGAGACCGACCCGAACGCGATGACGCAGCCCGGCGTGGTCGACATCAAGAGCAGAGCGCAAGGAACGACGCTCGACAATGTTCCGTATCCCGATCTCTGACGACGACGCCCAGGCGGGCTACACGCTGGCAGCCCTGATCGTCATCCTGACGATCATCGCCGTGATCGTGTCCTTCACCGTGCCGCCGCAGTGGTCGCTGATCATGCGCCGCGAGCGGGAGAAGCAGACCATCTTCCTGATGAAGCAGTTCGCCCGCGGCATCATGGCCTGGGAGCAGAAGCATCAGGGTGCTCCTCCCAATCTGGAGATGCTGCAGAAGGCGCGCAATCCGCGCTTCCTCCGCGGCGACGGCAAATGGGCCATGCCGCTCACCGGCCGCGCCGAGGACTGGATCATGGTGCCGCCGCAGGCCGTGTTGCCCGCCGGAGTGGTTCCGCCGCCCGGAGGTCAGCCCGGCGTCGGCATCGGCCGCAATCCCGCCAACCCCGCCACCTCCACGGCCCCGCCCACCGTCACGCCGCAGACCGGCTCCAAGTTCGATCCGGCCGCCTCACCAAAAGACTACGTCGGCCCCTTCGTCGCCGTCCGCCCCAACGCCACCGGCCCCAGCCTGATCGCCCTCAACGGCGCCGAGGATTACAGCCAGTGGATCTACACGGTGCAGGACCTGAAGAACGAGATCATGGCGCGGCAGACGGCCATGAGCATGCCCAAGTAATCGCCGAGTCTCAGAGGTCCACAGCCTCACAGCCTCACAGGACTTGCTATGAGCCTATGAGGCTGTGAGCCTATGAGCCTCCGACCACTCGCTGAGCGGAAGACTCGTCCTTTCGCCGAGCAGCTACAATCCCCGCCGAATGAAACGCGCCTCCACCACGATCCACAGAACCATCCTCCCTTCCGGCCTGACGGTGCTCGTCGAAACGCTGCCTTACGTGCGCTCGGTGGCCCTCGGCTATTACCTGCGCACCGGATCGGCGGTGGAGTCGGAGGAGCATGGCGGGGCGTCGCACTTTCTGGAGCACCTCGTCTTCAAGGGGACGAAGAAGCGCACCACCGCCGAGATTGCGAAGGTGATCGACATCCTCGGCGGGGACGTCGACGCGTTCACGGGGAAGGAGTACACCTCCTTCTACGCGCACGTGCTCGACGAGCAGCTCCCCACCGCGCTCGAGCTGCTGACCGACATCGTCACCTCGCCGACGTTCAGCAACGACGACGTGGAGATGGAGCGCGGCGTCATCCTCGAAGAGATCAAGATGGTCGAAGACACGCCGGACGACCTCGTGCACGAGATCTTCGTCACCGCGTTCTGGCCCGACCATCCGCTCGGCCGCCCGATCCTCGGCACAGAGGAGACGATCGCACGCCTGCAGCGGGCCAGGATCGTCGAGCATTACGAGGAGACGTTCCAGCCTTCGAACGTCATCTTCGCCGCGTCGGGAAACGTGAAGCCGGAAGAGCTGCTGCCGTTCCTCGAGCAGCATTTCCCCGTCAGCGGACAGGCGCCGTTCCGCCGCGAATGGAGCGCGCCGACGCCGAATCAGCACGTGATCATTCGCGAGAAGCGCGAGCTGGAACAGGTACACCTCTGCCTCGGCGCGCGCGGCTATCCGCAGCAGGGCGAAGAGCGCTACGCCGCCGCGCTGCTGAACACCGTCCTCGGCGGAGGGATGTCGTCGCGCCTCTTCCAGCGCGTGCGCGAGAAGGAAGGGCTGGTCTACGCCATCGCCAGCTATCACAACGGGTACCTGCACGGCGGCTACGAGGCCGTCTACGCCGCGTGCGCGCCGAAGAACGTCCGCCGCGTCCTCGACTCGACGCTCGACGAGATGCGCAAGTTCCGCAACCAAGGCGCCACCGCCGAGGAGCTCGCGGACGCGAAGCTGCACCTCAAGGGATCGATCCTGCTGTCGCTGGAGTCGACCACCAGCCGGATGTCCGGCATCGCCCGCCAGGAGTATTACTTCGGCCGCCAGTACTCCCCCGACGAGATCATCGAGCACATCGACGCCGTCACCCTCGACGACATCCAGGCCGTCGCGCACACGATCGTCGATCCCGATTCGCTCTCGCTGACGCTCCTCGGCAACGTCAAGGACCCGGGCATCACCCGCGAGTACCTCCGCGACGCCGTGGCGTGACCCGGATTCGCGGAATTACGCGGAGAAGTACCTTTCTCGACGCGACGCGAAAACGTAGGGCGTGGCTTCAGCCCGCCCCTCCCGTGGGTGGTGGAGGATCCTCGGCAT
>DASVSV010000358.1:0-9772 GCA_036387915.1 Thermoanaerobaculia bacterium
GCGACAACACGTGTTTCGTAGACAGGGCGTGCGTTCAGGCTAGGCCAAGCAGCGCTGCCGGTCGTACCGGCCCGCCGGAGGCCCCTCGTCGTTCCCTGTTCCCACCCGCTAGATGTGAGAGCGGATGATGGTGACGAGGGCGGTGACGTCGAAGGGCTTCAGCACCGCCGCGGTTGCGCCGACGCGGGCGATCTCGTCCGGTTCCATCGGCTCGCCGGTGAGCATCAGCACCGGGATCGTGGCCAGCGCGCCGTCGTTGCGCATCGCGGCCAGCACCTCGTCGCCGCTCATGCCGGGCATGTTGCGGTCCAGCAGGATGAGGTCGGGCGTACGGCGCTGCGCTTCCTCCAATGCCTGCGCGCCGCTGCCTGCCGCGACCGGCTCGAAACCGAACTCGCGGAGCAGGTTGCGCATCAGCAGCAGGATCGGCGCGTCGTCGTCGACGACGAGAATGACCGGACGTTGTTCTGGCATTGGACGGCGGCGGGAGTTTAGCAGACCGATTTGCGCCGCGTGCAAGTAGCATGGATTGCCATGCGACGAAGCGTCCTCCTGTTTCTGCTCCTGCTCGCTTCCACCGGCTGCCGCTCCCTCGGCACACCCGTCGCCGCTCCGCACACGACCACCCCCTGGCTCACGCTGCAATACGGGCCCGGCATGATCGGCCCGCCGCCTTGGCGCGCCCTCATCACCGAGGACGGCGAAGTCTCGCTGATCGTCGAGGAGCGCGTTTATCGACAGCGATTGTCGCCTCGCAACATTGCTTCGCTGCGCACTCTATTGAGCGACTGGGAACGCCTCGACCCGTCCTACAGCGTCGAGGTGACCGACCAGGAGACGCTGCGCATTACGCACGGCGGACGCGAAGTCGTCGTATACGGCCCGCACATCGTTTGCGACCGCGCGCCGGTGCAACAGTTTCTCAATGTGTGGAACGCGAGCGTGCGTGCGCTCGACGTGCCGAGGGTGGGGGAGATCGACGCGTTGTACGAGGAGTGCGTACGATAGACTCCGCGACGTGGCAATCCGGCACGACCGCAAAGTCAGCATCCTCGACGTCATGGGTCCGGTGATGGTCGGGCCGTCCAGCTCGCACACGGCGGGGACGGCGCGGCTCGGGCGTGTGGCGCGGGAGATCCTCGATCGCGAGCCGGTCAGCGTGCATTTCTACCTGCATCCGCCGCTGGCGGCGACATATCGCGGGCACGGTTCCGACTTTGCGCTGGTCGGGGGCTCGATCGGATTGAACGTCGACGATCCGCGCATCCCGGAGGCCATTCGCATCGCCGAGCAGATGGACGTGACCATTGAATTCTCCGAAGAGGACCTCGGCGAGGTGCATCCGAACACGGTGCGCGTGGAGATCGAGGGGGGCGACCGTCAGGTCGAGATCGTCGGCTCGTCGATCGGCGGCGGCGTGATCGAGGTCTTCAAGATCAACGGGTTCCAGACGCGCTTCAAAGGCGACTCGCCGACGCTGCTGCTCTTTTACCGCGACCGCCCCGGCATGATTGCCGAGGTCGCTCAGGCAATTGCGGATGAGGGAATCAATATTGCCTCCCTCTATTGTTCTCGCAAGCAGCGCGGCAAGGACGCGTTCATGCAGGTCGACGTCGACTCGCCATTGGGCAAGAGCGCGCTCGACCGGATCTGTTCGCTGGACGACGTGGCCGACGCGCGGTATCTGGACCGCATTCCCTGACCCTCATGATCGAATCATTCAAGCATCTCGAAGCAATGGCCGGCGACCGTGACCTGGCCGAAGTTTTCCTGGAGGCCGACGAGCAGGAGCACGCCGTCCCGGCCGAGCAGATCGTCGAAGCGCTGCGCCGCCGCCGCGCGGTGATGCGCGAATGCGTGGAGCGCGGCAAGACCAACGACGGCGCGTCGATGGGCAAGCTCGTCGGCAGCGAGGCGCGCCTCCTTCAGCAGGCCTTCACCGAAGGGCGCACGTTCCTCGACCCGCTGACCGTCAAAGCCGAGCTCTACGCGCTGGCGGTGATGGGGGAGAACTCGCGCATGGGCGTGATCGTGGCCGCGCCGACCGCGGGCGCGGGCGGCGTCGTGCCGGGCATGATCCTGGCCCTCGAGGAAGAGCGCAACATCGATCCCGAGCGCACCGTGCGCGCGCTGGTCGTGGCCGGAGGCATCGGCTCGATCATCGCCCTTTCCGCGAACATCTCCGGCGCCGCGGGTGGCTGCCAGAACGAAATCGGCGTCGCTTCGGCGATGGGCGCCGCGGGCATCGCGTACATGGTCGGCGGCACGACCCGTCAGTGCATCCACGCCGCCGCGATCGCCCTCAAGAACACGCTCGGCCTGGTCTGCGATCCCGTCGGCGGCCTGGTCGAAGTGCCCTGCGTGAAACGCAACGCGCTCTTCGCCGTCCACGGCCTCACCGCCGCGCAGCTGGCCATGGCCGGCGTCGAGTCGGTCATCCCAATGGACGAGATCGTGGAAGCGATGGTGCGCATCGGCCGCTCCCTCCCGCGCGGCCTCCGCGAGACCGCCGAAGGCGGCTTGGCCACCACCGACACCGGCACCGCCATCGCCCTCCGCCTCAAGGAGGAAGCCAACCAACGCCGCGCCGAACGCGCCGCCGAACGCGAGCGCATGGCCCAGGAGCGCAAGAGCGGGACCGTTTCGGAGTAGGCGAGGGGGGACGACGGGAGGCCTCCGGCGGGCCGGTGCGACCGGCGGCGCTGGTTGGCCTAGCCTGACTGCACACCTGTCGACGAAACACGTGTTTGCGCGACGACATGGCCACACTAAGCGCCGCCGGTCGCACCGGCCCGCCGGAGGCCCCTCGTCGTTCCCTGTTACTTACTTCGACACGATCGTCCACAAGCCGATGGCGATGAAGCCGATGCCGGCGACGATCTTGAGGGTGCGGGGGGAGACGAAGCGTTCGATCTGGGCGCCGACCAGGACGCCGATGGCGGCGGCGAGGACCAGGGCCAGCGCGGAGCCGGCGAAGATGACCCACTTGCTGGTCTTGGCCTCGGCGGCGAAGAGCATCGTGGCGAGCTGGGTCTTGTCGCCGATCTCCGCCAGGAACACGGTCACGAACACCGACACGAAGGCTTTCAGCATGGCCTACGGATAGTACCCGCGAATCGTCTTCACCTTCCCCTCGGCCGTCTGCACCGTGACCTCGCGCCACTTGCTGCCCGGCTTCACGTCGCCGGCCGGGTAGAAGCCGAGGACGTATTGCGAGCGGAGCTCGTTCTGGATGTCCGTGTAGATCTTCGAGAGGTCGGCGATGTTGTCGATGTAATACGACGAGCCGCCCGTGTCGCCGGTGAAGCGGTTCAGGCGCAGCTTCGTCTCCACGTCCAGTTTGCCGATGCCGATGCCGATCGCGTAGATCGGCACCGCCGCGCGCTGCGCGTACTCGAGGGCCTGCTCGAACGTGAACTTCGAGACCGTGTCCTTGCCGTCCGTGACCAGCACCAGCGCCTTCTGCCCCTTCACGCCGCTGAAGTTGTAGAGCGAGTAAACCACCGCGTCGAATAGCGCCGTCGACTCCTCGGGGCGCATCTTCGCCAGGCCCGAGTAAATGTCTTTCAGGTCCGGCGACCACTTCTGCACCAGGTGCGGCTGCGAGTCGAACGCCACCAGGAAGGCCTTGTCCCCCTTGCGCATCACGTTCTGGAAAAACGCCGCGCCGGCCTCGCGTGCGGTGGTCATCTTGTTTTCCATCGAGCCCGACGTGTCCACCGCCATGCCGATCGACAGCGGCAGGTCCTTGACATGCTCGAACTTGGCGATCTTCACCGGTTGCCCTTCGTCGAGCACCTTGAACGCGCTCTCCTGCAGGTCGTTCACCGGCTTGCCGCCGACCAGCACCGTGGTCGGCAACTCCACCAGGTGGACGTCGACCTCGGCCATGAAATCGGGCGTGTTCACCATCACCACGTCTTCGACCGGGTCCGTCTCCGGATCATCCTTCAGCATCGCCACCGCGCGCAGGTAGCCGACGCCTTCGGTCGAGGGGATGTTCACCGTCTGCACGAACGGCGGGTCGTACAGCGTGGCCACGCGCGTCTCGTTCCAGTAGAGCTCCACACCGCCGAGCTGTTTCCCTTCCGGCACTTTGACTTCCACTTCCACCTTCACCGGCCCGCTCAGCTTCGGCGCGACGCGCGGCGAGGCGATGCGGACGCGGAACGGGTCCGTGCCAGTGTTCACCACGATCTCGTCGCCCGTGATCGGCGCGCCGTGCGAGTCGATGGCCACGACGCGGATCTTGCGCGAGCGCGGCACCGTGCCGAAGTCGAGGTCGAGCTTGTACGGCGGCGAGCGCCGCGTGGCGACCTTCTTCCCGTCCAGCCAGAACTCCACCGCGCTGATGCCGCTGCCGGTGACCAGCGTCTGGATGGTCTGCAGTCCGCTGAGCACTTTCTCTTCGAGCGGCACGATGCGCAGCCGCGCCCGCGACGACTGCACGTCCTCGCGGATGGCCGCCAGCGTCGCCCCCTCGGCCGTTGGTTTCGGCAGCGTGGCCTCCATCTCCGGCACCACGAGATCCGTCTCCAGAATGTTCTGCGCGCCGCCGGCCGTATCCGTGATCTTCACGCGCGACTTGTAAGTCGCCGGCCGCAGCGTGCGGTCGATGACGATCGGCAGCTTCGCGTCCTGGATGTCGCCCGGAAAGTCGAAGCGGTAGCGATACTTCTCCCACATCTTCCCGTCGCGCAGCACCTCGCCGACGATGTCGACCGTGTAGACGGCGACGCCGTTCACGGCGGTCGTCTTGAGCTCCGCGCGCGGCACGTAGATCGTGAGCTGCGCGTCGGTCTTCGAGCCGTCGCTGGACGGGTAGGCGACGGTGATCTCCGCGTTCAGCTTCGGCGCCTTCGGGTCGCCGACGACGGACGAGCGGAGGATGCGGTTCACGTCCTCTTCGTCGACCGGCGGCGCCTGGTAGACCCGCATCATCCGGTCGATGTTCGTGCGCATGTACGCCATGCCGGCGGCGAGGTACTCGCCGTCCTTGCAGTCGAAAACGAGGTTGTCGGGGTCGCGCCCGCTGGCGGAGATGTCGTTGCTCTTGAGGGCGTCCCAGCCGTCCAGGCGCGGGTTCCAGAGACGGTAGATGCGCTCGTTGCGCGGCTGGAAGAAGAGCAGGACGACCTCGCGCCCGAGGTGGGGGAGCTGGGCGTAATACCAGACCTGGGTTTTCTGGAAATAGAGGGGACAGTTCACGTCCGTGATGGACGCGGGATGGCCGTGCACGAGGAAGATCCGTCCGCGGTCGGACATGATCGAGCCGAACTTCTCGCGCACCGTTTCCAGGCGCTCGTAGTAGTCGGCGCGTGCGGCGTGGCCGGTGGTGCCGGCGGCGATGTCGCGGCGGCGCCAGAAGTCCTCGATGAACGCGTCGCGCTGCGGGTCGGTCTCCAGCCGCAGGAACGCATCGCGCTCCGCCGGCTGCAGGATCGGCTCGACCTCGGCCAGAAACTGCCGGTGCTGCTCGGGCAGCTTCGCCAGTCGCTCCTTGCGCTCCGCGCGCGTGAGCGGCTTCGTTTCCGCCGCAATCGCGGCGGAGGCCAGCGTGAGAGTGAGAAGAATCAGCAGTGCGCGTTTCATGGTTTTCGTTAGTTCGTTAGCTCGTTACTCGTGAGTCGTTACTCGTTGCTCGTCCGGTGTGCCGCATCGCCCGTGGCTCGTTCCGGAAAGAACCGCGCCGACCAACGCGCAACGCCTCGTCCTGTGGCTCGTTCCGCAAGGCCCCCCGGCCGAGCAACGAGCAACGACCAACGCGTAAACGCGGTCACGGAAAATACCCCTTGATCGACTTCGCCTTGCCCTCGTTCACCTGCACCGTCAGCTCGCGCCATTTGCCGCCCGACTTCACGTCCGGCGCCGGGTAAAAGCCGAGGATGTATTGCGAGCGGAGCTCGTCCTGGATCTCGCCGTAGATGCGCTGCAGATCGCGGGCAGTCTCGATGTAGTGCGCGGCGCCGCCGGTCTCGGTCGAGAGGCGCGACAGCTTGTAGCGGACGTCGACGTCGTTGCCGCGGATGCCGATGCCGATCGCGTAGACCGGCACGCCCGCGCGGCGCGCGTACTCGAGCGCCTGCTCGTAGGTGAAGCTCGAGGCCGTGTCCTTGCCGTCGCTGATCACCACCAGCGCCTTCTGTCCGCGAATGCCCTGGAAGTTGTAGAGCGCGTAGACCACCGCGTCGTAGAGCGCGGTCATGTCCTCGGCGCGCAGCTTCGCCAGACCGGCGTGCATGTCCTGGATCTTCGCGGTCCAGCGCTGCACGAGCTGCGGCTCCTTGTCGAAGGCCACCACGAAGCCCTTGTCGCCGCGCTTCATCACCTTCTCGAAAAACTGCGCGCCCGCTTTCTGGGCCTCGTCGATCTTCGGCTGCATCGAGCCCGACGTGTCGATGGCCAGTCCGATCGACAGCGGCAGGTCCTTCACGTACTCGAACTTCGCCAGCGGCACCGGCTTCCCTTCGTCCAGCACCTTGAAGGCCTTCTCCGTGAGATGCGACGCCGGCTTGCCATTGATCACCACCGTCGTCGGCAGCTCGACCAGATGTACGTTCAGCTCTTCCATGTACGCCGGCGTGTTCACCATCACCACGTCTTCGACCGGCGGCAGGGCAGGATTCTTCACCGTGGCCACGGCGCGGAGGTAACCGGCGCCCTGCGTGGATGGGATCTCGATGGTCTGCACGAACGGCCCGTCGTACAGCGTGGCCATCCGGGTCTCGTTCCAGAACAGCTCCAGCGACGCCAGCTCCTCGCCGTCGGGCACGCTCACGTCCATCTCCACGCGTGCCGGGCCGACCAGGTGCGGCGCCACGCGCGGCGACGTGATGCGCACGCGGAAGGGATCGGTGCCGGTGTTGACCTGGATGTCGTCGCCGG
Organism: Thermoanaerobaculia bacterium; assembly: GCA_036387915.1. GTDB lineage: Bacteria > Acidobacteriota > Thermoanaerobaculia > Gp7-AA8 > Gp7-AA8 > QHVT01. Next base: position 6,886 of record DASVSV010000358.1, read on the forward strand.
TGACCGGCTGGTTCTTCGCGTTCAGGCCGACCGCGCGGATGCGCCGCGTCTGCGGCACGTTGCCGAAGTCGAAATCGAGCGAGAACGGCGGCGCGCGGCGCACGGCGATCTTCCGCCCGTCCAGCGAGAACTCCACCGCCTTGATCTCGTCGCCGCTGATCATCGTCTCGATGGTCTGCACGCCGCTGACGATCTCGTCAGACGGCGGCACGATCCTCAGCCGCGACTCCTTGACCGTTGCTTCGGCCTTCAGCGCCGCGACCGTTTTCTCCGGCGCCGCGGCCGGAACGGCAGCGATCGCCGGTTCCTCGGCCACGAAGATCTCCGGCACGGTCAGGTTCGACTCCACCACCGCCTCGGCGCCGGTGTTCGCGTCGATGACCTTGATGCGCGACACGTACTCCGCCGGACGCAGCAACCGGTCGATCACGATCGGCAGCTTGTCGCCCACGAAGTCGCCCGGAAAGTCGAAGCGATAGCGATACTTCTCCCAGAGATTGCCGTTCTTCAGCACCTCGCCGGTCACGTCGACCGTGTAGACCTCCGCGCCCGCCACCTGCGCCGGCGTGATCTCCGCTTTCGGCACCAGCAGCATCATCTGCACGTCCGTGCGGCTGCCGTCCTTGGCCGGATAGCGGACGCTGAACTCCGCGTTCAGCTTCGGCGCGTCCGGATTGGCGATGACGACGGTCCGCAGCAGCTTGCCCATCTCCTCGGCATTCAGCTGCGGCGGCTCGAACAGCTTCAGCAGGTCGATGCGCGCCTGGACCATGTCCGTGATGGCGCGCGTGATCTCGCCCCCCTCGCTGCATTCGAGTTGGATGCGGCCGATCGACGCGTACGGACTCTGCGACTCGGTGCCGAGCCTGCGCGGACTCAACGCGTCGGGCTGCGAGACGGCCGCCGACGCCTCGCTGGCGAACAGCTCGTTCATCGCGATCGCGCCGCCGATCGGATTCCAGAGCTTGTAGTCGTTGTGATAGCGCGGCTTGTAGAACAGCAGCCGCACGTTGCTCCCCACGCCGGTCAGCTGCTGGTACTTCCAGACTTCGATCGGCTGCAGCACGCGCCCGCAGTCGGTGCGCACGACGTCGGCCGGCGGCCCGTGCAGGAGGAACATGCGCGCGCGATCGGAGACGATCCTCTTGAACTGGTCTCTCGCGATCTCGAGCCGCGCGTAGTAGGTCTCGCGGAAACGCCCGGACGTGCCCTGCAGCGCGTCGCGGCGGCGCCAGAACTCGTCGACGAACGCGTCGCGCTGGGCGTCGCTCTCCAGCGCCAGGAAGGTGTCGATCTCCGGCGACAGCATGATCGGCTCGGTGTCGGACAGAAAGTCCTGATGCCTGGCGTCGAGCTTTTCGATGCGCGCGGCGCGTTCGCGTTTGGTGAGCTTGCGCAGCCGGTCGTCGTGCGCGGCCGGGTCGGGGGGCGTTTGCGCCAGAATGGCGGAGGCGAAGGCGAGTGTTACCGCAGCGACGAGCGCTTTCATGGTCTCCCGGGGCTGATGCGAATCTATCTGGACAACAACGCGACGACGGCGATCCATCCGGACGTCCTCTCCACGCTCGAGGGAGCGTTGCGGGATACGTTCGGAAATGCCTCGTCCATTCATAGAGAAGGCCAGGCTGCCCGCAGGCTGATCGAGCACGCCCGCGAGTCGGTGGCGCACCTGGTCGGCGCCACCGCGCGGGACGTCGTGTTCACCAGCGGCGGGACCGAGTCTAACAATGCGGCCATTTTTGGAGCCGTCTCTCCGTCCGAACGTTCCCACATCGTCACATCGCAAATCGAGCATCCCTCGGTGGCTGAAGCCTTTCGCGAGCTCGAGCGCCGCGGCCACGAGGTGACCTGGCTCGCCCCCTCGCGCAGCGGAGAAGTCGCGGCTGCCTCGGTCATCGAAGCGCTGCGCGACGACACACGCCTCGTCGCGGTCATGCTCGCCAACAACGAGACGGGCGTCGTGCAGCCGCTCGCGGAGATCGGCGCCGCCTGCCGCGCGCGCGGCGTGCACTTGCACGTCGACGCCGTGCAGGCCGCCGGCAAGATCCCGATCCGCGTCGACGACCTCGGCTGCGACACGCTGGCCCTCTCCGCGCACAAGCTCCACGCGCCGAAAGGCATCGGCGCGCTCTACGTCCGCCGCGGCCTCTCGCTCGGCGCGCTCCTGCACGGCGGCGCGCAGGAGCGCCGCCGCCGCGCCGGCACCGAGAACGTCCCCCTCGCCGCCGCCTTCGGCGTCGCCGCCGCCCTCCCCTCGGCCGCCGCACAGATGGAATCGCTGCGCGACGCCTTCGAGTCCGCGGTGCGCGCGTTGCCGTTCGCAATCACCGTCAACGGCGCCGCCGCGCGCCGCCTGCCGAACACCTCCAACATCACCTTCCACCGCGCCGACGGCGAAGGGATCGTCATCGCCCTCGACCTCTCCGGCGTCGCCGTCTCCACCGGCTCCGCGTGCTCTTCCGGCCGCGTCGAGCCGAGTCCCGTCCTCCTGGCGATGGGCCTCTCGCCCGAGGACGCCCGCTCGACGGTACGCTTCTCCCTCTCCCGCTTCACCACCGCGCAGGAAATGACCCGCGTCGCCGAGCTGCTGCGCGAGCTGGTACCCCGCTGCGCGAAAGGCAGTCTCACAGGCGCATAGGCGCACAGTCTCATAGCCTCGCTGTTGCAGTGAGCCATCGTGTCGCTGTCATCCCGAGCGTCGAGTCGAGGGACCTGGGCGGGAGGGGACGCGCTGCACGTCCCATTGCACGCGTTGCGCGTCCCCGCCCACCCGGTCCCTCGACTCACGCTCGGGATGACAGTCCAATGGCCTTAACTTAGCGCGAGCGAAAACCCCTCATCCGCCTTCGGCACCTTCTCCCCTCACGAGGGGAGAAGGGCAACAAAT
>DASVSV010000359.1:0-6107 GCA_036387915.1 Thermoanaerobaculia bacterium
AGGGCGTGGCTTCAGCCCGCCCCCCGGACGGGGAGGGCGGCGCGAAAAGCCCAGCGTACGTTCGCCCATCCATCGCATAGCCGCGCGTGTGATCGCGTATGCGAAGACCTCGGCGAGTGTGGGTTCGGCGCAGCACGTGGAAACGTAGGGCGTGGCTTCAGCCCGCCCCCCGGACGGGGAGGGCGGCGCGAGAAGCCCAGCGTACGTTCGCCAATCCATCGCATAGCCGCGGTGTGATCGCGCGTGCGACGACCTCGGTGAGTGTGGCGCGCGCGCAGCACGTGGAAACGTAGGGCGTGGCTTCAGCCCGCCCCCCCGGGCGGGGAGGGCGGCGCGGGAAGCCCGACCTACGTGACCCACTCCGCCGCGTCGCCGACGCGGATTACGCCGCCTTCGACGATCTCGCCGTACGCGCCGGCGCGCCAGCGTGGGCCGAGCGCGGCGCGGAGGCCGGGCTGGGCGTCGTCCATCTGCTCGCAGGGACGGGTCTCGTTGTAGATGCGGATCAGCACCGGGCCGATGCGCAGCGTGCGGCCGCGCGACTGCTCGAGGTCGATGCCGCGCAACATCACGTTCGCACGCCGCGCCGACGGATCGACGTCGATCGCAAGCTCCGCACACGCTTCCTGCCAGCGCGCCTGGTCGATGAGCGTCACCTGCCGCTTGCCGCCCTGATTGGCGTTGCCGGCCAGGCCGCGGCCCGCGACCGCCTCCGCAAAAAGGACGCGATCCATCGGCCCACCTTTGAACCGCTTCAACCAGAGAGTGACGACAGTGCCGGGCATGCGTTTCATTCTGTCATCCCGAGCGTGAGTCGAGGGACCTGGGTGGCCGGGCGGCGCCGACGCACGTGATGACCACGCTCGTCACCAATTCGTCGCCAGCCGGGAGTCGCCGCGCATTCATCATCTGCGCATGCTGAACTTCGACCGCTTCGAATCGCGCAAGGAATACGGGATGTTCTTCGTCCGCCTGATCGTCGGCTTCCACCTGATCTACGGCACCGCGGACAACGTCTTCTCCTCGGCGCGCATGCAGGAGTTCGCACACTTTCTCGGCGAGCGCGGCGTGCCGTTGCCGCTCTTCTCCGCGCACCTCTCCGCCTACGCGCAGTTCCTCTGCGGCATCCTCTTCATCCTCGGCGTGTTCTTCCGGCCAGCGGCAGTGGTGATGATCATCAACTTCATCGCCGCGCTCCTGATCGCGCATCGCACCGGCGGCTACGCCCCCGCGGCCCTCGCGCTGATCATGCTCTTCTGCTCCATCGCGTTTCTGATTCACGGGCCGGGACGGCCGGCGCTGCGCATCGGACATAGAAGGTAGGGCGCAACTTCCCCACGCTCCCCGCCCGAGGGGCGGGCTGAAGCCGCGCCCTACGTTTGGCTCCCGCCTCGCGAGAAAACCCACTGTCGCCACGTCAGATCAGAACCAAAGCGCGAAAGACGTCCGACGTGCGCATCACACGCCAAACGTAAGGCGTGGCTTCAGCCCGCCCCTCGGGCGGGGAGGTGGAACGCACATCATTACTGCCCCCCGAGGAACCTCTCCACCGCAGCCATCTCGCGCGTGCGCAGCATCGAGCATTCGCGGACCTGCTCCTCGACGCGGGCCAAGGCGCGCTCCGTTCCCTGCGCCTTGCGTGCGGCGAAGAACTCCTTCGCGCGTGCCACGCGGGCGGGATCGCAGCCGCCGGCGATGAACGGTGAGTTCGCGGCGAAGTTGGGCGGGAGCTTCTTCATGACCGCGTCGTAGTTCGCGGTCATCCATTGATAGAGGTCCTCGCGATCCTCCTCGCTGTCCGTATCGGCGACGAGCGTGAAGAGGTCGGTCGGCCGCACCGATGCGCTGAGCGCGTACTCGCGCGTCTTCTTGCGCAGCTCGGGATCGGAGAACTGGCGCAGCCCGCTCAGGAAGCGCGAGCGCTCGGAGGGCGACGACGGATTCTCGAAGCGCGTGCGGTACTCCTCCCACAGCTTCTCGTCGCCGCGCGAGCCGGCCAGGCTGACCACGACGTTCGCCAGCGAGGGATCGACGGATTTCGGATCGGCCAGCACCTTCGTGAGCTGCCCGCGCACGAAGTGCCACACCGTCTCGTCCTCGCCGTACTCGGCCAGCATCGCGATCAGCTCGGGACGCATGATCGTGACCGTGTGCGGCTCGCCGGCCTTCGGCGTGAGGCCGATGCGCGTCAGCGCCGGACCGAGCGTGCGGCGCAGATACGCCGCGAAACGCGGGCGATTCCGCGGCGTGTCGAACGTCGTGCGCACGTTCTCCAGCGCGTTCATCAGCTCACCGGCCACTTGCGGACTGGTGTCCGCGGCGAAGTTCTGGAGCAGCGTCAGATACTCGTCGCCCTGCAGCTCGCCCGTGCGGAACAGTGCGCCGAGGTTGCCGACGAAGGCCAGGCGCTCGGCGGGATTGAGGATTTGCGTGGCGCGCTTTGCCAGCGCCGCCATCGACGCGTCGTCCATCTGCCAGCGGTAATAGCCCGCGGCGTTGCCATGCGGATAGACCCACTCCGCCGGCGCGTCCAGACGGACCGTCTTCGACGGCGTGTCGAGCAGCACCGCCTGCGTCCCCGCGTTCGTGCGCAGCGTGACCGGGATGCGCCACGTGGCCGGCTTGGCCTGGCCCGTCGAAAAACGTCTCTGCGTGAGGCGCACCGTCGACGGCGACGTCAGCTCCGCGCGCACGAGCGGGATGCCGGCCTGCGCGATGAAGGTCTCCAGCGCTTTCGACGTCCCGGCCGGCGCGTGCTTGCTCAGCGACGCGAAGAACTCCGTCGCGTTCGCGTTGCCCCACGCGTTGGCTTCGATGTGCGCGAGCACGCCCTGGCGGAACTTCTCCGGGCCGATCCACTGCTCGAACATCTGCAGCACGCCTTTCCCCTTGTCGTACGCGAGGCCGACGTTGCGCATGGCCTCCTCGGGCGTCTGGCCGATGCGGCGGATCGGATCGGTCGACACGCGCGCGTCGGTGTTCATGACCCTCTGGATGCTCGGAATCTCGCTGAGCGCGTGCTCGAACTCGGGATAGAGCTGGTCCGTGATCTTGTCGCCCATCCAGTCGGCGAACGACTCGTTCAGCCAGAAGTCGTCCCACCACTCCATCGTCACGAGATCGCCGAACCACATGTGCGCGAGCTCGTGCGCCGTGACGCGGACCAGGTTCTGCTTCTGATTCGGCGTCGCGGCGTTGGGATCGAGCAGCAGGATCGTGTCGCGATACGTGATCGCGCCGGGATTCTCCATCGCGCCGGCCCAGTACTCCGGCACCGCGATCAGGTCCACTTTCTCGAACGGATACTTGCCGCCGAAGTACTGCTCCAGCGCGGCCAGTACGCCCGGCGTGATCGACGCGGCCGTGCCGGCGAGGTGTCCCTGCCCCTTCGGCGCGACGACGCGGCCCGGCACGCTCATCCCTTCGATGGGCGTGTAGTCGAACTGCCCGACCGCGAGCGCGAGCAGGTACGACGGCAGCGGTTTGGTGCGCGCGAAGCGGATCGTCTTCGCGTCGCCGCTCTTCGTTTCCGACGCGACGGGCGTGTTCGAAACCGCGTCGTACTGCGCGGGGATCGTCACCGTCAGCTCGTACGGCATCTTGATGCCCGGCTCGTCCCACGCCGGAAACGCGCGCCGCGCGTCGACGGCCTGGAACTGCGTGTAAAGGTACGGCGTCCCGTCCTTCACGGTCATCCTGTAGAGGCCGACCGCCTGGCGGTTGTACTGGTTCGTGAAGTCGATGGCCAGCGAGTAGCGTCCCGGCTGCAGCCGCTCCCCCGTCTTCACCAGCACCGTGTCCCCCTCGGCCGCCGAGTACGCCGCGTCGATCGGCCGCGCACCCTGACTCAAACGCAGCGAGACGATGGAGAGCGACTGCGCGTGAAAACGAAACGTGCTCGTGGCCTTGCGCACGTCGAGGTCGACGCTGACCGAGCCGCGATAGCTGTCGCCGCGCGGGTCGGTGTGGAGCGCGATCGACTGCGACGCGGGAACGACGTCGCTGCCGAGACGAACCGCGGCGGCTAAGGCGGCGGGAGCGGTGGCGAGCAGAAGCAGGGCGAGCGCGCGTCTCATGTCCGCGGAGTATAGGACGACGCGGCCGTTACACATTCGTCACGGAACCTTGCACTGACTACAAACGTAATCCATACTGATTACAGACGTAGTCAGAAGGAGGCCAACGTTGACGCGCACGCCGCCGATCACCGACGCCGAGTGGGATGTGATGAACGTGCTCTGGGAGCAGTCCCCGCGCACGGCCATGGAAGTCGCGGAGGCGCTGCAGCGCCATCCGAAGACGGTCAAGACGCTCCTCGGACGCCTGGCGCGGAAAGGCGTGCTGCGCTATCGCGAGGAGGGCAACCGCTATCTCTACTCGGCGGCCATCCCGCGGCAGCGCTACGTCAGAGACGAGTCGGCGTCGTTCATCGAGCGCGTATTCGGCGGTGAGACGACCCCCGCGCTTTTGCATTTCGTCCGCAGCTCCCGGCTCTCTCGCGAGGAGATCGACGAGCTGCGGCGCATTCTCGACGAGAAGTCGGAGTCGAAGCGATGACGGCCGCACTGGCCTCGGCTCTCTTCGCGGCGGCGTGGAAGGGCACGCTGCTGGTTGCGTTCGCGCTCGTGGTGCACCGCGTCGCGCGCAATCGCATCCCGCCGCGCTGGCTCTGCGCGCTGCTGCTCGTCGCACTGGTGCGGCTGCTCGTCCCGGTCGCGCCGGCGGCTTCGTTCAGCGTCTTCAACCTCGTGCCGTCGGACGCGCCGTCGCCGCCTCCGGTGATTCTGGTCGACGACGAGGCGCTGCTGCCGGCACCCGGCCACGCCGAGGCGTTCCGCGCCGTCGCGATGCCGTCCACCCCGCGCTGGGTGCAGTTGCTCCTCGGCGTCTGGGCGATCGGCGTGTTGTTCGTCGTGATGCGCGTCGCGGTACGCACGCGTGCGTTTCATCGTCTGCTGCGCGACCAGCGTCCCGTGGATCTCGGTCCGCTGCTCGATCAGTGTCGTGACGCGTTGCGCCTCCGTCGTGGCGTGCGCGTGGCGGTGACGAACGCTGTGGCCACGCCGTCGCTGCACGGCTTTCTTCGTCCCACGCTGTTGCTACCTCATGGATTCCTCGAGACCTTCACGCGCGAGCAGCTGCGGTACGTAGTGCTGCACGAGCTCGCGCATCTCCGCCGCGCCGACGTGCTGGTGAGCTGGGTCGTCACCGCCGCGTCGGCGCTGCACTGGTTCAACCCGCTGGTGCGGCTCGCCGTCGCGCGGCTGTCCGAGGAGCGCGAGCTCGCGTGCGATGCACTGGCACTCGCGGCTCTGCGCGCCGAAGAACGGCCCGCGTACGGCGGCACCGTGCTGGAGCTCGTCGAGCGCGGCGGACCGATGGTCCCGGCGCTCGTCGGCATGACCGCCACACCGCAACAACTCAAAAGGAGAATTGTGATGATCGCATCCTTCCGCAGGCAGTCCCGCAACTCGATCCTCTTCGCCGCCGCCATCGCCGTCATCGCGCTGGCCACGCTCACCGACGCGCGCGCCGGCGAGGTCCGCCAGTTCGTGCACCACATCGGTCCGGGCGAGGCGCTCTCCCCCGCCGCGCACGAGCAGATCATGAAGCTCGAGCAGAACGTCAGCCTCACCCTGCACTCCGCGTCGCTGCAGGACGTCCTCACCACGATCTCGGCCGCGACCGGCGTCAACGCCGTGGTGGCCGCGGGCGTGCTCGAAGGCGACCCGCGCCTCAACATCACCGCCGAGAACGTTCCCGCGCACGTGGTGCTGATGGAGACGCTGTTGACGCTGAAGCTCGCCGCCAAGTTCACCGACGCCGGCGTGGAAGTGGTCCAACAGCCCGAGCCGCGCATCCGCATGGCAGGCGTTCCGGGAGAAGAGCGCCAGTTCTTCATCCGCAAAGCGGATGACGCCACGCATCCCGCACAGGTCACCGGCGACGTGGTCAAGAAGATTCACGTCTCGGCCGAACGGGAAGGCAACGAAGCCGGCAAGGTCCGCGTCACCATCAACACCGGCGACGACAAACCAGCCGGCAAGCTCGAGATCGACCTGATCAAGTAGAGATGAATGAGGGCGGGCGCCACGCCCGCCCTCAGT
>DASVSV010000360.1:0-14040 GCA_036387915.1 Thermoanaerobaculia bacterium
GTTTGTTGCCCCTCTCCCCGCGGTGAGCGGGGAGAGGGTGCCCGAAGGGCGGGTGAGGGGTCGTGCAAATTGCGCTAAGTTAAGGCCATTGACCCTAGCCCTCTCCCCGCTCTTCGCGGGGAGAGGGGACAGGTTGTCCCGAGGCGCCTCATCTCTCTTTCGTCGCGCGATCAGTGGCCGTGCTAAGGCTGCCTCCGTCCACGAGAACGTCTGACGACGCCACGTACTTTGCATTACAAAGCGCTTCGTGCAATAATCATCTTCGTGACGCGCACATCCTCGGCTTCGCACTCGAACTCGACACCGGCGCCGGCGCTTCGCCTGAAAGCGGGCGAAGCGATGCATGCGCTGGATCGGCTCATTCATGAGCGGTTGCGGCTGGCGATCGTGGCGGCGCTGGCGGTGAATGAGTCGCTCACTTTTACGGATCTGCGGCGGATGCTGGCGACGACGGACGGGAATCTGAGCGTGCATGCGCGCAAGCTCGAGGAAGCGGGCTACGTCGAGTGCACGAAGTCGTTCGAGGGGCGGCTGCCGCGTACGGATTACCGGCTCACCGGCGCGGGCAGGACGGCGCTGTCGCGGTATCTCGACCACATGAACGCCTTGATTCAGACGATGCGGGGCTGATTTTTTTTGGAGCCATACTTTATGACACAGAGCACTTTCCACGTGGCCATCATCATGGACGGGAATGGCCGCTGGGCCACGGAGCGCGGCCTCTCCCGGACGGCTGGACATCGTGCCGGGGCCGAGGCGGTGCGCAGGGTGGTGGAGGCCGCGCCCGGCCAGGGCGTGCGGTTGCTCACGCTCTACGCGTTTTCGTCGGACAACTGGAGCCGGCCGCGCGCCGAGGTGGACGCGCTGATGATGCTCCTGCAGCGGTTCCTTTCCGCGGAGACGGCGCGCTGCGTCGACGAAGGGGTCCGCATCAACGTGATCGGGCGGCGCGATCGTCTCAGTCCGCGGCTGGTGCGGCTGATCGAGGCCACCGAGGCGGCTACGGGCGGTGGGGAGAAACTGCGGTTGCGGCTGGCGATCGACTACTCGTCGCGCGACGCCATTGCCAGAGCATCGTGCGAGCGATGCTCGGAGAGGACGTTCCGCCAGCGCCTGGCGTACGTCACTCATGCGGACAGCGCGGCCGAAGACGTCGACCTGCTCATCCGCACGGGACGGGAAAAGCGGCTGAGCGACTTCCTGCTGTACGAGGCGGCGTACGCGGAGCTGCACTTCTCCGATCGTTTCTGGCCGGACTTCTGCGGCGACGACCTGGCGCGCGCGGTGGCCGACTATCGGGGACGGCACCGGCGATTCGGCGCGGTTGCCGCCGATCGCACAGTGACCGAATCGGGGGAGGACCTGTCATGCAAGACGCACGTGGCGTCATGAGCGCGCGCACGGTCAGGAGAGCGGAGAAATACGGCTTCTGCTCCGGCGTGCGCATCGCCGATCTCAAGGTCCGCCGCTTCGCCGCCGCCAACGGCCGCGGCGCGGTCCTCGGACAACTCGTCCACAACGAGCGCGTGGTCGAGGAGATGGAAAAGCTCGGCGTACGGACCGTGGACGACATCTCGGCCCTGCAGGAACAGACGGGCGAGCAGACCATCATCTTCTCCGCGCACGGCGTCCCGCCGTCGTTGCACGAGCGCGCCAGGGCGGCCGGCCTGCAGATCCTCGACACCACGTGCAAGTTCGTCTACGACCTCCATCACGAGGCCGAAGACGCGCTGGCCGCGGGGTATCACCTCGTCTTCATCGGCGATCCGCAGCACCGTGAGGTGATCGGCTACACACACGATCTCGAGCGGGCGGCGTATCACGTCGTGCAGAGAGTCGACGAAGCCGCGGCGGTGGACTGGTCTCAGTACGCGAAGATCAAAGTCTTCTATCAGACCACCCTCAATGCAGAAGAATTCGAGGACGTCGTGCAGACCATCGAGCGCGGCGGCGCGCACGTCGAGCGCGCGGACACGATCTGCTACGCCACGAAACAGAATCAGGATGCCGCGCGCCGGCTGGCGCACGATCCGGAGGTCGACCTGATCGTCGTCATCGGCGGCACCCGGAGCGCGAACACGAAGCACCTCTGGGAGATCTGCCGCGAATCGAAGCCGTCGTACCTCGTGCAGGGAGCGGACGATCTCGACCCCGAATGGTTCCGCGACGCGAGAGTGGTCGGCGTGACGGCCGGCGCGTCGACGCCCGACTCGGTGATCGACGAGGTCGAGGCGCGGATCGCGGAGCTGACGCCGTCGTCATGAGAGAGGCAGCCATGGAACTGAACATTCGCAACATGCCGGGCGATGCCGACTTCGTCGATCGGGGTTCGGTCGTGCGGAGGATCTGGGGAGACGGAGACATGGTGCTCCTGGTCTTCGCCGGGTCGGCGGCCGAGTTCGCGCTCAACCGCGCGGTCGACTGGCTCTTCTTCACCGGAAAGTTACCGCGCAATCCGATCGGCCGGCTCTTCTCCACGGCCGGCTACGCGCAGGGGATCGTCTTCGCCGACGAGGTGACTGCCTCGCGTACGTTCGATCGAATCCGCGCGGCGCACGAAGCGGTCGAACGCCAGCGCGGTCAACGCATCCCCGACTGGGCGCATCGCGACGTGCTCTACATGCTCGTCGATTACTCCGAGCGAGCGCATGAGATGCTCGCGCGGCCGCTGACTTCTGCGGAGCAGGACGAGCTCTATGACGTGTTCTACCGCGTCGGCCTTGGCCTGCTAATCCCCGATCTCCCGCGCACGTACGTGGAGTGGAAAGCGGATCGCGAGCGTCACCTGCGTCTCGACCTGCTGTACGGCGAGGGCACGGCAGCGCTCTACGCCCAATACCGCAAGCACCTCGGCTCGTGGCGGTACCAGCTCCTGCTGCGGCTCCAATCGATTCTTACTCCCGATCACGTGCGAGGCCTGCTGCGGCTGAAGCGCGCCGCGTGGCTGCGTCCTTTGGTCCGGTTCTATCCCCTGCTGGTGCGCGCGGGATTGCGCTCGATCATCCAGCGGGTGCTCATGCCCGCGAGTTACCTTCCCGCCGTGCGGGCGTTGGATCATCGCGCCGACGTCGAACAGGGCGGCTTCAACACGATGCATAAAACCGGTCGAAACATTCTGATCTACTGAGTGAACGATGAAGAAAGCGCTGGTCCTCGTCATCGCAATCGCGCTCGTCGTCTGGGTCATCTCCTGGTTCCGGGCCCCGGAGGCCGTGGCCACATCGACCGCGCGCCCGTGGCCGGGAGGGATGGGGACGCTCGATGACGTCGACGCGCGCTTCCCGCCGCAGCAGGGGAACGACGCGTCGGTGAAGCTGATGGCGCTCGCCAACGCCTGGCCGGAGAACGAAGCCGTCGACGAGTTCGTGGCGCGAGAGATCTCGCGGGGCGAGCTCACCATCGGCGAGCCGCCGCCCCTCCCCGACCTTGCCGCGGTCCGCGAGCTGCTGCTGCGCGAAACGATCGTCTGGGAGCGCGAAGAGGGAATCGGCGGCGGCGAGCCGATGAACGCCAGACGCGCGGCGCAGTTGACCGTGGCGCGCGCGCTCGTCGCCAGCGCGCTGACGAAAGCGCGCGCGAACGATGCGGCCGCCTGGGAGGACCTGCATGCCGCATGGAAGCTGGCCCGCACGCTCGACGCCCATCCGCAGATGATGCTGCAGACGGCGGCGTTGACGACCGTGCGGATGATCAACGCCGTCGCCTGGAAAATGCCGCTGCCCGCGCCGGCGTGGTTCGGCGAGCTGCAGGAGCGCGATCACGTGCGGCCGCTGCTCGAGGCCTTTCAGTATTCGGCGGCGTCGTACGCGGAGTCGGGCACGCAGTTGTTCCCGACGAAGGCGCTCGCCGGCTCGGTCGAAAACGATCGCGCGATCGCGGAGGAGCTGTTCAGGACCACCGCGTGCGACGTGAACGCGCGCGCGAACGAGCTGGGGACGGACCTGACCTCCGTCTGGCGCCGCGCCTTCCGCTACCGCGCCGAGCGCGAGGCCACCGCGAACGCGCTCCGCGTGCGCGAGGGGAAGCCGATCGCAACCGCGTCGCGCTGCAGCGACGGCGCCTGGACGTTCGACGGCACGACGCTACGCTTCAGCCGCGAGATCGCCACCGCCGCGCCCGACCGGCCGATGCCGCTGGTGTTGCGGGTGAAGCGGTAGCGACTTGTCGTCGCGAGCGAGTGACGGCGTGTCGCGCCGCGCCCGAGGAAAGCGCCTGCCTGTCGCCCTCTACGCGGGGCTGAGGGCGCAGTGAGCACGGGGCAGCGCGCAGGAGATCGATCAAGCTCCTGCGCTCCGCGCCTCGCTCACTGCCGCCGTTCGCATGCTCATCGATTTGCGATCTTCGTAATCTCCCTGCGTGTTGTCGGAGCAGTCATTCGAGGTGGTCGGGCCGATCCGAACGATCCAGATCGGCAAACGCTGGATGAAAATCAAGCGATACCTGAGTTGACAGCATGAATGACTCAAAGCATTTCGTGATTGCATTCACAACGGCGAATACGCCGGCACCTTAGAGCTCCGCAAGGTGTACGAAATACTCGAGGATTCAGCCGCTGCGAAACGCCAGTACGTGCGCGTGATCGACGAATCCGGAGAAGATTACTTGTACCCTCAGGCGTGGTTCGTGCCGGTCTCAGTTCCGGCAAGCGTCGAAGATCTCCTGCACGAGCTGGCTGTCAAGTGGTCGCTGCCCCCACGCCACGTTAAAGCTGACCCGGTCGTCCGGCCGGGCGTGCAAACTTCCTCCACCGGCACTGCCATGCTGCACCCGCCTGGCAGGTCGCGCCCGAATAGAAAAGCGGCGGCTGGGCCGCCGCACTCCATAAGCAGTTCGCGACCGTCAGGGCTCGGGTTGATCGAGGGGCGTGAGGTTGACGTAGACCTGGTTGGGCTGCTGTTCGAAGAGGGCGCCGGTGACGGCGTCGACGCCGAAGCCGGTGCCGGCGACGAGGCCGCCGAGGAGGAAGTAGCCCCAGCCGGCGGTGGGGTCGATGGTTTCGGCGGCCAGCTCGAGGTTGCCGTAGAACTCCGGCGCGATGGCGCGAGCCAGGATGACCTTCGCCTCCTCGTAATACGGCGCGACGATGGTCAGCGTGCAGCGCTCGGCGCGGCGGCTCACCCAGACCGTGGCCGGCGTCGTCGTTTCCTTCGTGCTCCCCGGCCCGCACAGCTCCGTGCGCACGATCGCCTCGGGTGGGTCGCTCTCGACGCGAATCCGCTGCATCGGCCCGTGCACGACGGTGGCGCAGGCGACATTGCCGAGGAGGAGGATGGCGAGGAGAGCGCGTTTCATGGCGGGGAAATGATACGCGACTGCAATCTCGGCGTGGCCGCGGGGACGGCGGCGCTCCGTTGCGGTTTCCTGACCCGATCGGCTGGCCGTACGGTTTAGGATGGCCGGCCTATGCGCCGACACACCCGTCTGCTTGTCTTCCTTCTCGCCTTTCCTCTGTTCGCGGCTACGCCCGCAACGACCAAATCCGCGAAACCCGACGCCAAAGCGGCCGAGGGGCCAAAGTATGGGAGCGGGACGTTTTCCGGACTCGCGTTGCGCGGGATCGGGCCGGCCATGCCGTCCGGACGCGTCATCGACCTGGCGGTCGACCCGCGCGACAAGGACACGTGGTTCGTGGCCGTCGCGTCGGGCGGGGTCTGGAAGACCGTCAACGCCGGCACGACGTTCGAGCCGATCTTTGATGGTGAAGGCTCGTACTCGATCGGTTGCGTGACCCTCGACCCGCGCAACCCGCTCGTGGTCTGGGTGGGCTCGGGCGAGAACAACAGCCAGCGCTCCGTCTCGATGGGCGACGGCGTGTACAAGTCAGTCGACGGCGGCAAGTCGTGGAAGAACGTCGGCCTGAAAAACTCCGAGCACATCGGCAAGATCGTGGTCGACCCGCGCGACTCGAACGTGGTCTACGTCGCGGCGCAGGGTCCGCTCTGGAATCCGGGCGGCGACCGCGGTCTCTACAAGACCACCGACGGCGGCAAGACCTGGAAGCCGGTGCTGACCATCAGCGAGAACACGGGCGTCTCGGACCTGGTCCTCGACCCGGCCAATCCTGACACGCTCTACGCGTCCTCGTATCAGCGCCGCCGCCACGTCTTCACGCTCATCAACGGCGGACCGGAGTCGGCCATCCACAAGTCGACCGACGGCGGCGCGACGTGGACGAAGCTCGAGAGCGGCCTGCCGAAAGAGTGGATGGGACGCATCGGCCTGGCCATCTCGCACGAGGACCCGAACACGGTCTACGCGATCATCGAGGCCACCCGCCGCGCGGGAGGCTTCTTCCGCACCAAGGACGCCGGCGCGAACTGGGAGAAGATGAACTCCTACTCCGGCGGCGGCGCGCAGTATTACGCGGAGATCTTCGTCGACCCGAACGACGACGAGCGCATTTACGCGATGGACGTCTACGTGCGCGTATCCGACGACGCCGGCACGACCTGGCGGAAGATCAACGAATCGACGAAGCACGTCGACAGTCACGCCATGTGGATCGACCCGGAGAACAGCGACCACTATCTGATCGGCTGCGACGGCGGCCTGTACGAGACGTTCGACAACGCGGCCACGTGGGAGTACAAGGAGAACCTGCCGGTCACGCAGTTCTACCGGATCAGCGCGGACGACGCCCTCCCCTTCTACCACGTGTACGGCGGCACGCAGGACAACTTCTCCCTCGGCGGTCCGTCGCGCACGACCACGGCCCACGGCATCCGCAACGAGGACTGGTACGTGACCCTCGGCGGCGACGGATTCCGCTCGCTGGCCGACCCGAAGGACCCGAACATCGTCTACGCCGAGTACCAGCACGGCGGCCTGGCGCGTTACGACAAGCGCACCGGCGAGGCGGTGGACATCCAGCCGCAGCAGAAGCCGGGCATGGACCCGCTGCGCCTGAACTGGGACTCGCCGGTGATCATCAGCCCGCACAACTCGAACCGTCTCTACTTCGCGGCGCAGTACCTCTTCCGCAGCGAGGACCGCGGCAATTCGTGGACCGCCATCAGCGGCGATCTCACGCGCCGCATCGACCGCAACAAGCTGCCGGTGATGGGCCGCGTCTGGACCATCGACGCGGTGGCGAAGAACACGTCGACGTCGTACTACGGCAACATCGTCTCGCTGTCGGAGTCGCCGCTGACGGCGGGGCTGCTTTACGTCGGCACGGACGACGGTCTGATTCAGGTCTCCGAGGATGGCGGCGCGAACTGGCGGAAGATCGAGAAGATCGCCGGCGTGCCGGAGATGACGTACGTCTCGCACCTGCAGGCCTCGACGCACGACCCGAACACGGTCTACGCCGCGTTCGACAATCACAAGACCGGCGACTTCAAACCGTACATCTACAAGAGCACGGACCGCGGCCGCACGTGGAGCGCGATGCAGAACGACCTGCCGGCGCGCGGTACGACGTACGTCGTGGTCGAAGATCACGTCGACCCGAAGCTGCTGTTCGCGGGGACGGAGTACGGTCTCTTCTTCTCGCAGAACGGCGGCGGCAGCTGGATTCAGCTCAAGGGCAACTTCCCCACCATTGCCGTCAGAGACCTCTGGGTGCAGAAGCGCCGCGACGATCTCGTGGTGGGCACGTTCGGCCGCGGCATTTACATCCTCGACGATTACCGTCCGCTGCGCACGATGTCGCGCGAGGCGGCGGGGCGCGAGGCGACGCTCTTCCCGACCCGCGACGCGGAGCTCTACGTCGAGCGCACCCCCCTCGGCCTGCCGGGCAAGGGCTTCCAGGGCGACTCGTACTTTGTCGCGCCGAATCCGCCGTTCGGCGCGGTGTTCACGTACTACCTGAAGGACGAGCTGAAGAGCCGCAGGAAGCAGCGCTGGGCCGAGGAGGCGCGGGTGGAGAAGGCGGGCGGAAATGAGCCGCCTCCGTATCCGACGTGGGAGCAGTTGCGGGCGGAAGAGCGGGAGCTCGAGCCGGCCGTGGTGCTGGTGGTGACGGACGAGGCGGGGAACATCGTCCGCCGCGTGACCGGTCCGGTGAAGGCCGGCTTCCAGCGCGTGGCGTGGGACCTCCGCTACGCGGCGCCGAACCCGATCTCGCTGACGGCGCCGGAGCCCGATCCGTTCTCGCCGCCGCCGTCGGGGCCGCTGGTGGTGCCGGGGCAGTACAACGTCCGCGTCTACAAGCGCATCGACGGCGTGGAGACGGCTCTCGGCGACGCGCAGAAGTTCAACGTCGTGCCGCTCTACCTGTCGCTGATGAACGAAGGCGACCGCGCGGCCACGCTCGACTTTCAGCGCAAGGCGGCACGCCTGCAGCGCGAGGTGATGGGTGCGGAACGCGCGACGGAAGACGCGCTGACGCGCGTGCAGTACATCCGCAAGGCGCTCGACGAAATGGAAGGCGCGGACCAGCAGCTCGTCGCGCGAGTGAACGCGGTGCACAACACGCTGCGCGACATCGCGGAGGAACTGGGCGGCGACCCGGTGCTGCGCCAGCGCAACGAGCCGCAGCCGCCCGCGCTCATGGACCGCATCGGCAACGCCGTGGCCGGTCTTTCGACGACGTCCGCACCGACGCAGACGCACCGCGAGTCGCTCACGATCGCGGAGCAGCAGTTCGGACCGCTCGCCTCGCGGCTCCGCCAGGCGGTGGAGGGAGAGCTGGCCACGATCGAGAAGCAGCTGAACGCGCTGGGAGCGCCCTGGACTCCGGGCCGGTTACCACGGTAACGAAGTAACGGAGCGCCGGCTGCCAGCCGGCGCTCCGTGCGCTGCGCGGCGCCCTTGCGCGGCGCGGTACACTCCTGCGGTCCCGAATGCGGTTCCGTAGTGCCCTGCGTTACGCCGCGAGCGTGCTCGCCCTGGCAGTGGTTTTCATCCTGCTGAGCCTCGCTCTGCTCGCGCCGCAGTCGATGGAAGGCATCAACCTCGTCTACCCGGCCACGGGCCTCGGCGCGGCGCTGCTGTGGGGCTTCGGCTTCCGCTGGTGGCCGGTCGTCCTGATCGTGCAGTTCACGCTCAGCTATCGCGCCTCGAGCCTGCCGTGGGTGGCGGTGTTCGTGGCCTCGACCGAGCTGCTGGTGACGACGCTCTTCTGCCTGGTCATGACGCGCTTCCGCGTCTCGCGCGACCTGGCCCGCGTGCGCGACCTGACCATCTTCACGGCCGGCGCATTGCTCACCACCGCCGTCGGCGGCGTGGCCGCGGTGATCGGTGAATCCATTTTCGAGAATCGCACCGCGCCCGAGCTCCTGCGGGACGGCTTCTCGTTCTTTCTCTCGGACCTGATCAGCATCCTGATCTTCACGCCGCTGGTCCTCGGCTGGCGGCGCTGGCCGTTCGCGACGCGCGGCCCCTTCCTGCGCTGGCTGGCGCTGACGCTGATCCTGATCGTCATCGGCGGCGCGATCGCCCTCGGCGGCAAAGGCGCGTTCGCGACGCTCTTCCTCCTCCTCCCGATCGTGGTCTTCACCGCCATCGCCGCCGGCATCCCCGGCGCCGCCGCCTCGGGGGCCGTGCTGCTGCTGATCTTCGTGGTGATGCACATCGGTCAGGAGTCGGTCCCACCACTCGAGGCCATCATCCGCATCGTCTTCGTCGGCACCGCCACGGCCACCGGCTACATCCTGGCCGTGGTCTGGAACGAACGCGAACAGACCGCGCGCCGCCTCTTCGAGCTGGCCCATCACGACCCGCTGACCGGCATGTACAACCGTCACGAGCTGGAGCGGAGCCTCTCCGACGCGGTGGCGCAGGGACCTCCGTCCGCGCACGCGCTGCTCTACCTCGACCTCGATCAGTTCAAGCTGGTGAACGACACGTGCGGCCACATCGCTGGCGACCGCATGCTGCAGGAGCTCGCGGACGAGCTGCAGCGCGCGGTCCCACGCGGCGCGAAGCTGGCCCGCCTCGGCGGCGACGAGTTCGCGTGCATCGTCCACGGCGCGGCCAAGGACGACGCCATCGCGGTCGCGAATGCGATCCACGACGCGATGAGCCGCTACCGCTTCCACTTCGGCTCGATGAGCTTCGCCGTCGGCGTGAGCATCGGCATCACGTTCTTCCCGGCCGAGGGCGGCGACACGGCGGACGCGGTCCTCGGACGCGCCGACGTGGCCTGTTACGTGGCGAAGGAAGACGGCCGGCATCGCTCGCACGTCTACCTCGCGCGCGACGAGGTGATGCTGCGCTGGCACTCCTCGCTGCACCAGGTGTCGCAGCTCGAGATGGCCATGGAGTCCGGCGCGCTGGAGCTGTACGGACAGGCCATCGTCGACATCACCAACCGCACGCTGACCGACTTCTCCGAGGTACTGCTGCGGCTGAACGAGGGCGGCGTGGTGCGCACCAGCGCCGGCTTTCTGCCGATCGCGCAACGCTTCGGGCTGATGGACCGCATCGACCGCTGGGTGCTGGAAAAGGCCTGCAGTCATCTCGCGCAGACGCGCGACCTGCGCCTGAGCGTGAACATCACCGGCTCGACGCTGAACGACCCGTCGTTCTTCGACCTCGTGATCGCGATGCCGGAACGCTACGGCTTCGATCCCCGCCGGCTCTGCCTCGAGGTGACGGAAGGCGTGATGATCCACCGCCTGCAGCAGGCCGTCGAGGCGATGAAGGGTCTGCGCGCGCGCGGCTTCGATCTCGCTCTCGACGACTTCGGTGCGGGCGTGGCCAGCTTCGCGTATCTGCAGGAGCTGCCGGTGACGTACGTGAAGATCGACGGCCGCATCGTGCAGCAGCTGCGCACCGATCCCGCCGCCAGCGAGGTGATCATCGGCTCGCTGGTGCGCCTCGCCCGGCTGCGCGACATCGAGTGCATCGCGGAGTGGGTGGAAGACGAGGAGACGATGGAACGCCTCCGCGCCCTCGGCGTCCGCTACGCCCAGGGCTTCCACGTCGACGTGCCTTCGCCGCTCGTGGTGACACGTCAGCGCGAATCGGCGTAGGGCGACGCGTCGTGGAGCGGCGGGCTTTAGCCCGCCGCCGGGCGGCCTCTCGCCGTCTCCTCGTGCAGAAACACGCGCAACGGCGACGGCGCGCGCATAGACTGCCGCCGATGAAATTCCGTGCATTGCTCCTGCTGCTCTTCGCGTGCCTGCTCGCGCCGCTCGCGGCCGCGCAGACGGCCGACCTCCGCGTCGACAAATCAGGCCCGATCGAAGCGGCCGCCGGCACGAACGTGACCTACACCGTCACGCTCACGAACCTCGGCCCCGACGCCGCCTCCACCGTCCTGCTCACCGACCCCATCCCTGCCGGCATGACCTTCGTCTCCGCGACCAACGACGGCGGCTTCTCCTGCAGCACGCCGCCGGCCGGCGACGGTGGCACGATCAACTGCACGGCCGCGTCCCTGGCCGCGAGCGGAGTGGTGACGTTCACCTTCGTCCTGCAGCTCCCGGTGGACGCGCCCGCGGGAACCATCTTCCAAAACAGCGCCACCGGCAGCGCCCAGACCCCTGACGGCACGGTCGGGAACAACACCGGCAGTACCTCGCTCGCCGTAGCGGGGGAGACCGACTTGTTGGTCCAGAAGTCCGGCCCGGCCGAAGCGGCCGCGGGGTCGAACGTGACCTACACCGTCACGCTCACCAACCTCGGGCCGAATGACGCGGCGGGCGTGCTCCTCGTCGATCCCATTCCGCCCGGCATGACCTTCGTCTCCCAGTCGAACGACGGCGGCTTCACCTGCGACGCGCCGGCCGTCGGCGAGGGTGGCACGATCGACTGCGGGGCCGAGTCGCTGGCCGCGGGCGGGGTGGTCACGTTCACCTTCGTCCTGCAGCTGCCGGCGGAAGCGTCGCCCGGGACGACGTTCGTCAACAGCGCCACCGCCAGCACGGAGAGCATCGACGTCAACGAAGAGAACAACACCGGCACCGCGTCCACGGCCACGCCGCCGCCGCCGCAGGCCGACCTCTCGGTCACAAAGAGCGGACCCGATGCGTCCGGCCCCGACAGCGACGTCACGTTCACCATCGTCCTCACCAACAGCGGCCCCGCAGCCGCGACGACAGTGGTGCTGGAAGACATCCTCCCCAGCGGCGTGACCTTCGTCTCGCTGACGAACAGCAACCCCGCTGCACTGGCGTGCAGCACGCCCCCGGTCGGTGCAGGCGGCACGGTCACGTGCAACGCCGCGACGTTCGCCGCCGGCGCGTCGGTGACGCTGATGCTCACCGTGCACCTCCCGGACACCTCGCCGGCAACCTACACCAACAGCGCCACCGTCGTCTCCGACAACGACCCGCAGGACGAGAACGACGTCTCGACGACCACCCTCACCGTCTCCTCGGTCGACGTGTCGGTCGACAAAGCCGGACCAGCCGTCGCCACGGCCGGCACCAACGTCGCGTACACACTCACGGTCACGAACGCCGGTCCCGAGGCCGCGCTCAACGTCGGCCTCTCCGATCCCCTGCCGCCGGGGACGAGCTTCGTCTCGCTGGTTCACAACAGCGGCCCCGTCGCCAGTTGCTCGACGTCCGGTGGCAACGTCATGTGCACCTACGGTCTGCTCGCGCCGGCCAGTTCCTCGCAGTACACGCTGACGCTCCTGATCGGCAACGCCACGACCATCAACAACACGGCCAGGGTCATCACCTCGAGCTTCGACACCGACGCCACGAACGACACCGACACCGTCGTCACGACCGTCACCCAGAGCGCCGACCTCGCGGTGACCAAGACCGCGCCGCCGGCGGCAGTCGCCGGCACGAACGTGACGTACAACGTCAGCGTCACGAATAACGGTCCGTCGAACGCGACGAACGTCTCGCTCGTCGACACGCTGCCCGCCAATTCGACCTTCGTCTCCACGACGCAGAACAGCGGACCCACGTTCGCCTGCGGCCACGCCGCGGGCACGATCACCTGCACCATCGCCACGTTGAACGTCGGCGCGACGGCGACGTTCACCTTCGTCGTGACGGCCAACGCGAACGCGACCGGCACGCTCGCCAACTCAGTCACCGTCTCCGCGACGACGCCCGATGCCACCCCCGGCAACAACACGTCCGCGACCACGACGACGCTCTCCAGCAGCGCCGACGTCCGCGTGACGAAGAACGCGCCGGCGGCAGCGGTCACGACCTCGAACGTGACGTTCGCCATCACCGTCACGAACGCCGGTCCCTCGAGCGCGGTCAACGTGTCGCTGACCGACGTCCTCGCGCCGACGCTCACCTTCGTCTCGATCGCCCAGACCGGTGGCCCCGCGTTCACATGCGGCCAGGCAGCCGGCACCGTCACCTGCACGATCGCCGCCCTCGCACCCGCCGCGCCGGCGACGTTCGACCTCGTCGCCACAACGACGGTCGAAGGTCCGATCTCGAACACGGCCAATGTCACCTCCGCGACGCCCGATCCCGTGCCGGCCAACAACAGCTCGACGACGGCCACGAACGTCACGCGCCAGGTCGCCGACCTGTCGATCGCGAAGACGGCGAACGCAACGGAGTTCGTCCCCGGCGCGCCCGCCGTTTACACGCTCGCGGTGACGAACAACGGTCCCGGCCCCGCGTCGAACGTGGTCGTCACCGACATTCTCCCCGCCGGCACGACGCTCCTCTCCGCGACGACGACGCAAGGCTCCTGCTCCGGCTCCGCCACCGTCACCTGCACCCTCGGCACGCTCAGCGCCCTCGCCACCGCGACGATCGCGCTCGAGGTCCGCCTCCCGCTGACGCCCGGCCCGGTCATGAACAGCGCCACCGTCACCAGCTCCGACGCCGACCCCACCCCTGCCAACAACGCCGCCACTGCCATCATCACCGTGACCGCCGCCCCCGCCGGAATCCCCACGCTGTCGCCCCTGATGATGCTGATGCTCGCCCTCTCCCTGGCCACGATCTTCATCCTCCGCACGCGCTGACGCAGCGCGACGGCTTCAGCCCGCCCTCCCCGCCCGGGGGCGGGCTGAAGCCACGCCCTACGTCCTCACACTCGTCGTACGAATCAACGTCGGCGCGGTGCCACAGGCGTTCTCACGATGGCGATACCCCTCGCGCGTAACGCCCGTCTCGCGCCGCGCGTGCTGAACGTAGGGCGTGGCTTCAGCCCGCCCCC
>DASVSV010000361.1:0-12511 GCA_036387915.1 Thermoanaerobaculia bacterium
AACCCGCCGCCGGCCGGCACCGACCCGCCGACCAACACCGACTACCGCTGGGGCGAAGTAGCGCACATGTTCTTCTGGTCGAACCGCTATCACGACCAGTTGTACCAGCTCGGGTTCACCGAGGCCGCGCGGAACTTCCAGCAGAACAACTTCGGCCGCGGCGGACTCGGGAACGACCGCGTGCTGGCCCAGGCGCAGGACTTCTCCGGGACCAACAACGCGAACATGCTCACCCCGTCGGACGGCACATCCGGCCGCATGCAGATGTACGTCTTCACCGGACCCAATCCCGACCGCGTCTCCGCGCTCGACCAGGAAATCCTCATCCACGAACTGACGCACGGCACGTCCAACCGCCTGCACAACAACGCGAATGGTTTGAACAACACCATGAGCGGCGGCATGGGGGAGGGATGGTCCGACTTCTACGCGCGGGTCATGACCAGCGGCCCCGATGAAGACGTCAACGGCGTCTACGCCGCCGGTGGCTACTCCACGCTGCAGATCGTCGCCGGCTACACCGACAACTACTACTACGGCATCCGCCGCTTCCCGTACGCGGTCATGTCCAGCCTCGGACCGAACGGCAAGCCGCACAACCCGCTGACCTTCGCCGACATCGACCCGGCGCAGATCAACCTCACCGACGGCGCGTTCCCGCGCGGCCCCATCGGCTCGAGCAGCGCGTTCGCCGTGCACAACATCGGTGAGGTCTGGGCCAGCGCGCTTTTCGAAGTGCGCGCGCGCATCATCAACCGCATGGGCTGGGCGGCCGGCAATCAGCGCTCGCTGCAGATCGTCACCGACGGCATGAAGCTCGATCCCGTCAATCCGACGCTGCTGCACGGACGCAACTCGATCCTCACCGCCGACTGCGCCGGCTTCGCTGGCGCGGACGAACTGGACATCTGGAACGGCTTCGCCGTGCGCGGCATGGGCTTCAGCGCGTCCGCCGCGTCGTCGGCTTCGGGCACGGTCAAGCAGGCCTTCGACATTCCGAACCTCGTCCTCGGCACGCCGGTCATCACCGGCGGCTCGTGCAGCGCCGGCGACGGCGTTCCCGATCCGGACGAGACCATCGTCATCACCATTCCGCTCACGAATCCGTTCTGCGCCACGCCGGCCAACGGCGTGCTGGTCTCGCTCGACGGCGGTCCCTCCGTGAACCTCGGCACGATCGCCGCGGGCGCCACGGTCAACGCCGTCTTCAACTACAACGTGCCGAACGGCTCGTGCGGCTTGCAGCTCCAGCCCGCGGTGGCCATCACCAGCAGCCTCGGCAACGTCAACCGCACGCTGACCCTGCAGGTCGGCACGCCGGTGAGCATCGCCGCGCCGGTCACCTACGCGACGGGCAACCTGGCCACGCCGCTGCCCGACGTCGCCGTGACCGACATCCCGATCGTCGTTACCGGCACCGGCTCGGTCGCCGACGTCAACGTGCGCTTCCGCGCGAATCACACCTTCGACGGCGATCTGGTGATCTCGCTGATCGCGCCTGATGGAACCATCGTTCCGCTGGCCACGAATCGCGGCGGGTCGGGCGACAACTTCGGCTCCGGCGCCACCGATTGCACCGGCGTCTTCACCACGTTCGACGACTCCGCGCCGACCGCGATCAGCGCCGGCGTCGCACCGTTCGGCAACAGCTTCCGCCCCGAGTCGCCACTCTCCGCGCTCAACGGCAAGCAGATGAACGGCACGTGGAAACTGCGTTTCGCGGACACGGGCGCGGCCGACGTCGGCACGCTCTTTTGCGCGCAGCTGGTCGTCTCGCGCCAGCGTTACTTCTGCTGCGGCGTCCCGGGCATTCCGGAAGTCAGCGCCGCGCCGCCCGCGGTCATCACCGCGGAGAGCGTGGCGCCGGCGAACAACGCCTGCGATCCCGATGAGACGGTGACGGCGCAGTTCCCGCTGCAGAACTTCGGCACCGGCGCGACGACGAATCTCGTCGCGACGCTGCTGCCCACCGGCGGCGTGGCCGCCCCGAGTGCGCCGCGGAGCTACGGCGCGCTGACGCCCGTCGACGGCGCGGTCTCCCGTCCGTTCACGTTTGTCGTCGACGCCGATTGCGGCGACACCGTGAGCGCCACCCTGCAACTGCAGGACGGCGCCACGAACCTGGGCACGGTGACGTACACCTTCCTCGTCGGCACGCTGCCGCCGCCGGTCGCGAACACCGGATCGGTGACGATCCCGACCTCCGGCGCGGCCACTCCGTATCCGTCGCCGATCGTCGTCTCCGGCATCGCCGGCCCGGTGACGAAGGTGCGGGCCACGCTGCACTCGCTCTCGCACACGTTCCCCGGCGATCTCGACGTGCTGCTGGTCGGGCCGGGCGGACAGAAGGTCATGCTGCTGTCCGACGCCGGCGGTGGCACGGACGCGAACAACGTGACGCTCACGTTCGACGACTCCGCGCCCTCGGTCGGCACTTCCATCGTCTCCGGCACGTTCGCTCCGACGAACGTCGGCACGACCGATCCGTTCCCGCCGCCCGCGCCCGCGGGTCCCTACGGCGCGTCGCTCGCCGCGTTCAACGGCGTCGACCCGAACGGTACGTGGCAGCTCTTCGTCGTCGATGACGCCGGCGGCGACTTCGGCACGCTGGCCGGCGGCTGGTCGCTCTCGTTCACGGCGGCGCCGATCTGCAACGTGCAGGCGTGCACGCTCACGTGCCCGTCGACGGTCACGGCGTCCAGCGCGCCGAACCAGGCCGGCGCGAACGTGACTTTCGCCGCACCCGCGCTCAGCGGCTCGTGCGGTGTAGTCACGACCTCGCCGCTCTCCGGCTCGTTCTTCCCGATCGGCACGACGGCCGTGAACGCGGCCTCCAGCGCCACTGCCTCGACGTGCAGCTTCAACGTAGTCGTGACCGACGTGCAGCCGCCGACGATCAGCGCCCTCACCGCCACACCGCCGGTCATCAAGGACAACAATCACAAGATGGTCGACGTGACGGTCAGCTACACGTCGGGCGACAACTCCGGCAACGCGTCGGTCTGCTCGATCGCCGTCACCAGCAGCCAGCCCCTCAACGGCTCCGGCGACGGCAACACCGAAGCGGACTGGGAAATCGTCGACGCCAATCACATCCGCCTGCGCGCCGAACGCGCCGGCAACGGCACCGACCGCACCTACACGATCACCGTGACCTGCGCCGACGCCGCCGGCAACTCGACCTCGGCCTCCACCACCGTCGTCGTGCCCCACGACGCGCGCTGATTCGGAGCAGTAGTTTTCACGAAAGGGGCCGCGGCAACGCGGCCCCTTTTTTAGGAGTGCAGCGGCCTTCGCCGCCGCTTTCGAATGAACGCGCATCGAGCCGTAAATTGGCGCGCTCGCGGGTCTTTGCGCGGCATACAAAAGCGGCGGCTAAGGCCGCCGCACTCCATAAGTACGCACTAACGCTCCTGAAATCAGCGCCGGCGTGGCGGCCGAGAACGTGCACAACGCCACGGAACGCCGGCGTCCTCGCCGGCTGAGCAGGGAGCGTCCTCGCTCCCGGCGCTCGGGAGAACGCGCCGCTGAGCGTTATGGAGTGCGGCGGCCTTCGCCGCCGCTTTCGAATTCACACGCACAGAGCCTTGAATTTGCGCGCTTGCGATTGTTTGCGTGCGTACACCAAAGCGGCAGCTCGTTCGCCGCCGCACTCCGAAAAGCTCTACCTCAGCGCTCGTGCGCGCTCCAGGATCTCCTCCGGCCGCGCGCGTACGCGATAGTCCTCGGTCAGGTTGCGCCAGCGCACCGTGCCGGTGCCGTCGAGGAGGAACTCCGCCGGCCGGGCCACGTCGTGGCCGCCGATGCCGGCGCCTTTGTGAATCAGGTCGTACTGGCGGGTGACCGCTCCGTCGCGGTCGGAAAGGATGGGGAACGTGTAGCCCGCTTTCTTCGCCAGGTCGCGGGACTGCTCGGGCGTGTCGACGCTGATCGCGATCGGACGAACACCCATCTTTTCGAATTCGGCGAGACGCTCCTGAAGACTCCGTAACTCGGAGTTGCAGTAGAGTCACCAGAAGCCGCGGTAGAAGACGAGCACCACGCCGTTCGCTCCGGCGAGGGCGCTCGAGAGCGACACGGGACGGTTGTTCGTGTCCGGCAGCGTGAACTCCGGCGCCTTCTGTCCGACCGCGGGCGCGCCGGCGGCAACGGGCAGGCCCTTCGAGCCGACCGTGACCATGAAGGTGAACGCGCCCATCAGCAGGAACCCGAGCAGGGCCACGATGGACGGCAGGATCTTTCCCGTTGCCCGCCGCCATCCGGCAATCAGCAGCACCGCCGCGACGACGAACAGGAGGAACGGGACCCACGGAATGTCGCGCGTCACGGGAAAGCGGGTGAAGACGGCGAAGTAGCTCACGATCGCGACAATCGCCAGTGCGAGCCCGCCCCAGAGACGCCAGTTGAAAGGTCGTTTCATATCGCCGTCGATGATACGGCGTTACTTCTTCGCACGATCCATCTCTTTGCCACGGTTCCGCAACACCATCGTTCCGTCGGGGAGGAACTGCGCGGTCATGAACGAGCTCGCGTAGAAGAGCGTGTCCTTCGACAGAGGGAAGACTTCGCTCTTCCGTCCGCCGACGCGCTCGATGAAGAGGCGGGTGCCGTCGCGCGTGACTTTGCGCTCGACGCCGGCCGCGTTGCGATACGTGCCGGTGAACGCGTCCAGCTCCGCGTCGGTCAATGAGATCGCGACCGGGTCCCATGGTTTGCCGAGGAGGAGCGTGGCGATCTGAGTGGCCACGAAGTCGGGGCGGGGCTCGTGGTGCGCATCGTTGGAGAGGACGGCCACGAAGATCTTCCTCTCCGGGATCGACAGCACGTGCGAGGAGAAGCCGGGGATGTCGCCGCCGTGCTCGATCACGCGCGCGCCTTCGAGCTCGCCGAGGAACCATCCGAGACCGTAGTTCGTCGGCGTCCCGTCAGCGAGTTTCGCGGAGGTGAGGGCGCGCTCGAGCAGCGGCGCGGGGAGCACCTTGCCGCCGTGCAGGACGCGGTTCCACTTCGACAGATCGTCGACGGTGGAGAGCAGCCAGCCGACGGAGAACGCGCGTGTCGGGCTGTACATCGTCGCGTTGCGGATCTTTCCCTCGGCACGCTGATAGCCGCGGGCGCGTTTGGGGATGATGTCCTGCAGCGTGTCGACACGCGTCTGCGCGAGTCCCTGCGGGTCGAGCACTTCCTTGCGCAGAAACTCGGCGAGCGCCGTCCCGGAAGCCTTCTCCACGATCGCGCCGAGGATGAAGTACGCGGAGTTCGTGTACTGGTACTTCGTGCCGGGCGCAAACGCGAGCGGCTTCGCGCGAATGAGTCCGACGATCTCGTCGACCGTGGCGTCCTGCCGCAACGCGGCACCGTACTCGGGGATGGCCGTGTACTCCGCGACGCCGGCCGTATGCGTGAGCAACTGCTCGATGGTCACGTCGTGCGGAAAGTCCGTCAGGTACTTACTGGCTTTGTCCTCCAGCGACAGCTTCTTCGCCTCGGCCAGTTTGAGAATGGCCACGGCCGTGAACTGCTTGCTGATGGAGCCGACCTTCATCAGGTGCTCCGGTTTCAGCGCCGTCTGCAACTCGACGTCCGCGAGCCCATACGCGGTCCGCAGCAGCGTCTTCCCGTCCCGCTCGACGAGCACCACCGCCCCCGGCTCGTTCGCCGGGTAGTAGCGCGCGAGGAGCTGCGTGATGCGCTCAACCGGCTGCGCGGCATTCACTGTCGTGGCGACGAGAAGCGAGAAGGCCAGGTTCCTGATCATCGCGCGCGAGCATGCCCGCCACGCCGCTCGATGTCGACGTATTCGGGACGAATGGATGGATGGGCGGGAGGAACGTTCCGCTGATGCACAGAGGAACGACCGGGAGGCCTCCTCGTCGTCTCTCCGTGCGCCGGCGGAGCGTCCACGCGCCATCACCCGAACCGGTGCGACATGCGGAGGGCGAGGCCGACGAGGGTCCGGACCGGGTTGGCGGCGGAGCTGAAGGGCATCACCGACATGTCGCAGACGTAGAGATTCGGCGCGCCGATGACCTGGAGGTCTTCGTCGACGACGGATGTGTTCTGAAAATCTGCGTTGTAGCGGGTGCGGTGGGGCATGCGTAGCGTGCCGATGGCGTGGTGCACCGTGCCGAAGCCGAAGCCCTTGCCTTGACCGAGGCGTCCTTGCGGCTGGACGGGGGCGCCGTTGTGCTGGAACTCCGAGAAGATCCGCGTCGCGATTCCGTTCAACTCGTTCCAGATGTCGTCGATGCTCTTCTGCCAGCCGGCCAGCGCGGGGAAGCGTTCGTTCGCGAGGAGGTGCACCCAGTTCAGATTGCGGAACGCGATCTCCGGCACGTAGCCGAACGGCGGCGCGGATTTGACCTCGTTGCCGTCGTCGAGACAGTTGCCGAAGCTGAACTTGATCTCGATCGGCGACGCGCCGGGGCAGGGGTCGTTCTGCTGCGAGCGCGGCGCGGTCGGGTCGTTGTCGCGGAGATGCCAGTACTCGTGATTGACGTTCATCTCCACGTTGAACGGGAAGCGGATGCGCCCGTCGCCGTCGCGGTGACCGCGCGAATAGAAAACGATCTTCGCGTGCGAATTGCGGCTGATCTCCAGACTGCCCATGTGCGTGGCGCAGGTGCGGATCCAGTCCGTCGTCGGGTGATCGGTCAGGCCGCGCCCGACCAGTCCTTTCACGGAACCGGGCAGCGACTCGAAGAGACTCGAGCGGCGCAGCAGCTTCGGACTCTCGATCGAGCCACCGGCCAGGATGACAGTGCCGGCGTGGACGTGGCGCGCGGTGCCGTCGAGCGTGTTCCGTACGACCAGCTCGTAGTGGTTGTCATTGCTGCGCTGGATGTCCTCCACGTAATGATTGAGGAGGATGAACATGCCATTGTGATCGCCGTGATGCACGCCCGGCGTGAGGCCGGCGTTGTTGATCAGCAGCTCGGCAGTGTTGAACACACCGGTCGGCTCGACGAAGAACTCCGTCACCGGCGGCGCGTTCTCGCGCGCCAGATACGGCTGATGCAGGGCGCGCGGCGTTTCGCGGATCTCGAAGTCCGCGTTGAGCGACGTCTGGCGGAAACGCTGGACCATCTCCTGCGCCGTCCCACCCATCGTGCGCGACTCGTTCATCAGCACGCCCGCTTCGGCGAGATAGCGATGATTGAGATCGTTCTTCACGCGGCCGGGAAAGAAATCGAGCTCCCACTGCTGGATCTGCGGAATGAGTCCCGACCAGAAAACCGACCGTCCGCCGAAATTCATCTGCGGCTGTTCGTGGATGTAATGCTCGCTCCCGCCGTTGCCGGGCTGCCAGAAATTCTTGCAGCGGAACTGCCCGGCCACGTCCGCGTTCGGGAAGCGGCAGATGTTGAAGACGTGCGTCGGATAGAGATACGACCCCGCCTCGAGGACCAGGATGCGCTTCTGTCCACTGAGCCGATCGCCGAGATCGTCGGCCAGCACGCCGCCGCCCATTCCGGAGCCGATCACGATGATGTCGAAGTCGTTCTTCCAGCCGCCGTATTGGGGAAAGAGGCGCTGGCGCGACGGAGTATCGGTGGCGACAAAGTTCTCGAACTCGGCGGGACGGAAAGTCATTTCGTGGATTTTGATGGAAAGGCGGGCGCGGAGGCGAGCGCGGCCGAGGTCAATTGGAGATCAGCGCGCCGAGCCGGTCAGCGCGAACGCGGCCCACTGCCGGACCGGCAGGCCGGCCCGGAGGGCGTCGATCTGCGCCGCGCGAAGTGCTTCCGCCGCCCCCGTTCCGTGCGCCAGTCGCTCATGGAAAGGCCGCATGATCCGGATCGCTTCGCCGTCTTCGATGTCCCACAGTGTTCCCACGACCGCCGGCACGCCGGCCACGAGAAATGCGCGAGAGAGGCTCGGCACGCCCTCGACCGCCGCATTCCGCCCGTCCATTGTGCTGCATGCAGCGAGAACGACGACGCGCGTCGAACGAAACCGCATCCGCGCAATCTGGCGGAGCGTGAGTGCGCCGTGCATGTCAGGCGTCGATGCACAGACGAGAGCCGACTGAGCCGGCTCGTGCCGGTCCAGCGTCGCATGCCCGGCGTAATGCACCACGTCGTAGGACGGGGCAAGTTCGATGAAACGCATCGCGGTCGCGGCCTCGCGCGTGAACACGTCGCTCTTCGGATACTGCTTTCCGATCATTCGCCCTTCAGACTCGGAGGTCCGCAACGACGGCAGTTGCGGGAACTTATCGCGCGGAATGGTGGGATTGGCGAATACGCCTACCGACCGTGGCTGCGTCGGCGGCAGTTGTTGCAGGCGCTGAACCGTGGCGATGAACACTCCGGCGCTCGGAGAAAGAGCAGTGGCGCGACGCTCGATCAGGAACGATTGCGCTCCACGCGCTCGGAGCGCCCCGAACGGCACGCGCTGCAGGAAATCGGGGACGACGAACGTGAGGGCGTCGACATCGCCGAGATCCGCCTCCATGGGGCGGATGAGGAGGTCATACAGCGCGCCGCTCGCGGCAGCTGATTCGACGTTCTGCACGAACGTATTCGCTGCTTTCACGAGATTCGTACGCGGCACCGCGACGCTGCGCATCGCCACTTCGTTCGGCTTGACCACGAGGATCACCAGACGGTCTGGCAGGGCGACGTATTCGGCCAGCGCCGTTCCGGCTGCGAGATGCCGCTGCAGGTCGGCGAGATCGGCCGGGACGACCATGTCATCGGTCGCTTCGATCTGTTCCAGCACGGCCCGCGCGCGTCCTCGCTCGATGTCGTTCAAAACCGCTGCGGCGGAATCGCCGCGCCGGACGCGCAGCGACACTGCTTCGTCGAACAGTTCGACAGCGTCGTCGAAGATGCCGGGCCGCAGCTCCGATTCGTGTACGCGATTGCGCTGCCGCTCCAATTCGCGGATGCCGCTCTCGAAATCACGTGCGGCATCGTCCATCCCCCCGGCCGCGACGTACGCGCGCCCTCGTTCGAGGTAGAGCTCGGGTAACACGATCGACCGCTCGGCCTGTTGCTGAAAACGGATCGCGGAGGAGAGCAGCGCGATTGCCCGCTTCGGGTCGCGCGGCCGTTCCAGCGCCCCGGCCTGTCCGTCGATATCCGCCAGGAGTTTTTCGCGCGCTGACTTGCGCGGCAATATCTTTGCGGCGACCCGTGCCTGCGCAATGGCTCGATCGGCGTCGGAGCGCCGTCCGAGGTGTGAGTCGATCGTTGCCAGGCGCAGGAATAGTCCTGCATTGAGGCGTGGAGCGTCCGCGTAGAGAGCCAGCTCCTGCTCGACGGAAGCGAGGGCTCGCGCGCGCGGCCATCGGCGGCCGCGCATTTCAGTCCGCGTCAGTACAGCCAGCGCCACGCGTGCACGTGCATAATCGCCGGCCGTGCACGCGGTCCGGAGAGCGGAGCTGCCATGTTGCCAGGCGCGCTCCGTGCTGCCGACGAAGTCGTATGTCTCACCGAGCGTAGCCTGCGTGGCCGCGAGATGGGTCTGCTCGCGGTGGGCGGAGGAAACGGCCATGGAGCGCTCAGCGGCCGCGATCGATTCCGACCAGTGGCCGAGGACGGCCGTCCAGTTCGCGAGCTCGTGGTCGATGCGGGCGCGAAGGGTTTTGTGATGCACGGATGCCGAAGCACGCAGCCCGTTCAGGATTGCGAGTGCCTCGGCCGGGCGATCCTGGTTGGCGATGGCCGTCGCGGCATAGCAGGCAGCCATATCAGCCATGGGGCTGCCGCCGGCGCGAAAATCCTCTCGTGCAATACGAAGCAGGCGTTCGGCAGTCGCGATGTTTTCGTTGCTCAATGCGAGGCGACCTTCCCGGTAGGCGAGATGGGCGGCGATCAGCTTCTGCATACGGGGTGTGCCTTCGGCGCCTTCGATCGCCGCGACCGCGTCAGCAAGAAGCGATTCGTCCCTTCCGCGCAATACTTCTCCGACCGTGCGTGCGAGCTCCAGTTGGTGCCGTGCTTCGCGCTCATTGCCGAGCATCGCCTCGGCCCATGTAGAGAGGAGAATGGATTCGGCCGTCACGCGAGCTTGCTGCGGAAACCGCGATGCGAGGTCTCTGAGTTCTCCAGGCGTTACACAGGCGACGTCGTGCTTCCTCCAAGCCGCCGCCTCAGTCTCTGCGCCTGCCGCTTTGCGGTGCGCGATGCCCGCCCATGGAGATGCGGGCTCGATCGCCGGAAGTTGCCGCCACTGTGCCAGGGCGACCGGCAAGGCGCCGAGGTGTTCAATCGCCACCGTCCGATTGAAGCGCGCCTCCTTCATTGTGGGCGACAACTGCATTGCGCGATCGGCAGCGGCGAGCCCCTCCAGCGTGTGGTCATGTCGTCCAGTTTTCTGCGCAAGCGCCAGCTCTGTTGCGGCGAAATCGTTCCAATCCCGTGCGGTTTTCTGTCGAATCGATCGGAATTTGTCCGATGCCTGCTTGTAATCCCCTCCCAGGAAATGCATGAGACCAGCGAGCCTTGCGGCGTCGTCACCTGTCGTGTCGCCGACCTGCTCGGCCAGACTCGCAGCAGCGCCGAGTGGACCGGCGTTCCGGGGGTTGGGCAGCCACGTCGCCACTCGGCTCGCGACACTGTCGTCTGTCCCTGCAAGCCGGACGGCGAAGCGGCGCGGATCGTCCGCCGCCAGTCGTGCGCGCGCGATTGTCACGGCCTCGAGTGCGGCGCGAACTGGACGCCACGCCAATGCCGCCGCGATGACCGCGAGCGCAGCCCAGACGATGGAACGGCCGTAGAAGCGAGATCGGTTCGGAATGGGGCAAGGGTAGCGGAAAAGTGTCGGGAGCCGTATCTCGGACGGCCCCCGACGACCTCGCGATTACGGCCAACTCGTCACGGAGCAGGCATCGATCGGCGCCTGATCTGTTTGAGGCAGCGGCGGATCGCTGGGAACGAACGTCGACAGCTTGTAGTAGAGAAGAAACTGCGTGGACGGAACGGTGCCGGGGGTTCCGTCGTGGGTTCCGTCCCCGCTGATGTCCACTTCGCGGGCGTTCGCGATCAACATGGTGCGGCCGGGCTTCAATTGGACCTCGAGGTCCGGCCGGTCGAATCGCGGGTATGGCCGCAGGAGGATCGTTGCGAAGTCGGTCACCAGCGGAACGTTCACTCGGACAGTGATCGGCGTGGTTTCGGATCCCCAGGTGATGTCGCCGTTCCTGCGCTGAAAGAATGTTGAATGCTCGTCGAGGGAACCGATGTCGACCGAACCCCCCGGCACATCCACGAATGCCGCAAAAAGGTCAGGACGGGGGACCGGCTCGAAGCATTCCGGCCGCGGGTTCCTCGGAAGAAGCTCGGGACAGAGAACCGTCATGACGGGCACGTGCTGGTCGAACTCCGGAGAGCGCGTAAAGTCTTGATTTGGAACCCCTGTCTGGATGGATAGGGTGTGCCCCTGGAGCAGCCAGCGGAGGTACCGCACCCCTCCGCGGAAATGTTCGGTCGGTGTCGTTCCGGTAAAGCTGCCCTCGATGTCGTCTTCTGCGATCTCGATGCACGCGAAGTGACGGTCGTTCCCCGTCGCGTATTTCCCTTCATCGAACGGGAGGATGACGCGTACCTGATAAGGATCGTTTGCAGTATCCCGGGACTCCACGAAACACCCGAGGCCGAGGATCCGCAGATCGATCGAATTGGCGGTGGCGGCGGTTGTCCGCGCCAGAGCATCGGCGGCGTCATCGTCTATTGTCGGCGACAGCGGAGGCTCGTCGGTGTTTCCGGAGTCAGACGGCGACTGCCCGGGGAACCACTCCTTCTGGCGGCTCAGGTTCCCGAGCAGTGTCGCTTCCTGGATTCGCGGATGGAGTAGGTTGATTTTGTCGCGGATCCCTTCGAACGTGTCGTATTTCTGAGGCAATTGCGCGAGTAGCCGCTTCGAGAACAGTAGCCGCCGCTCTCTACCATCCGGAATTTCGTACGCGGGCCGATTTTTGCCCGAGGCCGCGAAAATAATGGGCTCCTCCACATCCTTGTGAATGGTCGAGAAGGCCATGTCGAACGCGCGCACCTCGCTTCGGTCCGTCATGATTTCCATAGGCGGCGGCACGAACAGTGGGATCGCGTCAACAGCCACGTTACTCGACTTCATGCGAGTTCGATAATCCGCGGCGAAACAGCAGTCAAGAACGAAGGTGATATCGGTTCCGCGCGGTGGGCGTGTCCGGGCGAAGACCGCGTCGATTTCGCGACGAACGACCGTCCCGTCATACACCAGCAGGGCCTGGCTACGCTGCCCGCCCTTTTTGTCGAGTGTGCCGTGGCCCATGAACACGAACAATAATTGGTCGTTGGCCGACGCAGCGTCCAGCAGCGAATCGAGAGCCTTTAGAATTCCTTGGTTCGTTGCGTTTTGATTTTTAAGCGATACGACTTCGTCGAATTTGTACAACTCCTTCAACAGCTCCTGCCATCGAGCCAGCTCTTGTGTCGGAGCGGTGAGCTCATAGCCGTCAAGGGCGACGAGCAGTGCTTTCTTGGTCATGTTTCTCCCCTCTCTTTCCGGTGGTGCGCGCGCGGCG